>JAEWIJ010000013.1 GCA_023387235.1 Pseudomonadota bacterium
CCCTCTCCCCGCAAGGGCGGGGAGAGGGGGTTCGGATGCCCTTGCGGCGACCACCAAGTCATAAAAAGAGGGGGTCCGGGGTCTCCCCCGTTGGGGTGCGGGGCGAAAGCCCCGCCTGCGCAGCAGCCGGCGCCGAAAGCGCGACTACTCCGCCGCTTCGCGCCCGCCGAGCATACCCGGCAGCTCATTGAAGAGGCGCGCCGCGACCGTGCGCAGATGGCGCTCGACGACGGCGAAGCCGGGCTTCTTCTCGAACGTGCGCTCATTCAGATAGAGCGCGCGGTTGATCTCTATCTGCAGCGCATGTAGCCCGCGCTGCGGGCGACCGTAGTATTCCGTGATGTAGCCACCGGCATACGGCCGATTGAGGTGCACGGTGTAGCCGAGCGCGGTCAGCTCCTCGCGCAGGAAGCGCGTGAGGCGTCCGTCGCAGGAAGCGCCGAAGCGATCGCCGAGCACAAAGTCCGGCCGCTGCGGCCCGACATAGCCCGTGGATGACGACGGCATGGAATGGCAGTCGATGAGCATGGCGGCACCGAAGCGCCGTGCCGTCGCATCGATGAGCGACGCGAGCGCGCCGTGGAAAGGCTTATAGAGCCGCTCGATGCGCTCGAGCGCGACGGCGAGCGGCAGGCGCCGCTTGTAGATCTCTTCCGCGTCCGCAACCACGCGCGCGATCGTGCCGAGCCCGCCCGCGACTCGGATCGAGCGGCTGTTGGCGAAAGGCGGCAGCGCCTCCTCGAAAAGCTCGGGATCGAGCTCGTAGGGCTCGCGGTTCACGTCCACATAGGCGCGCGGAAAGCGGGCGGCGATGAGCGGCGCACCGAGCGCGGCGACACCGGCGAACAGATCGTCGACGTAGCAGTCCTCGGATTTGCGCAGCGCGGCGGCATTGAGGCGCGAGGATGCGAGAAAGGCATCGGTGTACACGCGCCCGGAGTGCGGCGAGCAGAACACGAACGGCACCGTCTGCAGGCGCGGCACGGCCAGCAGGTAGGGCGGTGTCAGATGCTGCTCGATGGCTGCGCGCTCGGTTTCCAGCATGGGGCCTTTGTCGCTTGCGTCACGTTTTGGATTGCCGCGTCGTCACAGCCGTCGATTGGACCGTGCCGGCGGCCGCGCGCGCACCGGTCTTCGCCGCTGCTCGCCGACAAGATTGCCAAGGGCAACCGTCACTGTCCATCATAAGCATGTCGCTTTGCCGGGAATATGTTGAAGTCAGGCGCAAGTGCCGCACTTATCCTTTATTTCTAAGCTTTCTAAGCGTTCTAGGGTATCGACGGGCACGTACTCGGGAATGTCCCCGATTGCGCGCACGTGGATCGGCACCGTGACGCGGAGAAGTATCCGTGTGACTACACGTGCGATGAAATGCTGTGTATTCACTTGCAGTTTACCAAATTGGCGTCAGATTCCGGCGTCACCAGCTCGCGCGGTGCATACTACCCCATATTTCGGGATGGGGACGGATCGGGGGCACGAGGCATGACGGCGAAGGTATCGGCACTTACCGCGCAGCGTATTCTGCTCGCGGAAGACGACGATTCGATGCGCGGCTTCCTCACACGCGCACTGACGAAGGCCGGCTACGAGGTTGTTGCGTTCGCCAATGGGGCGGAAGCCTACGACCGGCTCAAGGAAGAGCCCTTCTCGCTTCTGCTTACGGACATCGTCATGCCGCGCATGGACGGCATCGAGCTTGCGCGGCGCGCGAGCGAGATCGATCCCGAGCTGAAGATCATGTTCATCACCGGCTTTGCCGCCGTCACGCTCAACAACGACAGGCCGGCACCGAAGGACGCGCGTGTTCTCTCGAAACCCTTCCACCTCAAGGACCTCGTCGCCGAGGTGGACAAGCTCCTGACCGGAGGCTGATGCGCGCGGCACGGTGGCATCGATCGCAGCGCCACCCCATCCACGCCTCTTCTGCTCGATACGCGACAAACCTTTGACAAGGACCACGTTTGCGCGCGACACTCGTCGACGTAGGTGGGGTCCAGCGTAATGGGGCCAACGTCATGGGGATGGCGTTGTCGGGTGCCACAAAGGCGCCGCCAAATTGACGGATTGCACCTCGACCTCGGGGGACGGCTTGCGGCGCCGCGAGGACGAGGGCGTGCACCAGCGTATCGGAAGCGAGTAACGTGCGTTCTGTATTCAAGAAGTCCGACTACGCCGGCGCGCCGACGGGGACGGGTGCGCGAGGCACGAGGGGCCGCACGGCGCCCGTACAGATCATGGCGATGTCGGAGCGGACATCCGGCCTCGATGAGAACCTCGGCTCGCTGATCGGCGATATGCGCCTTGCGCTCGGCATGACGCCGGGGGAGCTTGCGCTGCGTCTCGGCACGACCGTCGACATCATCATGACGCTCGAGCAGGGCCGCCTGCGCGCGCTTCCGCATTGGGAAGAGACACAGCGCGTCGTGATGGGGCTTTGCGCGCTCCATCGTGTCGATCCGCGCCCGCTCCTGCAGCGCATCTACGAGCAGACCAACCCTACACATGCCGGCGCACCGCCCGATCGAAGCCTCGGCGCCTTGCTGCGGGCGAGCGAGCGAACGGCTGATCGCGCTCCACCCAAAGCCCCGGCGCTGAAGACGAAAGCCCGCCGACACGCGACGCCGAAGCCGACGCCCGCCCCTGTCCCCAAGAAGCGGTGGCGCATTCGTCGCGGGAGCCGTGGACGCGGCCGCGCGCTGATGGCGGTAGCGGGACCGATGGTGCTCATCGCCTCGATCGTATGGAGCATCCAGGCGCAGCCACGCGCTTTGCGGGAGGCCATTGCCGTGCTGCCTGCATCCGTGGCGCAGCCTGTGCTGGCCGGCCTCGATACGCTGGCCGCCCGCCTCGCCCCGCGGCGCGACGGTCTGAAGTGGATCGATGTCGCCGATCCGAGCAGCCGCAAGGCCGACAAGCTCCAGGTCACCGCCAACTAGCGCGGATAAGGCTTATCCATCTGCCATGGTGGATGGTTGCATCCGCTGGCGATCCGGCCCAGAAAGCGCGCTCCCCCCGCGGCACGAATGGTCGTAAGAAGAGCGCATGTCCATCCCGCAACAGAAGCTCGACAGGCTGGTCGAGCGCTGGCACGTCGTGCAGGCCGAGCTCAACGCCGGCCCGAGCGCGGCCGACTTCGCGCGCCTTTCCAAGGAATTCGCCGAGATCGACCCGGTCGTGCAGGCGATCGAGGCCCTGCGCGGCACGGAGCGCGAGCGCGATGATCTCGCCGCCATGGTCAAGGCGAGCGCCGGCGACCGCGAGATGGCAGCCCTCGCCGAGGATGAGCTGCGCACGGTCAACGACCGTCTCGAGCAGCTCGAGCACGATCTGAGAGTCCAGCTCCTGCCCAAGGACTCAGCCGACAATGCCGACGTCATCCTCGAGGTGCGTGCGGGCACGGGCGGCGACGAGGCCGCGCTCTTCGCCGCCGATCTCTTCCGCATGTACAGCCGCTATGCCGATCCTCATCGCTGGAAGGTCGAGATCATCTCGATGTCGGAGAACGACCTCGGCGGCTACAAGGAGGTCGTCGCCTCGATCTCCGGCAAGGGCGTGTTCGCGCGGCTGAAGTTCGAGTCCGGCGTGCACCGCGTGCAGCGCGTGCCGGCGACGGAAGCGAGCGGCCGCATTCACACGTCCGCGGCAACTGTGGCCGTGCTGCCGGAACCGGAAGAGGTCGATCTCGAGATCAAGCCCGAAGAGCTCAGGATCGACACCATGCGCGCGGGCGGCGCCGGCGGTCAGCACGTGAACAAGACGGAATCGGCCGTGCGTATCCTGCACATTCCGACCGGCATCATCGTCGTCTCGGCCGAAAAATCGCAACACCAGAACCGTCGCCTCGCCATGCAGGTGCTGCGCTCGCGACTCTACGAGATGCAGCGCCAGCAGTCTGACGAAGCGCGCGCCGCCGAGCGCAAGGGGCAGGTCGGCTCCGGCGATCGCTCCCAGCGCATTCGCACGTACAATTTCCCGCAAGGGCGCGTCACCGATCACCGCATCAACCTGACGCTGCACAAGCTCGACGAGCTGCTGGAGGGCGGTCCCGCGCTCGACGAGGTCATCGATGCGCTGACCGCCGACCACCAAGCCAACCAGCTCGCAGCCATGTCGATGAGCACCTGAGGCAGACCGCGTGAGCCGCGCGCCCTTCAGCGACGAGAACGCCGGCCGCACGGTCCGCGAAGAGCTGCGCCTGGCAACGGATCAGCTCGCCACGGCGGGCGTATCGGATGCCGCCGTCGATGCGCGCCATCTCGTGGCGCACGCACTGGGTGTTTCGCGCGCGGTTCTGCTCAGCGCACCCGAGCAAGTGCTCGATGCAACAGCACGTCAGCGTCTCGCCGAGGTGATCGCACGCCGAGCGGCCCGTGAGCCCGTCTCGCGGATCATCGGCGAACGCGCGTTCTACGGCCTCTCGCTCGGCCTCAATGCCGACACGCTCGATCCGCGCCCCGATACCGAAACGATCGTGAGCGTGGCGCTCGCGCTCGCCACCGCGATGCCCGCACGCGATGCACCTCTCAGGATCCTCGATCTCGGTACGGGCACGGGTGCCATCGCGCTCGCCCTCCTCGCAGCACTACCGAACGCGCAGGCAACCGCCACCGATATCAGCGCTGCCGCCCTCGACATGGCGCGCCACAATGCCGAGCGCCACGGCCTCGCCGACCGCATCCGCTTCATTGAGTCGCGCTGGCTTGACGATGTCGAAGGCCGCTACCATCTCCTGGTAACGAACCCGCCCTATATCCGGCGTGATGAAATTGCGTCTCTGGCGCCCGAGGTGGCGCATTGGGAGCCGCACAGGGCCCTGGATGGCGGGCCGGACGGGCTCGACGCCTACAGGGTGATCCTTGCAGATACCTCGCGCGTACTGGAGCCCGATGGATGGGCCGTATTCGAGGTCGGGCACGATCAGGCGGCAGTGGTCGCCGCGCTCGGCGTAAACCATGGCCTCACGCCCGCGCCGCTCGATTGGCCGTTGTTGCGCGATCTTGGTGGCAACATACGCTGTGTTGCGTTTGCCACATCTGGTCGCAAGTGGAAAATAAATCTTGGAATCGCCGATCAGGGAGGCTAGCTTACGGCCCAGGCAAAGCATGTGGCGCGTCCGGGCCAAGTCGGTTTTGAACCGCGCAGGCAGGAGGACGGGCCCAGCTGGTGAGAGGCAGAGGAAGGTGCGTTTGCGCCAAAAGCTGCCAAGTCCACCCGAACTCCGTGATCGAGACGTGTGTCGCACCTTGGGGCCTTGGGTCGGGGGCGGTGCGTAGAGGATCACAGGGACATCTCTGATGTAGGTCGGTGTTGTGCGGGCCTTGTTGCTTGTCGCCGTGGCGGTATGACCGAACGTCATGCGTCACCGGATTTGCGATGAGCCTGCTCTTAATGGAGCCACAAGTTGAGGGCTCCGGCGTGCTTGATCACGCACGAACTCTTCGAGGAAAGAACGGGAGCCTATGAGGCAGGGTCAGCAGCATCGCCGCGGGCGTAGCCGCGGCAGCAGCGGTGGCAATGGCAGCCAGCATCATCACCACCGCAAAGGGCAAAACCCGCTCGCGCGCAGCTTCGAGTCGAACGGCCCGGACGTCAAAGTCAGGGGCACGGCGGCCGACATCGCCGCCAAGTACATCGCCCTCGCCCGTGATGCGCAGTCCTCCGGCGATCCCGTCCTTGCCGAGAACTATCTCCAGCACGCCGAACACTACAACCGCATGATCATCGCCTACCGCGAGCAGCAGATGCAGCAGGGCGGCGATGCGGCGAATGCCAATGGCCACCGCCCTCGCCACATGCCGGGCGCCGATCTCGGCGAGCCGGGCGAGGACGGCGAAGTGGACTCGGCCGATCCCGGCATGGGCGATCAGCCCTCGGTTCCGGCCTTTGCCCGCCACCCCGGCCAGGAAGCGCAGCCGCAGCCCCAGCAGCGCCACGAGAACGGTCGCCACGAGGAGCGGCGAGAGGATCGTCGCGACGAGCGCCGGGATGACAGGCGCGACGAGAGGCGAGACGACCGCCGCGACGACAGGCGCCAGCACGGCCGCCAGCAGGATAACCGCCACGACAATCCCCGTTTCCGCGACCGCCGCTACGAGCGGCCGGACTATCGCAACGACCGTGGCGAGCGCAACGAGGGCGGCGAAGAGGCACGCCCGGCGCCGCGCGAGACCGCGCCGCCCGCCGAGCAGCCGCCGCAGCCCGTCATCGAAGCCGGCGAGGCCGCTCCCGCGCCGCGCGAGCAGGCGCCGTCCCGCCGCCGCGAGCGCTTCGACATGATGAAGGACCAGCCGGAGTTCCTGCGCCGTCCCGTGCGCCGCCCGCGTCGCGAGGAAGCGACGAGCGACAGCGACGATACCGATGGCGCCCAGGAGAAGTCGGGCGCGTAGCCCGCGGGGCCTGAGGAAAGTTTGAGCGAGCGGACGATGCCTCTGGCGTCGTCCGTTTTGTATTTCGGCGCCCGTGCCCTCGTCTTGCCGGCCGAATCGTGCCTCTGATCGTCCGAGAGTTGCATCGCGGACCGGAGAGGATGCCATGGCGGAGCAGACGAGCATCGGCACGCGCGCGCGGTCGGGCCGCGCCCGCACGGCAGCCGCAGGCGCAGCCAAGGCGAGCTTCGGCAAGAAGACAATCGCGCTCGTCTACGATTTCGACGGAACGCTCTCGCCACGCCCCATGCAGGAGTACACGTTCCTCCCCAAGATCGGCGAAGATCCAAAAGCCTTCTGGCGGGAGTGCAATACGGTCGCGCGCGAGCAGGAAGCCGACCCGCTGATCACCTACATGCACCTCATGTACAAGAAGGCCAAGGCGCGCGGCGTGCGCATCGATCGCGACGACCTCGTCGCCCTCGGCCGCGACGTCGAACTCTTCCCCGGCGTCGAAGCCTGGTTCGGCGAGATCGCCGAGTACATCGCCATCCGTGCCGAGAGCCAGGGCGTGGAGCTGCGCCACTACCTGATCTCGTCGGGCCTCGTCGAGATCATCGAGGGGACGCGCATCCGTCCGCACTTCCACAATGTGTTCGCATCGGAATACTGGTTCGACGCTTACGACCTGCCCTATCCGAAGCGCGTCATCTCCGACACCGGCAAGACGCAGTACCTGTTCCGCATCAACAAGGGCATCGAGAACCTCGGCCAGTCCATCAACGAGCACATGCCGGAGGACGCGCGCCCGATCCCATTCGCGAACATGATCTATTTTGGTGACGGCGATACCGATGTGCCGTCCATGGCGGTCATGCGCAAGAACGGCGGCCACGCGATCGCGGTCCACACGCCCGGCAAGGCGCGGGCGAAATGCGTCGATCTCTTCCGCGCCGGTCGCTGCGATTTCTTCGCGCCCGCCGACTACACACGCGGCTCGGAGCTTTTCCGCCGCACGACGCTGCTCCTCGACCGCATTCTCGCGAATATCCGTCTCGAGGAAGAAGCCTGGCGCCTGCGCCGTACGATCGACCGTTAAGCTCGATAGCCCTCGAAGACCGGCGCGTCGGCCCATTTCGCCGCGATCTCGCGCTCGCGCGCCGAGCGCACCGTCCACGTGAAGAGCGGCAGCCCCAGCGCCTCGCGCGTGAAGCGTGTTACGGGCGTCGGCAGCGCACGCACATGATAGGAGAAGAAGGAGGGCTCAGCCTCGCGGCTTTCGAGCAGATACGTGAGGCTGATCGCGCGCGCGGCGTCGATCTTGTTCGGCCACCAGTTGGTGACGGTGTAGTCCGTGGCGATGATCCCGCGCGGGATCCCGGGCGCGAGCACCCGGCAGCGCGCCATGACCGCCGGATCGAACGACTTCAGGCAGATCGGGCCCTTGTAGGCGACGGCCGCCGCGGCAACGGCCTCCAGAAAGCCGGCCTTGGGCGTATCGAAGTCGCTCTTGATCTCGACGACGAGCGGCACGCGCCCGCTGGCGAGGGCGAGAAATTCCGCGAAGGTGATGATGGGCGTGTCCTGCCCGCGATAGCGCAGCGTTGCCAGCTCGGCGGGCGTGCGCTCGTCGATCAGGCCGTCGGTATCGATGAGACGCTTGAGCGCGCGGTCGTGAAAGACCATCGGCGTGCCGTCGGATGCCGGCTGCAGGTCGCATTCGATGCCGTAGCCGCCCTCGATCGCGGCAATGAACGCCGGCCCGGTGTTCTCGATGATGCCGGCATTGCGGTCATGCAGGCCGCGATGTGCGATCGGACGGATGAACTGAGCGCGGTCGAGTACAGGCCCCACGATATCAAGCTCCCAATGCCCTGAGGCGCGCTTCGGCGTCGAGAAGCTCGTCCGCCAGCACGAGCGCCGCCATGAGCAGCAGGCGATCGTCACCGGCAGCCGAGAACTCACCTGCGAGGCTGTCGACGCGCTGGCGTACGATATCAGACAGTGCGAGAAGGCGCGCCTCCTCGCCGTCGCCGCACTTGAGACGATAAGTGCGGCCGTTGATCGTGATCGTCGCCTGCCCCATCCCACCTCCGCCGCTTCCGCCCGCCCGCGGATGGCTGCTCCGCTATTGCTCGGTCTCGATGAGACTGCGCAGGGAATCGATCACCCAGTCAATGCGGTTGAGCACCTGATCGCGCCCTTCTTCGAGCGCGCGAATGCGGCCCTCGGCTTTCTCGAGCGCCGCGATCAGCCGCTCGCGCTCGCTTTCGAGATGCGCGACGCGTGCGAGCAACGCGGGAGGTTCGAGCGCGGAAGCATTTTCTGCAGCGTTGCGCTTGCCGGCCGACTTGCTATTGCCCGCCTTGCCAGCGCGAGCTTTTCCGCTCGGAGCAGCGGCTTTCTTGGAGGCGGCCGCTTTCGACGCCGGCTGTTTGGATGAAAGCGCCTTGGAGGCGGGCGCCTTACGCGCTTTACCGCTGGCACGCTCGCTCATCTCGAACCTTCCAGTCAGCGGTGAGTGGCTCTCGTGCGCCGCGCGCAATTCCCCGCCGGAACGAAATCTAAGTGGCGCGCTGCCCGCGCGTCAATTGCGATAAAGGTAGAGGGTGCATGCGATAGCGCACGCGTGTCGGCCGTGCACACGTGCGCAGCTTCGGCTAGCGCAATGGTTCCCCTGTTGGAATCGCGGAGATGATGACGATCGCCTGCGCCATGGGAAAGTCGTCGGTGATCGTGAGATCGATGCGAGCTTCATAGCCGGGCGGCGTGATCCGCGCGAGCTGCGCGGCGGCACCACCTGTCAGCCGCAATGTCGGTCGTCCCGACGGCAGGTTCACCACGCCCATGTCGCGCCAGTACACGCCCTTGCGCAAACCCGTGCCGAGGGCTTTCGAGCACGCTTCCTTGGCGGCAAAGCGCTTTGCATAGGAAGCCGCGCGCTCGCGGCGGCGATCGGATTTCTGGCGCTCGATATCGGTGAAAATACGATTGAGAAAGCGATCGCCGTACGTCTCGATCGAACGCGCAATACGGCGGATGTCGATGACATCATTGCCGAGGCCGAGGATCATGGCACGCGCGCCTCGCGCATCAGGCGGATCATGTGCTCGATGGCCGGCCGGAGGCCGATCATGATCGCTTCGCCCATGATGAAATGCCCGATATTGAGCTCGGCCATCTCCGGAAGGCGCGCGACCTCGCCGACCGTATTGTACGTGAGGCCGTGCCCGGCATGGACCTCGAGGCCGGCCGCATGCGCCGCGCGCGCGCCTTTGGCGAGGCGCTGAACTTCCTGCTCGACGCGCTGCCAGTCATTGGCGAGCGCGTGCTCGCAATAGGTGCCGGTGTGCAGCTCGACGATGTCGGCGCCGAGCTTCGCCGCGGCCTCGATCGGCGCGCTGTCCGGCTCGATGAAGAGCGAGACGCGGATGCCGGCCGCCTTCAGCTCGCCGATGCAGCGCTCGAGAAAGCTGCCCGCACCGACAACGTCGAGGCCGCCCTCGGTCGTGCGCTCCTCGCGCTTTTCGGGCACGAGGCAGCAGGCGTGGGGCACTGTCTTAAGCGCAATGGCCAGCATCTCGGGCGTCGCCGCCATCTCGAAATTCAGCGGGCGCGTGATCTCGGCCTTGAGGCGCGCGATATCGTCATCGCGAATGTGCCGGCGATCCTCGCGCAAGTGCGCCGTGATGCCGTCGGCGCCGGCCTCGATCGCGAGATGCGCAGCGCGCACGGGGTCGGGATGGTGCCCGCCGCGCGCGTTCCGCAAAGTCGCAACGTGATCGACGTTGACGCCGAGGCGCAGCGCCGCGGGCAGGGATTTCACTTGGGACATTGGCTCGCTCGACTCTTACGGCCGGCGCGGCCGTAAGGGCCCAGCGTCAAGCCTACTGTCGGCGGCGGGTGTGAAAGACCTCGGCCGCCCGGCGGCCTATGAAATAGAGGGCCGAGCCGGAAATCAACCCCAGCACGAGGCTGCCGACGAAGAGTGGTTTAAGGATCGGCCACAAGAGTTTGCCGGCCGCATCCATCATACGCAGCGGATCGGGCTGGAAGCTCGATGTCTCGGCAAGGTGCGTCAGCGTGCGCTGCAGCTCCTCGACGGTCATCGGGGCCGTCTCCCCGAGCAGCATGAGGCCGAGCAGATACGAGCCGACCCACATGACAGGCCACGTCAGCGGATTGCCGGCCCACGTGCCGAGCACCGCGGCGCCGACATTGGCGCGGCCGGCCCAGGCTATGGCCATGGCGACGAGCATCTGAACGCCGAGCACGGGCAGGAAGGCGACGAACACGCCGGTCGCGAGGCCGAGGCCTATGGCGTGCGGCGTCGTCTCGAGGCGCAGTACTTCGGACCAGGCGCGGCGCAAGCCCCACTCTCCTGACCTGTTCTCACCACTTCGGGTACTGAACGTCCCGTCACGGCAATCGTTCCGCGAACCCATGTGACCGCACCTGCGTTAGTAAAGTCGTAGCTACATGGGCGCCGTTTGCGGCTCCCTCGTGACGCAACGCATGTACGGAAGACACACCTCAGGCAAATACGCGCTCGACCTTGCTCACGACCGATTTGCTCTTGAGCCCGTTGATGATGCGATTGAGGTGGACGAGATCGAACACCTCCACCTCGATCATCATCTCCGTGAAATCCGCGCCCCGGTAGAGCATCCGCAGATTGTCGATATTGCCGTCGTCCTCACCGATGACCTGCGCGATCTGGGCGAGCGTGCCCGGCTCGTTCAGCACAGTTACAGAGATTCGCGCGGGAAAGCGCTCCGGCGCTTCCTGGTTGATGTCCCAAGTCACGTCGATCCAGCGCTCGTGCTCGAACTCGCTCAGACGCGGGGAATGGATCTGGAAGATGCGGATGCCCTCCCCGGGCGTCAGGACGCCGACAATGCGGTCGCCAGGCACCGCACCGCCCGGTTCGAAGGACACCGGCACGTCATTGCGCACGCCGCGAATGACAATGCCCTTGCCGGCGCCGGTGCCGCCCGTGCCGCTGCTGGTCGGCCACCGGAACTTGAGGCCCATGACCTTCGACAGGTTGAACCAGCCCTCCTCGCCACCTTCGCCATTCTCGAAGCGATTGCGCGGGCGCGAGCGGGCGCCCGACGGCAGCAGGTCTGCCGCCTCGGGCGCGATGGCGCGAATGACGTCCGCGATGGGAAGCTCGCTGCGCCCGACCGCGGCGTGCACGTCGTCGACGGTCTTGTGCGTGAGGCGCGAGAGGGCGCGGCGCAGGCGATCGTCGGAATAGTCCTGGCCGATCTTGGCAAAGGCCGAGCCGAGCAGGCGGCGGCCGAGCTCGGCATATTGCCGGCGCAGTGAATCGCGCGCCGCGCGGCGGATGGCGCTGCGCGCCTTGCCGGTCACCGCAATGCGCTCCCAGGCTGCCGGCGGCGTTCGGCTCGATGACGTCAGGATGTGTACTTCGTCGCCATTACGCAGCGCCGTCGAGAGCGGCATCTGGCGACCGTTGATGCTGGCACCGACGCAGGAGTTGCCGACATCGGTGTGCACGGCATAGGCGAAGTCGATCGGCGTCGCACCCTGCGGCAGCGCGATCAGCCGGCCCTTCGGCGTGAAGCAGAACACCTGGTCGTGGAAGAGCTCGAGCTTGGTGTGCTCGAGAAACTCCTCCGAGTTGTCGCCCTCGAGCAGCGTCTCGACGAGCCGGCGCAGCCAGATATACGGCCCCATCTCGCGCATCGCCTCGGGCGATACCGGCGCCTTGCCGTTCGCGCGCGCGGCATCCTTGTAGAACGTGTGCGCGGCGACGCCGTACTCCGCCGTGACGTGCATCGGCTCGGTACGCAACTGCAGCTCGACGCGCTGATGGCGCGGGCCGACGATCGTCGTGTGGATCGAGCGATAGCCGTTCTGCTTCGGCGTCGAGATGTAGTCCTTGAAGCGGCCCGGCACGGCGCGCCAGCTCGTATGGACGAGGCCGAGCGCGCGATAGCAGTCCTCGATGCTGCCGCAGATCACGCGGAAGCCGTAGAGGTCGGAAAGCTGCTCGAGCGAGATCTGGCGGTTCTGCATCTTCCGCCAGATCGAGTACGGTTTCTTCTCGCGTCCCGTCACCTCGGCGCTGAAGCTCGCTTCCGCGAGCTTGGCGACAAGGCTCTGCCGGATCTCCTCGACGAGGCCCCGATTGTTCTGGCCCAGCTGATCGAGGCGTTCGCGCACGGTCCGGTAGGCCTCGGGATGAAGCCAGCGAAAGGCGAGATCCTCGAGCTCCTCGCGCATGGCCTGCATGCCCATGCGGCCGGCGAGCGGCGCATAGATCTCCAGCGTCTCCTCGCTGTTGCGCCGACGACTCTCGGGCGACATGTGCTCGAGCGTGCGCATGTTGTGCAGGCGGTCGGCGAGCTTAACGAGCAGGACGCGGATGTCGGTCGAGATCGCGACCAGCAGCTTCCTGAAATTCTCGGCCTGCTCGGCCTTCTTGGAGACGAGGTCGAGCCGCTTGATCTTGGTGAGGCCGTCGACCAGCACGCCGATCTCGGGACCGAAGAGCTGATCGATCTCCGCGCGCGTCGCCTCGGTGTCCTCGATCACGTCATGCAGCAGCGCGGTCGCGATCGTCGCATCGTCGAGCTTGAGATCGGTCAGGATCGCGGCGACTTCGAGGGGGTGCGAGAAGTAAGGATCGCCCGAGGCACGCTTTTGATGTCCGTGCGCGCGCATGGCATAGACATAGGCGCGATTGAGCAGCGTCTCGTCGGCCTTGGGGTCGTAGCGGAGCACCCGCTCGACCAGCTCGTACTGACGCATCATGCCGCTTCGAACCTCTGCATCCGGCCGCCGCGCTACGTCCACGCCTCACGAAACATAAGCGTGAGTCTGCGCCGCGGCTAGCACGAGCCCCGGCGCCAGACCAAACAGGATTGCCGAACAGGATTGATGAAGCGGAGCCCGCTCCTCAGCGGCCGCGCGCCCCGCCGTTGCCGCCGCCACCACCACCGCCGCCGCCATTGGACGAGGGCTCGATCGGCGCCATGCTTTCCATGGCGCGCAGAAGCTGCTCCTCGGACATGGTGATCTGGTCGATCGCCGTATCGGCGGACTGGTCGTCGCGGCCGAGCTGCTGGCGGCTGCGGTCGGCGCCGATGAGCGGGGCAGCGCCGGCCTCGGGCTCGTCGATCTCGACGTTCTTCTGGATGGAGTGGATGAGGCTCTCGCGCAGGTCGTCGGCCGGCACGGTCCGCTCGGCCACCTCCCTCAGCGCAATGACCGGGTTCTTGTCGTTGTCGGGCTCGACGGTCAGATGCGAGCCCGAGGCGATCGCGCGCGCGCGATGAGCCGCAAGCAGCACCAGTTCGAACCGATTGGGGACCTTGTCCACGCAATCTTCAACCGTGACACGCGCCATCGCCGTCAATCCTCGATTTTCAGGTGTCCATCAGGGCAAAAGGGGCGCACCGCCGGCGCCATCGGGTATCGTTGCCCACTCGGGGCGGTTATTGCCACGAATAAGCCGTTGAATCAAGCCGGCGCAATGCCACGGCGAAGATCCGGCCGGCGCCTCAGCAGCGTGCCGGCCGTGAGCCCGAGAGCGGGGTGGCGCCAATGGGGGGCGACCTCCTCCAGGGGCACCAGCACGAAACCACGCTCGTGCATGAGCGGATGGGGCAGGACGAGGGGGCCGCCGGCCCTGTTGCGCGCCGGCCAGTTCAGGATCCGGCCTCCGTAATCGACAAGATCGAGATCGAGGGCCCTGGCGCTCCACCGCGCCCGCGGCCGCCGCCCGGCCTGGCGCTCGATGGTCTTGAAAAGGCGCAGCAGGCCCCCAACTGGAAGATCAGTGCGTGCCAGTACGATCGCATTGTAGAAATCCGGCATAAGTCCCGCAGCGGAATGCGGGCGGGTGCGGTAAATTCGCGAACACGTGACAATAAAGACCCGATTTTGCTCAAGTATGTCGCGTGCGAACGAAAGTGTTTCTACTGGCGCTCCCCACGCGCCCGACAGGTTAGCGCCCATTGATACCAAGCAATTTGGGGGGATCATTCCATTGATCGCGTTATGCGAATCGCCAGGATGAGCATACGTAAGCTGCATTGGCTTCAGCCGGCGAAGGGTCTAAGATGTGGCGATGTATCACTTCATTTCGCACGGGTTGGTCTATATACGGTTGCACAACCTTGGGCATGCGGTCTCGCTGATCGTTGTAAGGCCCGCTCTCATATGACGTTGTGACATCACGCTCGTGCTCCCGGGCCGGGCCAACAATGAAAAGGCAAGTCCACGATGTTTTTCTACCCAACGGAGCGCATCGCGCTTTTCATCGATGGGGCTAACCTCTACGCCACCGCCAAGGCGCTGGGATTCGACATCGACTACAAGAACCTACTCGGTGTCTTCCGGAGCAAGGGCTACCTGGTCCGTGCTCTTTACTATACCGCGCTCGTCGAGGACCAGGAGTACTCATCGATCCGGCCGCTGATCGATTGGCTCGATTACAACGGCTACACCATGGTGACCAAGCCGACCAAGGAGTTCACGGACGCCTCGGGCCGGCGCAAGATCAAAGGCAACATGGACATCGAGCTGACCGTCGACGCCATGGAGCTTGCGCCGAAGCTGGATCATGTCGTCCTCTTCTCTGGTGACGGTGATTTCCGGAGCCTTGTCGCGGCACTGCAGGCCAAGGGACTTCGCGTCAGCGTCGTCTCCACGCTGCAGACGCAGCCGCCCATGGTCGCCGACGAGCTGCGCCGTCAGGCCGACCAGTTCATCGACATCGCCGACCTCGAGAAGGACATCTGTCGCGACCCGAGCCAGCGCATCCCGCGCGAAGCCCGCGAGACGCGCCTCGCCCAGTTCCGCGCGCAGCGCGACCGCGAGGGTGTCAGTCCGGGTGCCTCGCAGCACAGCCACGACGATGTGGACATGTGAGGCTGCGCGGTAAAGCGTAGATCAAACGGCGCGTCGGGCCCGCGAGGCCCGGCGCG
This sequence comes from Pseudomonadota bacterium, assembly GCA_023387235.1. Lineage (GTDB taxonomy): Bacteria > Pseudomonadota > Alphaproteobacteria > Rhizobiales > Hyphomicrobiaceae. The sequence goes on from JAEWIJ010000013.1 coordinate 15,329, forward strand.
TTTTTTTATTTCTCGCGATAGCGATAGTGGTATGTGCCGGCCGCCGTATAGCCGAGCGCGGCATAGAGGCCCTGCGCGGGCATGTTCGTGCTCACGGCCTGCAACCCGATCGTGCGCGCATCCTGCGCGGCTCCCCACGCTTCGAGCGCGATCATCACTGCCGATGCCGCACCCTGGCGTCGCGCAGATACTGCCGTCCCGACGCATTCGGCAATGACCGCGCCTTCGTGCAGCACGCCGAGTGCCGTCGCCATGGTCTCGCCCTTGCGCCGCACCTCCGCGAAGATGCAAGGCGCCGGCACGCGCGCGAGAATGGCCGCAGCAAACGGTCGACGGTCCGGCGTGATGTTGCTGAGATAGACCTGGAGCCAGCTCTCGGAAGGCGACGCACCGAGCGCGACGTGGTCCGGCATGGCAATCGCGGCCACGGGTTTCACGAGCGTCGTCACGGGATCGTGGATCACGTAACCGCGTGCTGCGAGGCGTGCGTCGAGATCGTCGGGCTCGGAGAGCGGGAAGCCGACCTGGAACCGCACAGGCGCGCCGCGTTCGCGAAAAAGATGTTCGATCTCATCGATCGTGCGCTCGGCGTCCGTGCCGCGATAGTGAAGCGCGGAAACGGAGTTGGCACGCTGCGAGCCGCCACCCGAGTAACGCCAGAGCCAGCCGTCCACGTCGCGCGTCTCACCGGCCGGCCATGCTCGCACGGCAGCACGCTCGATGGCCAGCAGGCGCTCCCGCTCGGAGAGCGCGGCGCCGCTGTCATCCGCCACGGGCATCAGCCCTTCTCCCGCATGAGGCGCGCCTTCTGACGCTGCCAGTCGCGCTTGGCCGACGTCTCCCGCTTGTCGTGCAACTTCTTGCCCTTGGCGAGACCGAGCTTGAGCTTCGCGCGGCCGCGCGCGTTGAAATAGATCTCGAGCGGAATGAGCGTCATGCCCTCGCGCTGCACGGCCTGCGAGAGCTTGTCGATCTCGCGCCGGTGCAGGAGGAGCTGACGCGGCCGCCGCGGGGCGTGCTGGAAGAAGTTGCCCGCCATCTGGTACTCGGGAATGTGCGCATTCACGAGCACGAGGCCGCCCTCTTCGGCCGCGGCATAGCTCTCGGTGATGTTGGCCTGACCGCGCCGCAGCGACTTCACCTCGGTACCGGTGAGCGAGATTCCGGCCTCGAACGTATCCTCGATGAAATACTCGAAGCGGGCGCGCCGGTTCTCGGCGACCACCTTGCGGTCGTCATCATCCTTCTTCGACATGGCTCATGCTTCTCGTAGGCAGCCAAAAAGAGTACGGGCTGCCCGCACTATATAGGGGCAGCCCGATCGATTGGACACCGCATCTGAAAACGGCGCTTACTCCGCCGCCTTGACCTCGAGCAGGCCCGCATGCGCGAGCGCGGCATCGACGGTTTTCTTGCTTGCGTCGGTAAGTGGCGCGAGCGGCAGGCGGCAATCGGGGCTCTCGATCACGCCGAGGCGCCACGCGGCGTACTTCACGGGACCGGGATTGGTCTCGCAGAAGAGCGCGCCGTGCAGCGGCAGGAGGATGTCCTGGATCTCCAGCGCGCGGCGGAAGTTGCCTGCGAGGCAGGCGTTCTGGAATTCGGCGCAGAGCTTCGGCGCCACGTTGGCCGTCACCGAGATGCAGCCGTTGCCACCGTGCGCCATGTAGCCGAGGCACGTCGCATCCTCGCCCGAGAGCGCGGCATGCGGCTTGCGGATGAGCAGGCGATGCTGCGACTGGCGCTCCATATTCGCCGTGGCATCCTTGATGCCGCCGAAGTTCTTGAGCTCGGAGATGCGCGCCATGGTCTGCGCGGAGATATCGACGACCGTACGCCCCGGCACGTTGTAGACGATGAAGGGCAGGTCGACGGCCTCGCTGATGGCCTTGAAGTGCAGGAAGAGCCCTTCCTGCGTCGGCTTGTTGTAGTAGCCGGTCGAGTGCAGCGCCGCGTCGGCGCCGGCCTTCTTGGCGAATGCCGTGAGCTCGATGGCCTCCTCGGTGGAGTTCGAGCCGGCCCCGGCGATCACGGGGACGCGCTTCCGTGCTGTGCGCACGCAGAGATCGACGACGTGCATGTGCTCGTCATGGCTGAGCGTCGGCGTCTCCCCCGTCGTCCCGACGGGCACGAGACCATGCGACCCCTGAGCGATCTGCCAGTCGACGAAGCGCTGGAAGCTCTGATCGTCGACTTTGCCGTTTTTGAATGGCGTGACCAGCGCTGTGAACGAACCCTTGAACATGGTTTTCCTCCGCTCGTTGCTGCTGTTTCACGCCGCGCCACCGCTCGCCTATGGCACAAATACCGAGGCACGCGCTCGCCGATCCCCCTAGGATGGCAAGATGCGGCACACGCTGACGTGGTTTCTCTATGTCATATTTCGCGCCTGCCCGAAAGCCTGCACGTTTTGGCCTTATCCTGGAAGAATGACCAAATCAGAAGAAGCACTGAGATCCGACGGGGGGAATGACGCAATGCCGGACATCGCACAGCCCCGACGGGCCCGCGGTCGCCTCGGCGGGCGCATGTGTCCCCGCGCTATCGTCGCCATTCTTAGCGGCCTGCTGGCGTGCGCGCCGCTCGCCCTCGCGGCGGGTTCCTGGGCCGCCGCTGCGCAGGACGGCAAGAAGAGCGTAAAGGCCAAATCCGCGCCGAAGAAGGCGGCGATGCCGAAGGCCACGCCCCCACCATTGCCAAACCAGAGGCCCAACCAGAAGCCGGGCCGCCTCGCGGACGCACAGGAACCGGCCAAAGCCGAGGAAGACGGCGGCCCCCAGCCGCCTGCCGTGCCGACCATGGCCGTGCGGGCGGCCACGCCGGGCTCGCCCGAAGCGGGCTATTTCGCGGCCATGGACAAGCTGATCGCGCCTGTCCGAGACAACAAGCTCTCTCCGGCCGACGTCCAACGGCTCAAGGATGCGCTCGGCGCGATCGACAAGCACGATTCTGTCGAAGCCAACGAGCACGCCGCCAAGATCAGCGAACCGGTCGTGCGTACGCTCGTCAGATGGTATGCGCTGCGCGGCGGTGTCGGTGCACCGGCAGACTACGCGCGCTTTTTCGCCGAGAGCCCCGGCTGGCCGGACTCCGCCCTGCTCAAGCGGCGCTCCGAGCAACAGCTTCTCTCGGCCGGCGGTCCTGCAAAGGATATGGTTGCCTTCTTCGCCGCCAATCCGCCGCTCTCCGGCGCCGGCTCGATCGCACTCGCCTCGGCACACCTCGCGCTCGGCGACGAGGCGCGCGCCAAGGCCATGGCCGTGAAGGCCTGGCGCGAGAACGATATCCCGGCAGCCTCCGAGGCCGGTTTTCTCGGGCGCTTCGAGCGCTTTCTTACTCCCGCCGACCATCGCCGCCGCCTCGACGCCATCCTGATCGACGAGGGACGCTTCTCGGCTCAGCGCACGCCGCGTGTCGCCGCCGCGCGCCGCCTGCTCGCAAAGCTCGATGGGGTCGAGCGCAAGAAGGCCGAGGCCCGCATCGCCATCTACTCGCGGGCGCGCACCGCGGCAAAGCTCGTGGCCAATCTGCCCGCGAGCGCGAAGGAGCTTTCACCGGCGGACGCTTCGTCGGATTGGGGCCTGCTCTTCCAGCGCATTCAGCTCGCGCGAAGCCAGGGCAAGGAAGAAGAGGTCGCGCGCCTGCTCCGCCTCGCGCCCACAGATGCCGACGCGCTCGTCGATCCCGATGCGTGGTGGCTGCACCGGCGCTGGGTGATCTACGAGTTCCTCGGCGCCGGTCGCTACAAGGAAGCGTACGACATCGCGCGCGCGCCGGGGCCCCTCACGGTCAACCCGATCAAGGATGCAACGTTCCTCGCCGGCTGGATCGCGCTGCGCCATCTCAAGAACGCCAAGGTCGCCGTGCCGCATCTCGAAGCGTCGCGCGAGAATGCCGACGGGCCGTTGAGCGCGGCACGCGGCAACTACTGGCTCGCGCGCGCACACGAGACGCTCGGCCAGACCAGCGAAGCCAACCGCTTCTACAAGGAGGCCGCCGCACGCATCGACACGTTCCACGGCGTGCTCGCCCGCCAGAAGCTCGATCCGGGGCCGCAGGATGCGTCCATGCCGCTCCCCGTCATGCCCTCTGCAAGCGACGCCGAGAGCTTCAATGCCCATCCGATGGTGCGCGCCGCCATGCTCGCCCATCATGCTGACGTCGGCCGCGGCATCACGCGCATCGTCGTGGCACACCTGCGCTCGGTCCTCAAGAGCGAGGCGGAGATGGCCATGCTGGCCCACCTCGCCAATGCGATCGGCGATCACCAGATGGCCGTGCGCGTCGGCAAGAGTGGCGTCGCGCGCGGCATGAACCTCTATACGTACTCGTACCCCGTGCATCCCTTCCCCGAGTACAAGCCGCTTCGCCAGTCGCCCGAGCGCGCGCTGCTGCTCGCGATCGTGCGGCAGGAAAGCGAGTTCAATCCGGAGATCGTCTCGCATGCGGGCGCGCGCGGGCTGATGCAGGTCATGCCGATCACGGCCCGCCACATCTGCCGCGATCACAAGATCAAGTGCGACATTCCCCGGCTCGTCAGCGACACGAGCTATAACGCGATGATCGGCAGCGCCTACATCGGCGACCGCAAGGCGGAGTTCGACGGTAGCTACGTGCTGACGCTCGCGGGCTACAACGCAGGCCCCGGCCGCGCGCGCCAGTGGATGCGCCGGTTCGGCGATCCGCGCACGAAGGACATCGACGCGATCGACTGGATCGAGATGATCCCCTTCGAGGAGACGCGTGAGTACGTGAAGAAGGTGCTCTCGAACGTGCAGATGTACCGCGCCCGCCTCGGCGAGCCGACGCCCATGCGTCTGGTGTCCGACTTGAAGCGGTAGCGGGGACGGGGGACCCGTCGCGTTCGCGGCAAACTCCAGGTCTTAAAAAGAAGGGGGTCCGGGGTCTCCCCGGTTGGGGTGCGGGGCGAAAGCCCCGCGCGCGCAGCGCGTCCGCTATCGCGGGAGTTCAACGCCCGCACCGACCGCTAGTGCTGTCTCGTAGACGAGATTGGCGACGACCAGGTCCTCCATGGCATTTCCCATAGACTTGTAGAGCGTCACTTCCGTGTCGTTCGTGCGCCCCGGCGTTTTGCCCGCAAGCACTTCGCCGAGTTCCACCGCCGACGACGGATCGCGCCCGGCGAGTTCCGCACACCCGACCGGCGCCGGGCTGAAGGCGTTGCGCGTCTCGACGCAGATGCGTGCGCGGTCGATAAGGGCCGCGGGCACCTCGCTGCCCGGTGGTGCGAAACCGACGGACGTGACATGTGTCCCTTGCCTGATCCACGCATCGTCGATCACGGGCGTGGCGGATGACGTCGTAAGACAGACGATGTCGGATGTGCGCACGGACGCTTCGAGATCAGTCGCGACCCGTGCGAGAGGGCTCAGCTCCGCAATGGCGGCGGCAGCGTCATGCCGCCGCGCATGAACGTGGATCTCCCTGATGTTGAGCAAGGTGGCGAGCAGGCGGACATGCTCTCTCGCCTGGACTCCGCCGCCGACTACGGTAGCCACCCTCGCGTCCTGGCGGGCCAGGGGATCGACCGAGAGGACGGCGCCACCGGCCGTACGCATGCCCGTGACGACCGCCGCGTCCATGATGGCGAGCGGCGCGCCGGTCTCATGATCGAAAAGGCTGATAAGCCCCATGTGGCTCGGCAGGTGGTGCGCGTGGTTCCCCTCGAAGACGTTCACCGTCTTGGACGCAATATGCCGGCCCGGCATCCAGGCCAGCATGGCCAGCGCAAAGCCCTTATGCGGCACGTCCACTTTCGGTCGCGGCGGCGCCTGCACGTCTCCGGCACTCAATGCCTTGAAGCCGGCGGCCAGCGCCGCAAGGACGGCACCGGGCTCGACGAGCGATGTCACGTCGGCCGTCGAGAGATAGCGGATTGAGGTCACGACACACGCCCCTCGCCGATGGATGGCACGGAAAAGCCGGCTGGCATGTCACACATGCCGCCGGCTCAGAATGAACGTGGATCGGGACGTTCGGCAAGATGCCAATCAGTGTGCGAGCGACCCGCGGGCAAAAGCCGCCTCGATGCTGGCGATCTGCTGGCTGACGGGGCTTTCCTGCGTCTCGAAGCGCGCGGCGCGAGCGGCTTCCAGCGCGCGGTCGATGCGCACGACGCGATCCTGGAGCGCAAAGCTCTCCTCGATAAGCGCGCGGATCGTGCGCGGCAGCCCGCCGTAGTCCTTCACGTGCTGCGGGCGGGCGACGCCAAGGCGGATGCTCCGGCGCTTGACGTGCGCCTCCTCCGCCGTGATCTCGCCGAGCTTCAGCGCGCGGCGCATCAGCAGCCACGAGGCGAGCTCGAGCAGTCGCGTCGTGAGGCGCATGCTCTCCGTTGCATAAACGACGTTAAGGGAGGCAGTGAGCGCCTTGGCTTCGTGCCGGCCGGCGCCGTCGAGATAGACGGCAGTACGCTCGACGAGCGCCATGCCGTCCTTGAAAATCTGGTCGAACTGCTCGGAGGCGGTGAACCGCTCGGCAAACGAGACTGTTTCGCCGTTGCCGGCATTAGAAGCGACGCTACGCACCATGGGACCCACCGACACGACAGAACTCGACACGGCTCTCAACCTATCAGCAACCTTGTTCGCTGTGAACATCGCAGCTGCTGGTTAACAAAACCTCCCTCTAAATTGGCGCTAATATGTGGCTCGCGCGCGGCACTTGTGGATAAACGCTTAACGATTGCGGCTAACGATTGAGACTGAAGTACGCGCTGCCGCCGCCACCATTGAGCGATGCGCTCATTCGGCTCGAGCTGTGCACCTTGATGCGGATCGAGCCCTGAATGCCGTACTCGGTATTCGTGAACTCGCCCGAGTAGGTGCTGCTCGTGAGCTGCGAGAGCGCCGCGCTCTGCGTGACGCGCACCGACGCCGTCGCGCACACGGCGTGCATCGAGACGCCGCGGCCGGAATGGCGGAACGTCGCGCGGCAGCGCGCCCGCTCCTTCTCGCCCGAGGGATAGACGATCGTGCCGCCGCCGGCCCACGAGCCGGAGAGAGACTGCGCCGATGCCGGCTGCGCCTCGAGGCCAAGTACGCCGAGCGCTCCGGCGAGCGCCATAGCCGACCCGATACCAGTGCGAACGACGCGCTTCGTGCCGTGGATGGTCATTTTGCGTGCTCCTCTCCCGAACGACTCGGAAGGTAGGAGTAGCGTCGGTACGCGACAACGGGACGCTGCATTGCACGACGAGGGATAAGCTCCGGATTGTGAAGTCGCGTCGCGCATCGTTGTGGACATTCGGCGCGCGAAAGCCCGTCAAACTGCGCGCCGTGACGGTGGACAGCCCTCGCGATCGGCGACATGGTGCGAATCACCTCGCGGCATTTGAACAGTTCGTGATCGAGCAGCGCCACGTATGTCAGCATCATCACTGGCGGACGTTCCTCCGCCCGGCTTCAAGCTCATGCTGCCGAACGACGGCTTCATGGCGAACACTGGCCCCTACTATCTGCGGCGGCTGCCCGATGGCGGATACGAATACGGCTTTCAGAGCGACGACCGGCACCGAAACCCGAACAACGTTCTGCACGGCGGCGCCGTCATCGGTTTCCTCGACACGATCATGGGCCACTTCGCGGCGGCCTCGGCCAAGCGGCCGACCGCGACCATCGGCTTCGACACGCGCTTTCTCGCGAGCACGCAGCCGGGCACATGGATCGAGGGGCGTGTGATCATGCGTCGGATGACGCGCACGCTCGCCTTCATCGACGGCGAGGCGATCGCCGACGGCAAGCTGCTCGTCACGGCGAGCGGAATCGTCAAGGTGTTCGAGGGTTGAAAACTGAAGGCGCCTCTCGGCGCCCTCTTTGATCTTCAGGTCTTGACCTTGAAGAGCTCCTTCTGGTCGCTCTTCTTCACGTCAATCAGGTGCCAGGGGAGGCCCTGCTTGCCGATCTCGTCCATGAAGGGTTTTGAGGGCAGCTGCTCGACGTTGAACACGCCCTTCCCCTTCCAGTGGCCCTGGAACATCATCATGGCACCGACCACGGGCGGCACGCCGGTCGTATAGGACACCGCCTGCGCGCCCGTCTCCTTGTACGACTTGGCGTGATCGCACACGTTGTAGATCATCGCGCGCTTCTCTTTGCCGTTCTTCTTGCCGACAAAGATGCAGCCGATGGATGTCTTGCCCGTGTAGTTCTCGCCGAGCGAGGACGGCGGCGGCAGCAGCTCCTTCAGGAACTCCATCGGGATCACCGGATTGCCCTTGTACATGACGGGATCGATGCGCGTCATGCCAACGTTCTGCAGCACCTCGAGGTGCTTGATGTAGTTCTCCGAGAACGTCATCCAGAAGCGGATCTGCTCCAGCCCCTTGATGTTCTTGACGAGACTTTCCTCCTCCTCGTGATAGATCAGGTAGCTCTTACGCTCGCCGACTTCCGGGTAGTCGATCATGGCCGAGATCGAGAGTGGATCGATATCGATCCACTTGCCCTTCTTCCAGTACTTCCCGCGCTGCGTAACTTCGCGCAGGTTGATCTCCGGATTGAAGTTCGTCGCGAACGCCTTGCCGTGACTGCCGTCGTTGCAGTCCACGATGTCGATCTGATTGATCTCGTCGAACAGGAATTCCTGCGCATAGGCGCAGTAGATGTTCGACTGGCCGGGATCGAACCCGCAGCCGAGCACGGCCATGATGCCAGCCTTCTTGTACTTGTCGTGATACGGCCACTGCCACTTGTAGGTGAATTTCGCCTCGTCGCGCGGCTCGTAGTTGGCCGTGTCCATGTAGTGCACGCCCGTCTCGAGGCACGCGTCCATGATCGGCAGATCCTGGTACGGAAGCGCCATGTTGATGACGAGGTCGGGCTTGATCTTCTTGAGGAGCTTGACGGTCGCCTTGACATCATCGGCATCGACCTGATGCACCTCGATCGGCGTCTTGCAGCGCTTGGCGACAGCCTTGCAGCTCTCGATGCGGCGCGAGGCGAGGTGGATCGTCTTGAACACGTCGCGGTTCATCGCGCACTTCTGGGCGACGACCGAGCCGGCAGCACCGGCGCCAATGATCAGAACGGTATCCACGGGGCGTCTCCTCGAATGCAGGGGGATGTCGCGCGCAGGCGGGAGGCGCGGTTTTCTGGCTCGCCGTCCCTTGGGCGCGGTCGATATTGCAGTTGACTGTGTTATTCAACCGGCTTCTTGCGGCTTTGCGAGCGGCGGCCTGCTGCCAAAGATCGCGCTCCCCACGCGCACGTAGGTCGCGCCGAGTTCGACCGCCGCCTCGAAGTCACCGCTCATGCCCATGCTGAGCTCGGGCAGGCCGTGCTCGCGGGCGAGCTTCGACAGGAACGCGAAGTGCACCGCGGGTTCCTCGTCGACGGGCGGGATGCACATGAGGCCCTCGATCTCGAGCTTCAGCTCGTCCTGCACCAGCGTCAGGAACGCGGGCAAATCCGCCGGCGCCACGCCCGCCTTCTGCTCCTCCTCGCCCGTATTGACCTGAACGAGCAGGCGGAGGGTCTTACCCCGCGCGGCCATCTCGGCCTTGAGTGCATGGGCAAGCTTCGGGCGGTCCAGCGTGTGCAGGACGTCGAACAGCGCGACGGCATCGCGCACCTTGTTCGTCTGTAGGGGCCCGATCAGGTGCAGCTCCAGATCCGGATGGGCATTCCGGAGCGCCGGCCACTTGGCTTGGGCCTCCTGAACGCGATTCTCGCCAAAAAGCCGCTGACCGGCCGCGATGACCGGCTTGATGTCCACCTCGCCAAAGGTCTTGGAGACGACGATCAGCCGTATGGAGGCAGGGTCGCGCCCGACCTCCCGTGCGGTCTTCTCGATCCGGCTGCGGACCGCCTCGAGCCGTGATTCTGCCGTCTCCGTCATCGTCTCCGCCTTGACCCGCCCCATCCTTTGGGCACATTACGCGCCGAGCTTATTCGCCCACCGTCATGACAACACGACTCGAGGTCGCCCCATGGCCGCCGAACGCTATAACGCGCCCGAACGAGAGCCGCACTGGCAGAAAGTCTGGGAGGAACGCGATTGCTTCCTCACCAGCGCCGATCCGGCGAAGCCCAAGTGCTATGTGCTCGAGATGTTCCCCTATCCGTCGGGGCGCATCCATATGGGGCACGTGCGCAACTATACCATGGGCGATGTGCTGGCCCGCTACAAGCGTGCCCGCGGCTTCAATGTCCTCCATCCCATGGGCTGGGACGCCTTCGGCATGCCGGCGGAGAACGCCGCGATGGAGAATCAGACCCATCCGGCCAAATGGACGTACGCCAACATCGACGCCATGAAGCACCAGCTCAAGTCGATGGGGCTCGCCATCGACTGGAGCAGGGAATTCGCGACCTGCAATCCGAGCTATTACAGCCATCAGCAGCGCCTCTTCCTGGACATGTACGCCAAGAATCTTGCGTACCGCCGGTCGAGCAAGGTGAACTGGGACCCGGTGGACCGCACCGTGCTGGCCAATGAGCAGGTCATCGACGGGCGCGGCTGGCGGTCCGGCGCCCTGGTCGAGCAGCGCGAGCGCATGCAGTGGGCGTTCAAGATCACGGAATACGCGGACGACCTGCTCGAAGCGCTCGGAACGCTCGACAAATGGCCGGAGAAAGTCCGCCTCATGCAGGCGAACTGGATCGGCCGCTCGGAAGGCCTGCTGATCCGCTGGGCGCTGGATGGCGCCGGCCCCCATGGGGCAACCGAGCTGGAGGTCTTCACGACGCGGCCCGACACGCTTTACGGCGCCTCGTTCCTGGCCATCGCGCCCG
>JAEWIJ010000034.1 GCA_023387235.1 Pseudomonadota bacterium
TTCATTATCTCCAGCATGCTCGGCTTGCGCTACGACGAAGGTCTCAATCTGGCATCCATCGCAGTCGCAACGCTCGGTGCTGTCATCCTTCTCGCGATTGCTGGCGGCGTGCGCAGGCCACGCTCGATGCCATGATCGATCGCCCGCACGAGGGGGCAGTTGAAACGGGCGCTTGTCTTTGCCTATTTTTCCGCCTGACGGGAAATGGCAGGGGAGTGTTATGCGCGCACGTCGGATTATCGAAGGGCCTCCTTCGGACCCGATGTGTTGAAAGTTGTGCGAACAGCTTTCGATGAGGCCTGGGCGGCCGTCGTTGACAAGTTTGCGTCTTCCGAACACGAGCCGCGGCGCGCGAAGCGCTTGCGTTGGCGATGATGTCGGCGACCCGGATGACACGAATGATGTCGCCAAATCAAGAAGGAAGTCGCGCGCGCCGATGGCCACAGAAACAGAGCACCAGGTCGACCAAGTCCCAAGTTCCGACGACGAGGCCAGCGCTTCGCTGAAACGTCTCACCGTCAACATTCCCGACGAACTGCACCACCGCATCAAAGTGCGCTGCGCCCACGAGCGCCTGCAGATCTCGGAGCTGTCCGTTCTCTCCTCACCAAGAAATTCCCGCGCGCTTGAACCTGAGCCCCGCCCTCCCCGGTCTCTCCGACGTCCGCGATGCGGACTTGGTGGCACGGGTAGAAGCGGCACGCGGCAAGGCGGGCTTCGAGTTCATTCAGCGGCAATGCCGTTTCGAGCAGGAGAGCCGCGATAAGGCCCTCATGCTGCCGCGTGATGCGCGGCGCCGGCTCACCGCGCGCGAGAAGCTTGAGATCGCCGCCGCCGACCGCCAGAACCTGCGCCACATCCTCAGCGTGCTCGCCATCTGCGGCCTTCCCCTACACGCGACAAGCCATCGAGGTGCGCGAGTTCTAGCGAAATCAAGGTCGCATGAGCCTGGTGGTGGAGGGGGGCAAGCTGCGCACACCCGATGGGCGCTGGGAGCTGCAGCCCGTTCCCTACGGCTCGCGCGCGCGCCTTCTCCTGCTTCACCTCTGCAGCGAAGCCATCCGCCAGAAGAGCGCTGTGGTGGAATTGAGGACAGCCTCACGGCCTTCATCAAGGCCATGGGCTTCCCGGTGACCGGAGGCAAGAACGGCACGCTGACCTCGTTCAAGACGCAGGTGAACGCGCTCGCAGCCTGCCACATGCGCATTGGCCTCTGGGACGGGCAGCGCTCGAAGATCGTCAATACGCAACCGTTCTCCTCGATCGACGTCTGGTTCTCGAGCTCTGCCGACCAGAAAATGATGTGGCCCTCCACCATCACCTTCAGCCATGAGTTCTTCTCGATGCTCGTAAGCCACGCGCTGCCTGTGAACGTGGAAGCGGTGAAGGTCTTTGCCGGCAGCCTGCGCAAGCTCGACCTCTTGTTCTGGATCGGGTACCGCCTCCACAGCCTGCAGGAGCCGCTGCGCATCTCCTGGGACGCGCTCAAGGAACAATGGGGCCAGGGCTACAACCGGACGCGCAATTTCAAGCGCGGCTTCGCTGACGAGATCGCGCAGATCAAGGAAGTGTTCCCGAAACTTCCTCTAGACGTGAGCGAAGAGGGCTGCACCATTAAGCCCGCAGTCCCCATGGTTCTCGCCATTCCCGCGCGCCGGACCGTTCGCCGCTAGGCACGCATAATCGGTAGCGGGCCCCTGCTCAACCCTTACGCATAATCGGTAGCGGTGAGCATCCAGTTCCCGAATCGAACAGAATGATCGCCAAGGCGAGACTGCCAATGAGGTAGGCAGATGCGGCATCATCGTACCTGATGCCGAGGCCATCCTCGCCCGCAAGAAGGCCAACCATAAGAAAGATCAACAGCAGCGGTGCGCCAAAGCGGAAGGCGAGCGTACTGGTCAGTGCCGACGCCATGACCAGTCCTGAGCCGATCAAAACGGGAAGAAAAATCCAGTCGATCATGCCAATCGCCGCCACCACTCTCCTCGCCACAATGGAAGAAGTTGCGCGCGAGCTCAAACTGCATTTGAGCGTGCGAATTGGGTTGGGCGTTTCCCGGCGCACGCGCCGGGGCACCCTCGTGAACCGAACCCGCGTCGAGCGCGGTTTCGGCCGGCCGGTTTCGGTCGCCAACGCGGGACCTCGGAGAAGCCCAAACATCATGGGTAGCCCGCCCTGACGACTACCAACTCAGGCCATCCTGCTCATAGCGCTCACGTTCCATCAAGCGATGATGGTTACGGAGTTGCTCCTGTTGGAAGAGAAAATTCTGGCAATCATGCTGGCGCGCGACATAATCAAAGGTATCGTAGCGGCCCGCGAAGAATGCAGCCCCTATTGACCAACCAAAAGCCCGCAGACTGCCGCCGATGGGTGACGTCAAGGCTGTACCGTCGGCGGACGGAGAACGGCAGGGCAGCACATCCTTGAAATAGTCCGCCAACATGCGGGTTGCTTCTGGACAGTGATGACCGCTGAGCTCGAACGCTTCGCGACCCATCATAACGCGCAGGCGCCCATTCCGAACAGGCACGCTTTCGACAAAAACTGGTAGTGGTTCATCCGACTGACCTTTCCTTCGTGTCAGTCGGTATGGGGCGGATCAGTTGATTACAACGCTGCGCCGATAAAAAATCTGAAACTCGCGCCGAAATTCAAAATGATGCGGTAATGCCGCGCCGTCAGACCTTGTCCGCAGCACCACACGGTGCAGAAGCCAATCGTCTGCCACGCTTATCAGCTTTCGGACCGTGCAGATTTTGCGCCTAATACGTGTGCACATTGGATGGACATCGTCGTGGCGGGGGCGCATCGCCGCAACGAAGAAGCACGGTGCCTATGAAATCCAGCAATTCTGCCGCAATCCCAACCTGACCATCGAGCTTGCATTCGCCTCTTCCGAGGCGCTCAAGGGTCTGACCACCGCGCAGGCAAACCTCAGCTGCGTCGGCAACAAGCTCACGCTCGAAGCGCTCACGCGTGCGGACAATGACATCGAAACCATAAGCGCAAACTCAATCGTCATGCCGGAGCTCAGAACCGTTGGCGGCACCCAGTCCTTTTATGACGCAGAGCTCGTCCATCAGCCCCGTCTCGAGCGCATTGACGGCAGCAACTATGGCACCCGTGTTCGCAAGATTTATCAGCCGCACGTGACCTACGTAGGCGGCATCAACAGGTTCATCTGCGTCAAAGAGATGGTCCAGCCACCGCTTGAGGGAAAGAGACCTTGTTTCGTGGAATGGCCGCCGGAAGTGTACGGGTACCCCATGTGACATCCGCATGGATCACAAACAGCCGCGCCTATCCTGTAAGCTCATCCGTCAGCGTAGGTAGGCCCCCGTCGGGCTGAAACATTGCGTTGAGACGGAGAGAGCCGGCCCAGCCTGAACGACGCTGCCCTCGGACCGGTCATCCCCAAACACGCCATCCCACGGCTGGCGTGTGCGCTGGCTGCAGGCGTCCCTGCAGCGGCCAAGCGATCGGCAGGCCCTTCCTGGCTCGGGCGTTTCGCGCTCGAGCTCGCAAGCCCAAACATCTGCCTTATCCAACATCGCACGAACCCCGCGTACAATGTCACAGCACGCGCAGATTCAAGCGGGACGGAGCGTGGTCCGCAACTTCTTATCCGGAACTGAGCCAACACCTCGCGCGATTGATCAGCGCTCGTCCGAGCGAGTGAGCTTATGGGTCGATCTCTTCGCGCCGACAGTGCAATAGAGTTCAGAGATCGCAGCGTCTGAAAGCGGCTGTACCTCTTCGACCCCGTGGTCCGGCGGCAACGCACGTTCGACATTCGCAATGAAGAAAGGCGCGCCGGCCTCGATGCCAAGTGCGCTTGAAAGACGCGAGGCGGCCTCATGGCTCATGACCAGGCGCCGTTCGGGATCCATAAGCGCGTGGGTGACCTGGGAGGGTTTGAGGCCCATGACGGCCGACGCAAGGCGTAGACTGAGGCCGGCACGCTCCCAGCTTGCCTGCGCTCGCTGCCACACGTGCCGGCGGTCGCGTGCGCTGGCGCGGTAAAAGGCCCAGGCTTCGGCCTCGAGTTGGAGAAGCGGGCGTGAGAGCTCGGATGGTGGGAGATGGAGCCGCCAGCTCGAGCACCAAGGCTTGGCTTAGTGCCAGGCGTCCCTGCACAAGTTTAGCATTCTCATCGCGCGGCATGAGAGCAGTAGCGCGAAGATCACGCCAGCGAATGCCGATCCTCCTAAGATGATAGGCGACGCGTGCCTCCAGAGACGCGGGGTCTTGTCCGGCCGCGAGCAAGGGCCATCGATGCGCCAGCGAAAGAGCTTCCGTAGAAGCACATCCTACCAACACATTGCCCGTTGCCGTTCCCCCTTGCCGATGAGAGCGCAACATTGTGGCGGTCACCTGGCCTCTGCCGCCCGCAACGCTGCACTGATCCTGTTGTTGCTCGACAATACGCCTTCGAAATCACCGCGCAGGGCCTTGAGCGCCATCCTTTCCTTTCCGATCTCGTCCGCGGTTCGGAATCCCCAGCGGCGCAGAACCGGTACGGGCGGACACCAGCCCTGTAGGGCGTGCTGCAGAAGAAATGCAGTCACCAAACCCGGCAAGACGAGCCAGTAGGGATGCACGAAGAAGCCGAGCACGACTCCTGCCAACGCCAGAACAGAGGCGTTCAGCTCGATGGCTCTTTCGATATCCCATTCTTCATCGAGCTCGCGCAGGCGACTGGCAAATGTGCCGGGCGTGCCGATGATCCGATGAAGACGTTGAGCAATGTCCTGGTGGATCCGCTCGTTGATCTCATCAGGGGTATGTCGCGGAACGCGATCGTGAGTGGAAGGCAGTACCATTGTGACCTCGCGCGTGCACTTGGCTAAGGAGCGCTCGCGGCGACAAAACCTCTGCCGCCAGAGGCGGCCTCCATTGATGAGAAACACCGGAGAAACCTCCGCGTTCCGCATTAAGTCATGGATAATCGGCGGCTGCAGTGGCGTCGGATGGCCGAATTCCGCGGGAGCAGGCTTCGCCGCCTTTCTGGTGCAGCCGAGGAAGAGAGCCCAACATTAAGACGGGCCGCCCTCCCCCGAATGACCCCATCTGGGACGCGATTAACCAAAAGAGCGAGCTGACGCCCTCGCAATTGTCGAAGCACGGCGGCTCACCTGGCTGATGACCCGGCGACTCTTCATGGGAGCGAGTGGGCGATCCGCCGGTCGCAAAAAAAGAGGCGTTGTGAGTACCAACGCCTCTCCGTTCATGTCACCGGCATCCATGGTAATGAAAAGGCGCTCGGGACCCATGGCGTAAGGATAAAGCCCCGAGCGTTGAGCCGGTGCAAGGAACAATGGAGACTTTCATCGAGCGCCTGTCACTCGGGGTTATTAAGGAAACGCATACAGGGTAACCCGGACGGTGCGGGCTGCTGGGGACCAGCGCCAGCTCGACACGCCGCGCCTGCGTGGCCACTAGTCGGGATTACGTCGGTGCGGCCTGTCGGAGGTCACGGCTTTTCGGCGTAGACGCCAGAGCGCGCAGCGGTGTTCCTCGGTCGGCGCGAATCGGATCGAACAGCAGCCGCAGACCATTGAGTACAACGAGCACCGTACCACCCTCGTGGCCCAACACCGCAAGCGGAAGAGGAAGGGCGAAGAACAGAGCACCACAGACCAGCACCACCATGGCGCCCATCGCAAACGCGAGGTTCTGGCGGATAATGCGCCCCGTCCGCCGCGCAAGCCTATGCGCCGCGGCGAGCCGCGCCATGTCTTCTGATAAGAGCGCGACGTCGGCGGCCTGCAACGCAACCTCGCTTCCCGCCGCGCCCATGGCGATGCCAACGTCCGCGCGGGCGAGCGCTGCGGCGTCGTTCACGCCGTCACCCACGAAAGCCACCGCACCGTGCTTGGAAAGCTCGCCCACCAGGCGCACCTTATCCTCGGGCAGCAGATCCGCATGAATGTGCGACGGACTAAGGCCGAGCTGCGCGCCAATGCGCTCGGCAACGGGGCGACGGTCGCCAGTCATGAGGGCAATATGAGCAATGCCACCCTCTCTAAGCGCATCAAGTGCCGCGCGGGAAGTCGGACGCAAGCCGTCGGCTACCGCGACCGCGCCTAGGATCTGCGTGCCGCGCCCTAACCAGATGACTGTTTGCTCATCCTCGATAAGCCCACGAAACGCGGGCGCGGTAAACTGGGCCCCCATGCGCGCCACCATCCGCGGATTGCCGGCCCATACCGGGCCATCCCTGTCCCGGCCTGTAATGCCCTCACTCGGATGGGCAACAACATCCGACACCGGCAAAGGGCTGAGCCCACGCTTGGCGGCCGCCCGGCGGATGGCCGCAGCAATACTGTGCTCGGAATGCGCCTCGAGCCCAGCGAGAAGGGCGAGAAAATCATCATCGGACATACGCGGTGCGACCACAGCCATCACTTCCGCCTGCCCCGTCGTCAACGTGCCGGTCTTGTCAAAGGCAAATTGTGAGACCGCGCCAAAGGTCTCGAGAGCCGCCCCACCCTTAAACAACACACCGCCACGCGCAGCCGCCGAGAGAGCCGATAGAATGGCCGCCGGAACGCTGATGACGATGGCGCAGGGGCTCGCGGCGACCAGAACGACCGCCGCCCGATAGAGAGCATCCTCCCACGCACGGCCGGTCCATAACAGGAAGCCGAGGATCAACAGCGACACAACCAGAACCGCCACGGTATAGCGCTGACCAAACCAGGCGCTGAAGCGTTCCGAGGGCGCACGTGCGGCTTGGGCTTCGGTCACCAAGCGGATCATGCGCGCCACCGTGCTGTCGGCTGCGGTGGCCGAGACCCGGATTTCTAACACCGCACTGTGGTTGACGGTCGCTTCGAAGACTTTGGCGCCAAAGGTTTTATGCACTGGCATGGACTCGCCGGTCACCGTTGACTCGTCGAGATGCCCGTCGCCGTTCAAAATGATGCCGTCGACCGGAATCTTGGCGCCTGGCCGGACGACCAGTTCATCGCCAACCCTGAGCTCGGAGATGGCCACCTCCTCGATGCCGCCAGCCGGCGTCTTCCTCAGTGCGGTCTCGGGACGCAAAGCCATGAGCGCCTCGACCTCGCGGCGGGCGCGGCCCAAGGCCAAGGTCTCAAGCGTGGTGGAAAGACTGAAGAGAAAAAGCAGCACGGCCCCTTCGGCCGGCGCGCCAACCGCTGCCGCCGCGAGTGCGGCAATGACCATCAAGAGATCAATGTCGAGGGTGTGCTCGCGCCAGATTTCAAGCAGCGCGCGCCAGGCGGCCGGAAGACCGCCAGCGAGATACACAAGACCGAATCCGAACGCTCCAAGCCACTCCGCTCCTGCATAAGGGCTGCCAAACCCCACTAGGATGCCAAGGAGCGCTGCGGCACAGAGAAGAATATTCAGGTACTCGCCGACGCGCCCGCTCATAAATCAAGTCCTTCTTGTGGGGCAGCCTCTCGATCAGAAATCCGGAACGACGCCGAGGTCACACGATAAGGCACGTCGTCGTACCATGGGCAAGCAGCCGACCCTCCCCGTCTGTGAGGCGACCTTCCGCCGTTCCAACGCGCCGTCCGCACGTCAGCACGATTCCCTCGGCCCGCAATAAGCCCGCCTCGGCGGTGATAGGCCTCATGAAGGAAATCTTGAACTCGAGCGTCGTGGAGCTCTTTCCTCTCTCGACCCGCGTGCGGATGGCTAAGCCCATGCACGTATCCAGCTGCACGGCGGCCACGCCGCCATGGACGGTGCCGGAAGGATTGAGTTGGTCTGCTGATGCGCGCGCCGTCACCACCGCCCTCCCATCATCGGCCTCGACGATGTCATAGCCTAACGTCCGCGCCAGCGGATTGAGCGGAAGGCTGCCATTCACGAGGCCTTGGACGAATTCCATGCCGGTCATGGTGAGCTGATCAGCCGAGGGAACAATACCGTAGTCCTTGGACATTATTTCTCCTGCAGTCCGCTAATTCGTGACCTGTCCGTCGACGAGACGTAATTCGCGCGCGCTGCCCAAGACCAAGCGTGCCGGCGCGCACCCATCATTTGTTAAGCCGCATCTCCTGGCTTTTGAAGCGCCCGTTGATGCGCATCAAAGCTCCCCTCGGTCGGCCATGCCAAGCATTCCGATGATGAGTTGCCTGAAGCGTGCCAATGAGGAGGCTGCCATGACCGTCCACAAGAAAGGCGTTGTTGCTGCGCTCGCGCTCTCCACGCTGGCGATAAGTTCCCTCGCCATGGCGCAAGGTGGCCCAGGGATGATGGGCTATGGCGGAGGTCCGGGGCGCGGCTGGCATATGTGGGAAGGTTGGGGCCTGCGCTGGGGAGGTCCGGATGCAATGGCCGAGCGGATTGATGGTCGCCTCGCCTTCCTGAAAGCTGAACTCAAGATAACAGAAGCTCAGACGCCGGCATGGAACAAGCTAGCCGACGCCATCCGCAAGTCCATTGCCACACGAACGGAGCGCATGCGCGGCAAATGGTCAGGTGATGACAAGGCGAGGACGCTGATTGAGCGTCTCGACGCCCATGAGCAATTCATGACCGCGCGGCTTGATGAGATCAAGCAAATCAAGGCAGCCTGGGGCAAGCTCTATCAAGGTCTCTCCGAGAGCCAGAAAAAGGAAGCCGACGAGATCGTCCTGCCCATGATGGGCATGGGTGGTCCGGGCATGAGTTGGAGATGAGCTGCCGTTTGGCGGCCGCGATTGCGCCAGCACCATCAAAGTCAATGCGAACTCTGTTGTGTGCGCTGGCACTTTTGTTCGCCGAAGGCGCCGGACACGAATTAAGAGGCGAGCAGTCATTGCTTGATGGTGGTCGCGCCATCGCAGAGCGAGAATGCGCGCGCTGCCACGCCGTGGGGCCGACAGGACAGAGCCCTCACGCCAAAGCACCGCCATTTCGCGAACTGCCGAAGCGGTATCCGGTCGAGCATCTCGCCGAGGCACTCGTGGAAGGCATCGTCGTGGGGCACGGTGACATGCCCGAGTTCCTGTTCGATCCCGACGATGTTGACGCGATCCTTGCCTATGTGGCGAGCCTGGAGAAATGAGGGAAGGAGTGGCAGCACGCCATCAAACGCGGACCGAGGACGTGCAATGCCCCCTGTGCCACCACTCCCATGAGGGACATGGCGGATCCTCCAGGCGATAGCCTTGAGGCGCGTCAATACAATATACGACACTTTGGGATGCGATTCGCGCTCAAGAAGGAGCCATCGGAACAAAGTCACATGTGGAACGACCCATGGCTTCCCAAGGCGGCGTGCATCTTCCTGATGCTCCACCTCGAAGTGTGTCCTGCCCGAGCTGAGAACCACGCACCTAAGAGGGGGTTCGACATAGCCAACGAGAAATGCTCGCACTGCCATGCCATAACGCACGACGATATCCCGCTGCACGCTATCGTCATCCCGTTCAGGCAATTGTACAGGCGCTATCCGATTCCGATGTTGGTCGAGGCGCGAGAACGCGGCGTGATTGCCGGTCACGATGAGATGCCGATGTTTACGTTGGCGGCATCGGATGTACGCGCACTGCTTGCCTATATTGACTCACTGGCGCCCCATGCGCCCGGATATGCTCGGAACCAGAAAAGCCCAAAGCCGATAAGGCCCCTTTCGGCTCAGCCCTCCCGCACCGAAAATCTCTCCAATCCCGTGATGCGGCGCGTCGGGATATCGGCCTCTCGCTTGAAAATCTCTGCTCGTAGACATCGAGCTCTTGATCAAGCGCGGCCTCTTCCACGTCCATCCACCATGCCCTGGCGCCCTATTACGGCCGCAAGTCACGGGATGTGACCGCCGAGCAAGTCTACAACCGCGTTGTGAACCCTTCGATGCTTTGGATCGCAGAGGCCACCGGCATCGAGAACGCGCTCTAGAACCCGCCAGTGCCGCCGCCCTCGCCGCCCCTTCCAACATGTCCGCCCAATCCGCCGCAAGATCCCGTGGCCCCTCATCGCCGATCGGCTGATATAGCCTGAGTTCCACAGCAGTTTCGTAGGATTTCGCTAGGTTACAAACGCCGCTACGATCATTCCGACCGAAAGCGCGGCACCGGCCAGCGGCGCCCAGCGTGGCACCGTAAAGACGCCCTCGCCGGCCGGTCGCTGCCTCTGAATCCGCCAAAGCGCAATGTCGACGGCCGCGAAAATCCCGAGCGTCAAGGCGTTCGCAAGAGCCAACAGCTGATTGAACGGAAGGATAAGGGCCGTCACCAGGACGATAAGTCCCGCTAGGGCCGTGGCTGCGATGGGCGTTTGGGTGCGCGGGTTGACGCGGCCGAGTGCGGCCGGCAGCTGCCGACGTCGCGCCATGCCGTAGAACAGACGCGCCAGCATCATGATCTCAACGAGGACGCCGTTGGCGACGGCTAACGCGCCGACAGCGGCAAACAGGCTCGCATACGGACCCTTGAAGAGGTCAAGTATCGGGCTCGCGCCGCCGCGGCCTGAAAACACGAGCGATGTCGCCACGACGACATAGAGAAGTGTGCTTACCACGATAGCGCCGAGAATGGCATACGGCACCGTGCGGTGCGGATCCTTGGTCTCCTCGGCCATATTGACCAGGCTTTCGAAGCCGATGAAGGCAAAGAATGCAATGAAGGCACCGGCAACGACGCCCTGCCAAGCTGCTGGGCTCGTGGGCAACATGCTCCCCACATCGAAGCTTGGCGCGGCAAGAAAACCCGCCCAGGCGGCCATGACGAGGCCCAGGATCTCGACAGTACCGATCGCAGCCGCGAAGTGGACGCTCTCACGCACTCCAGCGATTGCGAGCACGGTGAAAGCGACTACCAACAAGGCTATGAGGGCTGACGGCGGCAAGTGGATGAAGACGGAGAGATACTGCACCGCTCCGCTCGCAATCGAGGCTGCGGCGACCGCAACCGCGAGCGTGAGGGCTATGCCAGTGATCTGTGCGGCACGGTCAGAGCTAAAACCTTCCTTGACGAAGGCAGCTGCGCCGGCAGCTTCCGGAAAGCGACTCGCCAGTTCCGCGTAGCACAAGCCGGTAAGGCCGGCCGTAATCCCGGCAAGCAAGAAAGACAGCGGAGCGGCCGGGCCGACACGTCCGATGACCGATGCGATCGCAACGAAGATGCCGGCTCCGACGATGACAGCGAGCCCGTAAAGGAGGAGCGGCCAGAAGGTGAGCGAGCGCCGCAAGGCGACGTGCGCGGTTTCTTGATCAGTGTCGAACGTCATTTCACTTCCGATCGCACAGAAACTAGGAGAGCCGAGCAGCGCCAGCACGCGCCCGCGAACTCGAGAAAGATCTCGAGAGTGCAATGCAAAGCTTCGCACTCATTGGGGTTCGCGGCTTACGGCGCATTAAGTACAAGCCGCCAGCGGAACGTCAAATCCCGGCCCACTTCAGCCGTTGAGGACTGCGATCGCGGCGTTGAGCGAGCTCGCATACACGATCCAGGCGAGATAGGGCACCAGCATCCACGCGGCCGGCCGATCGACGCGCCGCGCCGCGCTGATCGTGACTGCAAGCACAATCGCCAAGGCGACGATGATGAGGAGCCCGCTCCAGATGGCGTGAAGTCCAAAGAAGGTCGGCGTCCAGGCCGCATTCAAGGCAAGCTGAGCCAAAAACAGCCAGATCACCCGCTGTGCGCCGGCGACATGCTCGCGCGAACGTTCCCAAAGGCGCCACAGGCTCAGGGCCATGAGCAGGTAGAGGACGTTCCACACTACAGGGAATAACCAAGCGGGTGGGGTCCACGAAGGTTTAAGAAGCGTCGCGTACCAGGTCGGGATCTGCGGCCGCGTTACCCAGGCACCCAATGCCGCGACAGCAAAACACAGGACAAGGCAAGCAATCAGTCGCAAGGCGGAGTGCATGAGACTCTTTCTATGAGCGTCTGGACGCCGTTTGTGATTTCATCTCGCGCCCAACGACTGCTCAGATATGAGCCATTGCCGGGCCAGAGGAGCGTGGCTAGATCTCGCGAAGAATCTATATCAGATGCTACATCCAGATCGATCAGCCACTTGGTGGGCAGTATAACCGATGACAAAGGGAGTTCTTCCGAACATACCCGTGTGCAACGTGGGACCTGATTTCCCGATGGCCGTTGCGGAGCGTATCGGCAGCCGGGCATTATTGCTTCTCGAGGCGGCGACCGGCCACGTATCACAGCGCACCCTGCGCTTAGCGGACTTGCTCTCCCGCCGCTGGCTAGAGAGCAACCGTTCTCCTTACCTGTCTGAGATCCAAGCGCTGGCCAACCGCGCCAAGCGACCAGGCATCTACTATCTCAATGTATCCTACGAATGGGGCTGCACGACCGCTGCGCGGCCTTCCCCCGACGGAATTTCAGCGGTGCTGCAGCGGACATTGGACTGGGAAGTAAACGGCATCGGGCGTTACATCGTGGCAGCACGCATAGCGAACCCACTCGGCGCTTGGATATCCTTCACCTGGCCCGCCTTTACCGGCGTCATTCAAGCGGTGGCGCCCGGTCGCTTCGCCGCAGCCATCAATTCCGACGCTCCCGCGCCGGCTGGGTATCGAAGACTTGGACCGACTCCTCTCGCGTGGCCGCATCTGGCGCTCAAAGCACATTCAACCGATACACCTGCTTCGCCGGGTCTTCGAGACGGCACCCGATTATAAGATGGCTCTGACGATGCTGGAGGCCACGCCGGTCACAACACCTGTCATCTTCACGCTCGCCGGAGTTAAAGCCGGCGAGACCGCGACGATTGAACGGCTGCCGACTGAGCACGCCACAATCCAGGACGCCTTCGCAGCCAACGAATGGCGCGCAGTAGCACGTACTCAGAAGCATTACGCGGCCTTCGAGAATAATGCACGGCTTGAAGCTATGCGCTCGGCCCACAGTGGCTGGGATGCTGATTTTGCTTGGGTCCGCTGGCCAATCCTCAATCCCGATACGCGGTTGGCGCTGATGGGAAACCCATTCACGGGTGAAATAACGGCGCGAGGTTACGAAGGTGGAGCGCCGGCTACACGCACGCTCATCTTGCATGAGCTGTAGCGCCGAAGAGCCCGTGCCTCGCGAAAAGAGCTAAAATGCGAGGGCGGGAGGTTTCCTGCGTCGATGCTCACTGCCGCACGGCAGGAAGCAGCTTAGCTTCACTGACCGATCGCGTACATCTGCAATGCGATGCCGATAAGAACGACGTGCGCGCCAACGAGCAGAACAAAAGGTACGACGAAGTCGCGCATCGGATGATCCTCATTATGGCTGCGTTAGTTGCCCCGCACGTCTCAGCGACTGGAGACTGGCCTCAAGAACGCAATCTGTGGGGATTTGTTCCGAGTTAGCGAATACGTATGCGGTCGGGCTGAAGACGTGCTTAACGCCGCCGCTTAAAGCGCTCTCCGCGGTCAGCATTGGCGGCCCGCCACGTAGCCGTCTTCATTTTCTGCCAATGGGGACATCGTCCCGACCGGTACGGCAGATCCTTGCGCTTGGAGACGATTCCTTCCATGCCGTGCTCTTCAGCCGCCCGTAGGAGCGCGATGGGATCGTTGAATGTCTCGGCGAGCTGGATCACCTCGGATCCGCTTAAAAGCCCCTTGAGCGCGTCCTTGCGGTGCTCGAGAGCGTAGCGCCGCAGGTCCTTGCCATTGAGGATCAGCAGATCGAAGGCGATGACGTTCACCTGGCCGCGCCGGATGGCGGCGGGAAGCGTGTTGAAGTCGTAGCCGTCGTGCTCACCGATGAGTTCGCCATCGATTGCGAAACTACGTGCATTGAGGGCTCGAGCAGCTTCGATGATGCCGGGGAGCTGGTCGGTCCAGTCGTTCCCCCTACGGGTATGAACCCGGGTGCCGTCCGTATCCTTGATAACCTGACAGCGCCAACCGTCCCACTTAATCTCATGCAACCAATTCGGCCCCGCCGGTGGCTGCTTGACGAGGATCGGGACGGCGGCAGGGATGAGTGGGATACGCTTCACACAGGCGGATATGGTGCCCGCACGCTCCCTCGCAAGCCTCTGGGAACGTTACAAATAAGAAAGCCCGGAACCGCCCCGCTGCACGGTTCCGGACCCCGCCTGCCGCACCTCAGAGCCATCATAGCTTCAGATACGGCGGCAGTCAGCATCCCTCTTCAGGTCAAGAACCTATTCTCCTATTTCTTTGCAAATCCGACACCGTGAAACAACCACCAATGAGACTCGAATACGATCGCCATGCCTCTACGCGCACGACCACGCCGACAACCCGCTGGTGCGAGATCTCTTGGCTACCTGGATGTGAGGTCTCCAGCGCAACCCCTTCCGCTGACACGAGTTACTAAGTTCGTGTGCACTCTTGAGGGGAAATCATGCTCCGTCAGTTGCTTTGCGTTCTATCGGTCACGGGCTTCACTCAGTCGGCATCGGCGCAGGACCGCATGGACTGGATGCCGTGGAATCAACCCGGCTACACAGCGCCCACCTATCAAAGTCCCGCACCGCGTGAGCGCGAGCCTCTCGAACGGCCGCCTCCTATGAACCTAAATGCCCCGCCGGCGGTACTTGATGGAGGTCCTCGTCCGCCCGTCTCGCCCCTCTTACCTGAGCGCATCGCCTTCAATAGCTCCTATGCCGCCGGTACGATCGTCATCGATACCTCAGCGAGGCGCCTCTATTTGGTGCAATCGCCCGAAGACGCGCTGGTCTATCCGATCTCTGTCGGCCGTGAAGGCTTTACATGGACAGGCACGGAAACGATCAGCCGAATAGCGAGCTGGCCGGACTGGCACCCGCCGGCGGAAATGCGAGAGCGCGATCCGCGCCTCCCTGAGAAGATGACCGGCGGCGTCCGTAATCCTCTCGGTGCGAAAGCCCTGTATCTTGGCAATTCGCTTTACCGCATTCACGGCACCGATAACGAGCGCACCATCGGCCGGGCCTCATCTTCCGGCTGCTTCCGCATGACAAATGGCCACGTCGTGGATCTGGCGTCGCGCGTGACCATCGGCGCCACGGTGATTGTGCTAGATAAGCTCCCGCAGAACGTTGCGGGCCTAAACTGACGCGATAAATTTTGGCCCAGTCCGTTCGCACTCAACGCAAGAGAGTGCTAGTCCTGGAAATAGAAACTTCTTGCCATGAGGATTTGAGGTGACATCGAGGCCCCCAGCTATTATCTAAAAGGAGTTGCTCAGCACCAGCACGACTGCTCACCGTGCTCGGCTCTTATCGTCGGTCCGCATTTTGTTGAGTTCTTGAGAGGATCGACCGCCAAACTGGCTAACGGCTCACCAAGAAGTCGGCGTCGCCTGAGGTACCTGCGCTTAGCCGCGCCAAGGCACGCGAAATGCGACACCCAAATCTCACAAGCTCGACCATCCTCGTGGTGGAAGACGAGCCCCTGATCTCCATGGACATCTCCTCCGCACTCGAAGATGCGGGTGCGGCAGTGGAGATTGCCGGGTCCGTTGACGAAGCCCTCTTTCTCGCGGACGGACAAACGTTCGATGGCGCGGTCATTGACTTCGCTCTCGGCGATCAGACTGCGCAAAGCCTGTGCGACGTCCTTGTCTCCCGTGGCGTCCCAATTGTGATGTACACGGCCTCCAGCGTGGCAATCGCCGACCCATCCATATCGGTGTTGGCAAAGCCGGCGCCGACTATGGTGCTTCTCGAATGTGTTGAGCGGGCCATGGAGCGGGCTCGAGCCGGTGGTGCCGTGCACAGGTTCGAGAAACACCGGCACGCGAGCTAACCTTGGGCGCGATGGAATGCGCCTCGAACGCTGGGCTGAAAAAGAAGGGGATTGGGACATGGAAGGGTTCATCGACCACATCGAAGACGCTACTGAAGACAATAGTCATTTCCGCCGTGTCGTTTACACCGGCGAACATCTTCAGCTCGTTCTGATGTCGATTGCTCCAGGAGAAGACATCGGCGAGGAGGTGCACAAGGACGGCGACCAATTCTTTCGCATCGAAGCCGGCCACGGCATCGTGACAATCGATGGTCGCGAAAGAGAAATAACCGATGGCGATGGCATCGTGATTCCAGCAGGGGCGCGCCACAACATCAAGAACGCCGGCGAAAAGCCCCTCAAGCTTTATACGATCTACGGCCCGCCTCATCATCGCGACGGATACGTGGCTGCCACAAAAGATGAAGCAATCAAGGCGCATGAAGAATTCGACGGCAAGACCACGGAAAAACGAATTTCCTAAAAGCTTACCGAAAGGACTCGGCCGAGGAACCACTCGCTGCTCCGATCGAGTTAGCAGCATGACCGCAGAACCCCCTCTGGAAGCGGTCATACGCCCCGCGGGCGCCTCCCCCCAGCCCGCCGGCCTCAGTACTCCCGTACCCGCGCCTCATCTTCGAAGGAAAGTCGTATGAGCCTCGACATCGCACTCGTCGTCGGCAGTCTTCGCCGGGAGTCATTGAACCGCAAGCTTGCTCAGGGATTGGTGAAGCTTGCGCCTTCGGATTTCGCCTTCAAGGAGCTCCAGATCGATGATCTCCCCCTGTACAATCAAGATGATGACGCCAACCAAGCGCCTCAGGTAAAGCGGCTGAAATCAGAGATTGCTGCCGCGAAGGGCATTCTCTTTGTGACGCCCGAATACAATCGATCCATAGCAGGCGTTCTGAAGAACGCGCTCGATCACGCATCGCGCCCCTACGGTCAAAATGCCTGGGCCGGCAAGCCTGCGGGGGTTATTGGTATCTCGCCCGGCGCGATAGGCACGGCGCTCGCGCAGCAGCACTTGCGAAATATTCTAGCGTATCTCGACATGCCCACTCTCGGGCAGCCAGAAGCATTTATCCAGGCGAAGGACGATTTGTTCGCACCCGACGGTGCCATCGGACCAGACAGCAGGAAGTTTCTCCAGGAGTGGATGGATCGCTATGCCGGATGGATAAGGCAGCACGCCAGTTAGGTGGTCGCCCACCTACTGCGACGTGCCGAGTGGATTGGATCGTGTGCGTCCCACGAAAAAGCCTCGGGCTTTAAGCCCGCGCAGGACAGGTTCAGGGTTTGCATTGACCGGCATAGGCTCGCGCACACCAAGAGCAAACTCGCGCTCAAAGTCCCAGGCGTCTGGCCCGGACGGCAGGTTGGTCCCATCATTCTCAAGCGTAACGGCCCAGGTCTCTCGGTTCGCCCGCGATCGGAAAAGATAGGCGCGGACAGCATTATGGCGTCCCGCCGAGTAAACTGGCGTAAAAGTCATGACCTCGCCATGCACCAAGGGCCGGTTCGTGGAGTGTGAAGCGTGAGACTGCGCGAACATGGCCTAAGCGATTCCGTTTCGCCAAGCCGAGGTGCTCTTACACTGGCGGCAGATTCTCTCACCTGCCCAGGCACTGGGAAAGTCTCTCCGACAAATCATGCAAGGACGGATTTTCTCCTCGCTAGCTGGCGCGGGCTGGTCTTCATTCGCGCGCGATATAGATCGGTCTAAGATGTCACACCTCCACATAAGCTTACGGAGCCGGACACTATCGCGCCCGACCCCTTTGATTTCTGACTCGTGAGATAGGCGCTCAGATCGGCAGCCTAGACTTTTATGTGGTGGCGACGGCAATCAAATTCAATGGGAACGTGCGACGTTCATCGTCGCACTTGTTGGAGCTCACGATGAACAATCACTCCCGTCGTAAGCGAAGCAAAAATCCGGATCGCCACTCAGCAACATCCGCAAGTGGAGCGAGTCAGAAGCGTGGTCAAACTCTTTTACCGATGCTGGTGGGCGGCCTCGTGCTCATTATCGTCGGCATGGTCGCGGTGGTGTTCGTTGTTTCGAAATAGGCGCGTCACGGTTGCCAAATCCGGGTTCTATTTCAGGGAGCATCGTCCGGCCGGGCCATTCCGCCTTCGGTCTCCAAGCGGAGGATTTGCTTCACGTCCTGGCGCGTGAACTTGAGCCGCACGCCTGCTCCGAGGCCATCTCCCTCATCCACCACGACGACGCCGAAGGTATCGAACGCCCGGACGATAGCGTCGGCATCATCCTGCCTATCGACCCACGCGCTGCCGCCGGCTTCCAAAAGCGTCAGGGCTTCTACTGAAAGGCCCGCAGCTTTCGCGAAATCCTCACGTCCCACTTCCACCAATGCCCGCCCCGCAGCAATCAAGCGCCCCGTTACCTCGAACTTTGACGTCATAACCGCCTCCGCGTCGAAGCCCGCCGCCTCGAAAAATGCCCGGGCAGGCACTAAAGCCGGTCTTCCCTGGCCGTAATCGTGACAGTGAGCCGCTCGGGCTGCCATTCCCGCCTGATGGTGCCTCCCAGCTGGCGCTCAACCGTCATTTGGCTAAGTTTGTCGCCAAACCCGGAATGGACCGGGGGCTGAAACAGTTCCTCACATCCGGATTCCTCCCAGCATACCGTTAGCAGTCCCCCAGCTCGATCGCACTGCAGACGCACATTGCCGGACGGCCCGCGCCAAGCCCCGTGCTTGGCGGCATTCGTAATAAGCTCGTTCACAACGAGCGCGAGCGATGTGAGTGATCGCGAGCTGATCGGTATGTCGATGCCGTCCAGCTGGAAGCGATCATTGGCTTCACCCACAAACGGCGCCACAAGGACCCGAACGAGTGCGTGTAGGGTGGTTGGTTGGTCGGGAGCAGCGGTCTCAGCTTCGGATCAACGACAGTTAGCCCGTGCGCGCGCGCCAGTGCCGTCATCCTGTCCCCCACCATGGCGGCCAGTTCTGCGGGAGTGGCGGCTTTGGTTGCCAACAGCTTGGTAAGGCTCGATGCAATCGAGA
>JAEWIJ010000061.1 GCA_023387235.1 Pseudomonadota bacterium
CCCCTCACCCTAACCCTCTCCCCGCAAGCGCGGGGAGAAGGGACCTGTCGCACTCGCGGCTCGCTTCAAGTCCATAAAAGACGGGGGTTCCGGGGGTGTCCCCCGGGCGGGTTACAGGGCGGCAGCCCTGTTCGCGCCAAAGGCGCGACCCACCAGAACTTGCATCCGCCGCCGCCACCTGCCATGCAGTGCCCAACACCAAACTGACGGACGAAGACGATGCAGGACACGGTCAAAGAGAAGGCCAAGGGCAAAGCCTCCAACCTGATCGCCGGCGCGACGGGCGACTGGGAGGTCATCGTGGGCATGGAGGTCCACGCCCAGGTCGCGAGCAAGGCCAAGCTGTTCTCGGGCGCCTCGACAGAGTTCGGCGCCGAGCCGAACAGCCACGTGAGCCTCGTCGACGCGGCGATGCCCGGCATGCTCCCGGTGATCAACGAGGAATGCATCGCGCAGGCCGTGCGCACGGGCCTCGGCCTCAAGGCCGCGATCAATCTCGACAGCGTTTTCGACCGCAAGAACTACTTCTACCCGGACCTGCCACAGGGCTATCAGATCAGCCAGTACAAGAGCCCGATCGTCGGCGAGGGCGAGGTCGAGATCGAGGTCGACGGCGAAGCCAAGACCGTCGGCATCGAGCGGCTGCATCTGGAGCAGGACGCGGGCAAATCGATCCACGACCAGCACCCGGATTACTCCTACGTCGACCTGAACCGCTCCGGCGTCGCGCTCATGGAGATCGTCTCGCGGCCCGATCTGCGCTCGTCGAAGGAAGCACAGGCGTACGTAACGAAGCTGCGCACGATCCTGCGCTATCTCGGCACGTGCGACGGCGACATGGAGAAGGGCAACCTGCGCGCCGACGTGAACGTCTCCGTGCGCCGCCCCGGCGAGCCGCTCGGCACGCGCTGCGAGATCAAGAACGTCAACTCCATCCGTTTCATCGGCCAGTCGGTCGAGGCTGAAGCGCGCCGCCAGATCGGCATTCTCGAAGACGGCGGCAAGATCGACCAGGAGACGCGTCTCTTCGATGCCGCGAAGGGCGAGACGCGCTCCATGCGCTCGAAGGAAGAAGCGCACGATTATCGCTATTTCCCCGATCCCGATCTCCTGCCGCTCGAGCTCGAGCAGAGCTGGGTGGACGGCCTCGCGAAGGATCTGCCGGAGCTGCCGGACGAGAAGCGCGCACGCTTCATGAAGGCGTACGGCCTCTCGGCGTACGACGCGAGCGTGCTCGTCGCCGAGCGCGATGATGCGGACTTCTATGAGGCCGTTGCCAAGGGCACGGACGGCAAGCTGGCCGCGAACTGGGTGATCAACGAGCTGTTCGGGCGCCTCAACAAGGAAGGCAAGGAGATTGGCGCATCGCCGATTTCAGCCGTGCAGCTTGGCGGGCTCGTGCGCCTCGTCGTCGATGGCACGATCTCGGGCAAGATCGCCAAGGACCTCTTCGAGATCGTCTGGACGGAAGGCGGCGACCCGGCTGAGATCGTCGAGAAGCGCGGCATGCGTCAGGTCACGGACACCGGCGCCATCGAAGCCGCCGTGGACGCGATCATCGCCGCGAACCCGGACAAGGTCGAGCAGGTGAAGGCCAAGCCCTCCATGCTCGGCTGGTTCGTCGGTCAGGTCATGAAGCAGTCCGGCGGCAAAGCCAACCCGCAGGCTGTGAATGATATTCTGAAAGCCAAGCTCGGCATCTGAGCCTGCGGCTTCGCGTACAAATCCAGACACATGGGGGCCTTGAAAGCCTCCGGACGCACCCTAAATCCATGGATGTGCACGCCGCCGAGCGGGTGCACTGAAGCAGTGCCTGGCCCTCATGGGCAGGCGCAGATGACCAGTCGCTTCCTATGGAGGACTACACCTATGCGACCCTTCGATTTTGCCCCCCTCTATCGTTCGACCGTTGGTTTCGACCGCCTGTTCCAGCTCCTAGATGGCGGCGTCGAGGGCGAGGCCAGCACCTACCCCCCGTACAACATCGAGCGTACTGCCGATAACAAGTATCGGATCACGATGGCCGTCGCCGGCTTCACCAAGGATGAAATCGACATCCAGGTGAAAGAGCAGTCTCTCACCGTGAAAGGCGAGAAGAAGTCCGACGACAAGGACCGCCAGTTGCTCCATCGCGGCATCGCGACCCGCGCCTTCGAGCGCCGATTCCAGCTTGCCGACCATGTCGAGGTAACGGGCGCCGACCTTCAGGACGGCCTGCTCCATCTCGACCTCGTGCGCAACGTGCCGGAGCGGCTGAAGCCGCGCTCTGTCCAGATCGGCAACGGCGCGACTAAGCAGATCGAGGCCCACGTCTGATCGTTGGACCTCGTGTCAGGTAACGCGTAAGCGTGAGTGACGTGCTCCCCCTCCCACTGCGCCGGGAGGGGGAGATTTTGCGTGCGACGAGAAGTGATCGCGCCTTTGGCGCGAGCAGGGCCTCGGCCCTGCACCCGATCGGGGGGCACCCCCGAACCCCCGTCTTTTATCGACTATTCCGCCGGTGTGCGCTCGGCGCGCAATTCGGCAAGCGCCGCAGCGAGCGAGCCCGGCT
>JAEWIJ010000071.1 GCA_023387235.1 Pseudomonadota bacterium
TTCTCGCCACGCGCAACGCAGAGTGCCATAGAGCGCGCGATCAAGAACGGCTACTCGGTCGGCGCGACGCCCGAGCAGTTCCCGGCCGAGATGAACAGGGGCTATGCCGTCACGGAGAAGCTCAGAACGAGCGTTCGCGCCGGCTTCAACGCGCCCGTCGGCGACGAGATGCTCCTCACGGCAGCGGGAGCCGAAGCGCGCCTCACGCTTGGGCAGATCGCGCCGGCCATCTCTTGGGGCTGGCACACGGGCGTGGATATGACGACGCAGGCGACCGGTACGAACGCCGTCGAATCCGGCCCGCAGTTCAGGTTCGGCAGCAACCAGCTCGCCCTCACGTTCACGCCGAAGATGATGCACAATTTCGGCGAGCATCACGAAAGCCAGACTGCCTTCGCCTATGCGGCGGGGCTGAAGGGCGAAGTGGTGAAGGACATCTCGCTCGGCATCGAGGCTTTCGGATCGACCGCGGAAACAGCGATCGTACCGGGAACGGCGCTCCAAACGCACCGCGGCAGTCCGGGTGTGTATGTCGGGCTCGGTCTCGCGCCGCAGGCGATCGGCAACGACTCGAAGTTCTCGCTCGAGCTCGGCGCTCTCGCGGACGTCGGCGAATCGCAGCCCGACTGGACGGGCAAGGTCAAGGCCGCCGTTACCTGGTGATCAGCGGCGGCCGGCGCCATCAGCCGCGCCGCGCACCCTTCTCGTTCGCCATTCCCACAGCACAAAAGCAAAGCGGGGCCCCGAGGGACCCCGCTTCGACTGCCGCCGGGAAGCGGATGCTATGCTCAGAAGGTAGCCTTGGCCGTTGCGACGAAGCGCGCGCCGCAGTGCAGGAGCTTCGTGTCCTGGCAAACGTCCAGGTCGCTGTCCCAATAACGCAGGTCGAGGCTGAAGCGCTCGTGGAAGCCCAGCGTCACGCCGGCGTTCCAGTACGAGTAATGATCATCGCCGAACGTGAAGGCGTACGCGTTGTCGTCACCCGACTGGTAGCCGTAGAGGGCGCTGAACGTGACGCCGATGTCGCGGATCTTCGGCAGCTCCTGCGCGAAGGTGCCTTCGACCGTCCACACATCGCCCGTTTCGCCGGTGTAGTCAGGCGACCAGTAGCCTGTCACGCCAACCGTGCCGCCTTTCCACGGCGAGACGCTCGCACCTGCCCTGACCTCGAAGAAATTGAGCTCCGTCAACCCATCGGAGGTGCCGTCATGTGCACCTGGATAGGTGTAGTAGATCACGCCGAGGTCGAAGCTGACCGGGCCAAGCACCGGCCGGATGCCTGCGCCAAAGGTCAGCTCGGTGGTCGCCACGTTCCTGCCACCAATCGGCGTATCGCCGAAGTCGAGGTTCGAAACGAACACGTTGCCGTAGAGAATTCCGTAGGTGGCCTCGAGCGTTGCCTGCACGGCGGGATCCTTCGACGTCTGGCTCATGCCGCGGAAAACGTAGTCGTTCGTCAAGGCGAAGCTTGCCGACCACGCAAAGACGCGGTCGGACGGCATCGGCTCGTCCTTGAGGCCGCCCGCAGCAGCCGGTCCCGCGAGAATTGCAAGCGCCATCGCCCCCGCGATGCTCTTTGCCCATGTCCCGGTCATCATCGTATTCGTCCCCTCGTTTCCCGTCGGAAGTCCCTGAAAATTCCCTGCATGTGACGGTAATGTTGCGGATGGCCCGTGCGGGACGCAAGCTGAGCTTTGCATTTCTTGCAACGTTGCGGAGGGGGCGTGGCTGTTCCGTAACAGTCTGGTACTTATGGGCAAATTAGCACTCTCGAATGCCTCAAAATTAGTCACAAACGCCATCCTACCTGCCGTTTTTGGCGCCATAGCTTTTACCAATGGCGCCATTGCGGACCTGCGCTGCTGCCACTTGTCGGCATGATGGCACCACGCGATGATGCTCCGAGCCGTTTTGGAGACCGGAATCGCACGACTCACTCCGGCAGAGGACGAATGACCGATCATGTGAGAACAGGCACGCGGCAAGACGGCACGCGCACTGCGCTCGTCACCGGCGCGGGACGGCGCATCGGCCGCACCATCGCGCTCGATCTCGCGCGGCAGGGCTGGCGCGTCGGCGTGCACTATGCCGCCTCGCGTGAGGAAGCGGAGGCGGTCGTCGCCGATATCGAGGCATCGGGCGGCACGGCTCGCGCGCTCAGCGCGGACCTCGCCGATGCGGGCGCGGCCGAAGACCTGGTTGCCGGATGCTCGGCCCGCCTCGGCGCCCCCGAATTGCTGGTGAACAGTGCCGCGCTCTTCCTCGATGACCGCATCGAGACCCTCGACCCTCACCAGTGGGACCGCCAGCACGCGGTCAACCTGCGCGCGCCCGTCCTGCTCGCCAAGGCGTTTGCGCGGCATCTGCCGGCCGATCGCCAGGGCCTGATCATCAACATCATAGACCAGCGCGTGTGGCGACTGACGCCCGAATTCTTCTCCTACACGATCGCAAAAGCCGGTCTCTATGCCGCGACCCAGACCCTCGCCCAGGCGCTCGCCCCGCGCATCCGCGTGAACGCCATCGGCCCAGGCCCCGTGCTCGCCAGCATCCATCAGACACCGGACGCCTTCCGCGAGGAGGTTGCAGAGACGCTACTCGGGCGCGCAACCCCACCCGAAGAGATCGCCGCAGCCGTCCGCTTCATCCTTGACGCCCCGTCGATGACCGGCCAGATGATCGCCCTCGATGCAGGCCAGCATCTCGCCTGGAACACTGGCAGATGATCACACCATGACAGAGCCACTCGCCTCTCCGGGCTCGATGACCGGCCTGCCCCCGGCGGCACGCGGCCGTGCGCTCCGGCGCGTGTTCGTGCGCGATCTCGAGCTGATGGCCTCGGTCGGCGTGTTCGAGCTCGAGAAGCGCTACGAGCAGCGCCTCATCATCTCGGTCGATCTGCTGGTAATCGACGACTACGACGGCAAATCCGACAATCTCGGCGCGGTGCTCGACTACGGCTCCGTGGTCGCGGGCATTCGTACCATCGTCGAGAGCGGACACACGAACCTGCTCGAGACGCTGGCCGAGCGCATCGCCCAGCGCTGTCTCTCGGACGCACGCGTCATGCGCGCCGTCGTGCGCCTCGAGAAGCCCGACATCGTACCCGGATGCCGCACGGTCGGCATCGAGATCGTGCGCGATAGAGCTTAGAGAATGAACTTCGACAGATCGGCATTGCGCGCGAGATCGCCGACGCGCGCGTGCACGTAGGCGCCGTCGATGGCGACCGTGTTGCCGCCGCGATCGGACGCATCAAACGAAATATCGTCCAGCACCCGCTCGACGACCGTGTGAAGCCGCCGCGCACCGATATTCTCGACCGTCGAATTCACGGCGACCGCGATGTCGGCGATCGCGTCGATGGCATCGTCGCTGAAGCTCAGCGTGAGCCCTTCCGTCGCCATGAGCGCAATGTACTGCTTGATGAGGCTCGCCTGCGGCTCCGTCAGAATGCGGCGGAAATCCTCGCGCGTCAGCGGCTTCAGCTCAACGCGGATGGGCAGCCGCCCTTGCAGCTCCGGCAATAGATCCGATGGCTTGGCCAGGTGGAAGGCGCCGGATGCAATGAACAGAATGTGGTCCGTCTTGACGGGGCCGTACTTCGTCGCGACGGTCGTTCCCTCGATCAGCGGCAGGAGATCGCGCTGCACGCCCTCACGGCTGACATCGGCACCGCCGCGGCCGGTGGCATCGCTGCGCGAGCAGATCTTGTCGATCTCGTCGAGGAAGACGATGCCGTTGTTCTCGACAAGCTTCACGGCATCGATAGCCACCTGGTCGGAATCCAGCAGCTTGTCGCTCTCCTGCCCGATCAGCTGCTCGTAGCTCTGGCCGACGGACATGCGCCGCGTCTTCATGCGCTGACCGAAAGCCTTGCCCAGCATCTCGCTGATGTTGACCATGCCCACCTGCCCGCCTGGAACATCGAATGTCGGGAAGCCGGAGCCGGCATCGGGCACCTGAATCTCGATCTCCTTGTCGTTGAGCTCGTTCGCGCGCAGGCGCTTGCGGAAAGCCTCCCGCGTCGAAGGCTGCGCACCCGGCCCGACCAGCGCATCGAGCACCTTCTCCTCGGCATTCTTCTCGGCCTGCGCCTTGACCTCCCGGCGCCGGCTGTCGCGCACGAGCCCGATGCCGACCTCGACGAGATCGCGCACGATGCTGTCGACATCGCGGCCGACGTAGCCGACCTCGGTGAATTTCGTCGCCTCGACCTTGAGGAAGGGCGCGCCGGCCAGCCGGGCCAGACGCCGCGAGATCTCCGTTTTGCCGCACCCGGTCGGCCCGATCATGAGGATGTTCTTCGGCTGGACCTCCTCGCGCAGCTCGCCTTCGAGCTGCTGGCGCCGCCAGCGGTTGCGGAGCGCGATCGCAACGGCCCGCTTGGCGTCCTGCTGGCCGACGATATAGCGGTCGAGCTCCGAGACGATCTCGCGGGGAGAGAAATTGGACATTCAATCAGTACCTCGTATTGCGGCCACCCGGACGGTGCCGCCCGTGCTGTTATCTGGCGCTCCAGGCCTTCCGGGGCAAGCCCTTTGGCCGGCGAGATCATTTTCCCGGCCCTGCCGGTCGGCACGATTCCCGTTGCGCGGAGGCGAACAAGCGTGGACTCTCTCCGTTAACGCACCACGCCCGGAGAGGGCGGAGAGCTGCCCGGGAGGACGATGTGAGCGATATGACGGAAAAGCCCGCCGCGCCCGCCAGGATCGAGTTCGAGACGGCGCCCGAGCGCTATCGGCACTGGCGGATCACGGTGAACGGTCCCGTTGCCGAGCTGATCCTCGACGTCGACGAGAACGCGACGCTCCGCCCGGGCTACCAGCTCAAGCTCAATTCGTATGATCTCGGGGTGGACATCGAGCTCGCCGATGCCGTGCAGCGACTGCGCTTCGAGCATCCGGGCGTGAAAGTCGTGGTGCTGCGCTCGGGCAAGGACCGCGTGTTCTGCGCCGGTGCCAATATCCGGATGCTGGCGGGTTCGAGCCATGCCCACAAAGTCAACTTCTGCAAGTTCACGAACGAGACGCGCTTCGCCATGGAGGATGCAAGCGCGGGATCGGGCCAGCGTTACCTCTGCGCCATCCAGGGAACGGCAGCCGGCGGCGGCTACGAGCTGGCGCTCGCCTGCGACGAGATCATTCTCGCCGACGACGGCAATTCGAGCGTGTCGCTGCCGGAGCTGCCGCTCCTCGCGGTGCTGCCGGGCACGGGCGGGCTCACGCGCGTCACCGACAAGCGCAAGGTTCGCCGCGATCGCGCGGATGTGCTCTGCACGCTGGAGGAAGGTCTCAAGGGCAAGCGCGCGGCGGACTGGCGTGTCGTCGATAAAGTCGTGCCGCGCTCGCGCATGGACGCGGCGGTGCAGGAGGCGGCAGCGCGGCTCGCCGCGCAGTCGGATCGGCCGAGCGATGCGCAGGGCATCGCGCTCACGCCGCTCGAACGCACGCGCGATGGTGATGTGGTTGCGTACTCGAGCCTGCGCGTGGAGATCGATCGCACGAGCCGGCGCGCGACGCTCACCCTGCTCGGTCCCGAAAGCGCACCGCCTGCCGATATCGGTGGATTGCACCGCGAAGGCGCCGCGTTCTGGCCACTTCGCCTCTCACGCGAGCTCGATGACGCACTGCTCGACCTGCGTGCGAACGAGCGCGACATCGGTACGCTCGTCTTCAAGTCGTCCGGCGATCCGTCGCGCGTGCTCGCCTACGACGCCTTCCTCGAAGCGAACCGTGCGCACTGGCTCGCGCGCGAGATCCTGCATCAATGGAAGCGCGTGCTGAAGCGCATCGACCTCACCTCGCGCTCGCTCGTCGCGCTCGTGGAGCCGGGCTCCTGCTTTACCGGCACGCTGGCGGAAATCGTGTTCGCCTGCGACCGCTCCTTCATGCTGATCGGCACCGAAAAGGGCGACAACCGCGCCGCAGCCGCGATGACGCTCTCGCCGCTGAACTTCGACGCCTATGCCATGAGCAACGGTCTCACGCGGCTCGCGACACGCTTTCTCGGCGAGCCCGAGAACGTGGATGCCGCACGTGCGACCATCGGCTCTGCGCTCGATGCGGAAGCCTGCGAGGAAGCGGGTTTTGTCACGATCGCGTACGACACGATCGATTATGATGACGAGGTGCGCATCTTCCTCGAGGAGCGCGCGAGCTTCTCGGCCGACGGCCTCACGGGCCTCGAAGCGAACCTGCGTTTTGCCGGCCCCGAGACCATGGAGACCAAGGTCTTCGGCCGCCTCACCGCGTGGCAGAACTGGATTTTCCAACGCCCGAACGCGATTGGTCCCGATGGCGCCTTGAAGCGTTACGGCAGTGGCGTGAAGGCCGATTTCGATCCGGAGAGGGTTTAGCGCTTTCTCCTTCTCCCCGTGCTTACGGGGAGAAGGTGGGGATGAGGGGCGGCCGCTTGCGCAGACGTTTGTGTTTGCCGCCGCCCCTCACCCTAACCCTCTCCCCGCGAAGGACGGGGAGAGGGGACAAAAACGGAGGAAACGAGATGACTACAAACGGCGCCGTCGACTACTCGACGAAGATCCCGAACAACGTCGGCCTCAATGACGATCAGCGCGTGCTGAAGGCGCTGGAGCAATGGCATCCCGGCTATATCGACTGGTGGATGACCATGGGCCCTGAAGGCTTCCAGACCTCGGACGTCTATCTGCGCACCGCGATCTCGATCGATCCCAAGGGCTGGGCCAAATTCGACTACGTCAAAATGCCCGAATACCGCTGGGGCATCCTGCTCGCACCGCAGGACGACAGCCGCCTCGTGAATTTCGGCGCGCACAAGGGCGAGAAGGCGTGGCAGGAAGTACCGGGCGAATACCGCGCCATGCTGCGCCGCCTCGTGGTCATCCAGGGCGACACGGAGCCCGCGAGCGTCGAGCAGCAGCGTCATCTCGGTAAGACCGCGCCCTCGCTCTACGACATGCGCAATCTTTTCCAGGTGAACGTCGAGGAAGGGCGCCACCTCTGGGCGATGGTCTACCTGCTGCACAAGTACTTCGGTCGCGATGGCCGCGAGGAAGCGGACGGCCTCCTCCAACGCCGCTCGGGCGACGAGGACAAGCCGCGCATGCTCGGCGCCTTCAACGAGTCGACGCCGGACTGGCTCTCGTTCTTCATGTTCACATTCTTCACCGACCGCGACGGCAAGATGCAGCTCGAAAGCCTCGCGCAATCGGGCTTCGATCCGCTCTCGCGCACGTGCCGCTTCATGCTGACGGAAGAAGCGCACCACATGTTCGTCGGCGAGACCGGCGTCGGGCGCACGATCGAGCGCACGTGCGAGGCCATGAAGGCCGCCGGCATCGAGGATCCCTATGACGTGAACCGCGTGCGTGCGCTCGGCGTCGTCGATCTGCCGACGCTGCAGAAGAAGGCGAACCTGCACTTCTCGCTCTCGCTCGACCTCTTCGGCTCGGAGGTCTCGACGAACGCCGCGAACTTTTACAATTCGGGCCTCAAGGGCCGCTTCAACGAGACGCGCATCGACGACGATCACTTGCTCACGG
Organism: Pseudomonadota bacterium; assembly: GCA_023387235.1. Lineage (GTDB taxonomy): Bacteria > Pseudomonadota > Alphaproteobacteria > Rhizobiales > Hyphomicrobiaceae. The sequence continues at coordinate 7,523 of JAEWIJ010000071.1, forward strand.
GCGCTGTGTATCCCGTGCTGAAGTACGTCGATGGCGCGATCAAGATGGTCGACGAGCCGGCGCTCACCGCCATCAACATGCGGCTCAGGGACGACTACGTGAAGGACTGCCAGGGCGGCGTCTCGCGCTGGAACCGCATCATCGACAAGGCCGGGATCAAGTTCCAGCACGCGCTGCCGTCGGTCTCCTTCAACAGGGCCATCGGCGAGTTCCGCAATGTGCACGCCTCTCCCGAGGGGCAGCTCCTTTCGGATGGTGAATGGGCGGCGCGGAAGGACGAATGGCTCCCGTCAAAGGATGACGGCGCCTATATCGAGAGCCTGATGCAACCATGCTGGGATCGCGGCCAGTATGCCGGGTGGATCTCGGCACCCAAGGTCGGCATCGACAGCAAGCCGGGCGACTTCGAGTACGTGAAGATTGCCGTTTCGTAACTCGCCCGAAGCCGGGCGGCAGTGCTACAGGCTGGCGTCCCGGGAACCTGCCGCAGCGCGGCAAGTTCATCCGGGAAGCGCCTTGTGTGCGGCCGCGACAACGGCGGTCACAATCGCGCCATACCGCTGAAGCTTGGCTTGGCGCCGCGCCGGCCAGGGACTAAGGCTTGGCTGCCCCGGACCTGGCGCCCGCGCGCCCATGGCCGGTTTGCCCCTCTTGAGGATCGCACCCCGTGAACAAGCTGATGAAAGCCGCCGTCGCTGCCGCGCTGCTCGCCGCGCCTCTCCCGACCGCGATCCATATCGCCCAGACGGCCAAGGCGCAGGCACAAGCCCAGGAAAAGACCGTTGCCAAGGTCAACGGCAAAGCCATCACCGAAGCGGACATGCAGCTTGCGGAAGCCGAGATCGGCAGCGAGCTCGGCAGCATTCCGCCCGAAGCCCGCCGCCGCGTCATTCTCGAATATGTGATCGAGAACCAGCTCTTTGCCGATGCGGCGGAGGCGGCGAAGCTCGGCAGTGGTGCCGCCTTCGAGGAGCGCATGAACTACTGGCGCCGCCGCGCGCTGCGCGAATACTACTTCGAGGCGGAACTCAAGAACTCCGTCAGCGATGCCGAGGCGAAGAAGTTCTACGACCAGCAGGTCGGCAGCGCCAAGGCGCAGGAAGAAGTGCGCGCCCGCCACATCCTCGTCGAGAGCGAAGATCTCGCCAAGCAGCTCCAAGAGCGCATCGGCAAAGGCGAGGATTTCATCGCGCTCGCCAAGGAGCATTCGAAGGACCCGGGCAGCAAGGGTGACGGCGGCGATCTCGGCTACTTCAGCAAGGGCCAGATGGTGCCGGTCTTCGAGGAAACCGCATTCGCGTTGAAGCCGGGCGAAGTATCCGCGCCGGTCAAGAGCCAGTTCGGCTGGCACCTCGTGAAGGTCGAGGATCGCCGCCAGCGTGGCGCACCGCCCTTCGACAGCATCAAGGACCGGATCGTCGCCTCGATGATCCATCGCAAGGCGCAGCAGGTGGCCGCCGATTTGCGCGCGAAGGCCGAGCTCGAATATGTCGATCCGGCGATCAAGGCGCAGATCGATCAGGAGAAGGCCATCAAGCCGGCACCCGGCATCACGCCCGCGCCGAAGCAGTAGACGGCGTCACTCGGGCAGCGTCGGACCAAAGCGCTGCTCGAAAGCGGCGCGCAGGGCGTGATCGACATCGCTCATGCCTGCGCGGATGCCGAGATCGGCGAGCGACGTCACGCCGTGCCGGCTCACGCCGCACGGCACGATGCCTGAGAAGTGCTCGAGATCGGGCGCGACGTTCAAGCTGATGCCGTGGAAGCTGACCCAGCGCCTCAGCCGAATGCCGATCGCGCCGATCTTGTCCTCGACCTCCGGGCCGCGATCCGGCCGGCGCACCCACACGCCGACCCGGTCGGCGCGACGCTCACCGACAACGCCGAACGCCGCCAAGGTATCGATCAGCCAGCCTTCGAGATCGCGGACGAAGGCGCGCACATCGGCACCGCGCCGGCGCACGTCTAGCATGACGTAAGCCACGCGCTGTCCGGGCCCGTGATAGGTGTACTGCCCGCCCCGCCCTGCCGCGTAGACCGGGAAGCGGTCGGGCGCGACGAGATCGGCGGGCTTGGCGCTCGTGCCGGCCGTATAGAGCGGCGGGTGCTCGATGAGCCAGACCAGCTCGCCGGCTTCGCCCTCCGCAATGGCCTTCGCGCGCGCCTCCATGAAGGCCAGCGCCTCGGGATAGGCTACCGGGTCGGGGCTCAAGCGCCAGCCCACCGCGGGCTGAAGGCCGGAAATATTGCGCAGGTGCGGTGTCATGAGGGCGATTTACACCCGGAGCGCTCCGAACTCCAGAGCACTCCCTTGGTAAGGGAGAGGTCGTGAGCACACCCTTCACGCGGGCGGGCTCACCGGATGACCAATCCGTTCTGGACCTCGCGGCCCTGCTGTGCGAATTCGGCAGCGCAGCATCCCACCGAGCCGAGAGCCGATCATGACCCAGGCCGCCACCGAAGCCCTCATCCGCCGCTACTACGATGCCTTCAACCGGGGCGACACGGCCACCATGCTGGATTGCCTCGCCGAGGATGTCGCCCATGACGTCAATCAGGGCGCGCGGCGCGTCGGCAAGGCAGCCTTCGCCGATTTCAGCCGCCATATGAGCGAGACCTACGAGGAGCGCCTGACCGACATCGCCGTCATGACCAGCGCGGACGGCACGCGGGCCGCGGCCGAGTTCAACGTGCACGGCACGTACCTCAAGACCGATGAGGGACTTCCGCCCGCGACCGGCCAGAAGTACCAGCTCCCCGCCGGCACGTTCTTCGTCATCCGCGACGGCAAGATCGCGCGCGTGACCACGTATTACAATCTCACGGACTGGCTGCTGCAGGTCGCGGGCGAGGCGCTCGCCAAGGAACTGGCGGGCAAGGTCTGAGGAGAGCCGGATGGCGCTGCGCGTCGAAAGCCTGACCGGCGCGGCCGTACGGGCAGCCATACCGGAGCTTGCGCGGCTGCGCGTCGCCGTCTTCCGCGACTGGCCCTATCTCTACGACGGCACGGTCAACTACGAGACGGCTTACCTGCGGCGCTTCGCGGCTTCCAAGGATGCCGTGATCGTTGCTGCCTACGATGGCGATGCAATCATCGGTGCGGCGACGGGCGCGCCACTTGCCGATCATGCCGAAGCTTTCGCAAAGGCCTTCACGGATCGCGGCCTCGATATCGATCGCATCTTCTACTGCGGCGAATCCGTGCTGCTCTCCGCCTATCGCGGACGCGGGCTGGGGCACGCCTTCTTCGACGGCCGCGAAGCGCACGCGCGCGCCCTCGGCCGCTTCGACAAAATCACGTTCTGCGGCGTCGTGCGTCCGGACGATCACCCGCTCAAGCCCGCCGACTATCGCCCACTCGATGCCTTCTGGGCGAAACGCGGCTATGCCAAGGCCGAGGGCCTGACAGCGTCCTTCGCGTGGAAGGATATCGACGAGGCCGACGAGACGAAGAAGCTCATGCAATTCTGGATGAAGGCGCTTTGACATGAGCGCGCCTGCGCGAGCCATCCGCATTGCCGCTGCCGCCTATCCGCTCGATGCGCTGGCAACGCTCGGCGCCATCGAGGACAAGATCGCGCGTTGGGTTGCAGAAGCTGCCGGAGAAGGCGCGGAGCTGCTCGCCTTTCCTGAATATGGCGCGATGGAACTGGCAGCGCCTGCCGGAGAAGCCGTCGTCGCGAGCCTCGATGCCTCGCTGCAAGCGGTCTCCGACGCACGCGATCGCATCGACGCCGTGCACGCCGATCTCGCCGAGCGCTACAAGGTCCACATTCTCGGCGCGAGCGGACCGCGGCTCGGCGCGGACAGCCGCTACCGCAATACGGCGCGCTTCTTCGCGCCATCGGGCCGCAGCGCCGCGCAGGACAAGCTCGTCATGACGCCCTTCGAGCACGACTGGGGAATCGTGCCGGGCGAGACCGCGCAGGTCTTCGAAACCTCGATCGGAAAGATCGGCGTCGCCATCTGCTACGACAGCGAATTTCCGCTGCTGGTGCGCGCGATGGTCGAGGCCGGCGCCGAGATCATCCTCGTCCCCTCGTGCACCGAGTTCGTCTCGGGCTATCACCGCATCCGTACTGCAGCCATGGCGCGCGCGCTCGAAGGTACCTGCGTGAGCGTGATCTCGCCGACGGTCGGCGATTCCGCGTGGTCGCCCGCGGTCGACTACAACAATGGCGCCGCCGGCATCTATGTCCCTGCCGAAAAGGGCCTGTCCGATACCGGCATCCTGGCGGAAGGCACGCTCAATGCGCCGGGTTGGGTCTATGCCACGGCCGATCTCTCGGCGCTCGCCCGACTTGCAGATACCGGCGAGATGCGCAACCGCCCCGACTGGCGCCTCCAGCCCGGAGGCACGCTCCGGCTGCCGCCCCCTGAGATCATCGACCTCACCTAGGCGCCCACCGCTTCCCTCGGGCCTGCTCTTTCTCTAGAACGGGCCGGGCCGCCATCTGACACGAGGCTTCCATGGAAAAGGGCACCCGACTCGCCAATCGTATCGCGCTCGTCACCGGCGCTTCGCGCGGGATCGGTCGTGCCGTCGCCATCGGGCTCGCGCGCGAGGGTGCGCACGTGGTGCTGCTCGCACGGACCGTCGGCGGGCTCGAGGAGGTGGACGACGAGATCCGCGCCTTCGGCGGCACGGCGACGCTCGTCAATCTGGACTTGCGCCAGAGCGACAAGGTCGATGCGCTAGGACCGACGCTCTACCAGCGTTGGGGCAAGCTCGACATCCTGGTCGCCAATGCCGGCGTGCTCGGGCCCCTGTCGCCGCTCGCCCACATCACCGGCGATGCCTGGAACGAGGTCATCGACATCAATCTCACGGCCAACTGGCGGCTCATCCGCTCGCTCGATCCCGTGCTGAGGCGTGCGGACGCCGCCCGCGCGGTGTTCGTGTCCTCGGGCGCCGCGGCGGCCAAGAGCGCCTACTGGGGCCCCTACGCCGTATCCAAGGCAGGACTCGAAGCGCTGGTGAAAACCTATGCGCACGAGGTCGCGAGCACGGCCATCAAGGTCAACCTGCTGAACCCCGGCCCGGTGCGCACGACCATGCGCCAGCGCGCCTTCCCCGGCGAGAACCCCGCCTCACTTCCCGAGCCCGAGGCCCTGGTGCCCCTCTTCCTCGATCTGGTGGACGCCGGCCAGACCGAGAACGGGCGCGTCTACGACTTCAAGGCCGCCAAGAGCAATTAGTCCGCCGGCCCAAGCGAATAGGTCCCATGCACCGGTCCGCACCTTGCGGCCGGGAGGGGGGCGAACTACGTTGGCCGCAAAGCCTGGGCGCACCGCCGCGCCCGCCATAAATCGAGGAGCCCGAAGCCATCGTGACCTTCGCTGAAGGCGTCGCCGCCGCTGTCGGCCACACCCCTCTCATCAAGCTGCGCCGCGTCTCCGAGGAGACCGGCTGCACCATCCTCGGCAAGGCCGAGTTCATGAACCCCGGCCAGTCCGTCAAGGACCGCGCCGCTCTGGCGATCATCAAGGATGCCGTGGCCAAGGGCCGGCTCAAGCCAGGCGGCACAATCGTCGAGGGCACGGCCGGCAACACCGGCATCGGCCTGACCGTGATCGGCAATGCGCTTGGCTATCGCTCGGTGATCGTCATCCCCGAGACGCAGGCGCAGGAGAAGAAGGACGCCCTTCGTCTTCTCGGCGCGGAGCTCGTCGAGGTTCCGGCCGTTCCCTACAAGAACCCCAACAACTACGTGAAGTATTCGGCCCGCCTCGCCGAGACGCTGGCCAAAACCGAGGCGAACGGCGCCATCTGGGCAAACCAGTTCGACAACGTCGCCAACCGGCAGGGCCACATCGAGACCACAGCGCCCGAGATCTGGGACGGCACCGACGGCAAGATCGACGGCTTCGTCTCGGCCGTCGGCTCGGGCGGCACGCTCGCGGGCGTCGCCATGGGTCTCAGGGCGAAGAACCCAAAGGTCCAGATCGCGCTCGCCGATGTGCCCGGTGCTGCACTCTACAGCTACTACACGACGGGCGTCCTCAAATCCGAAGGCTCATCCATCACCGAGGGCATCGGCCAGGGCCGCATCACAGCGAACCTCGAAGGCCTGACGGTCGACCACGCGTATCTTATCCCCGATGCCGAAAGCGTCGCTATCGTATTCCAGCTCCTGGAAGAGGAAGGCCTTTGCGTCGGCTCGTCCTCGGGCGTGAACATTGCGGGCGCCGTACGGCTCGCGCGCGAGATGGGACCTGGGCACACCATCGTGACACTGCTCTGCGACTACGGCACACGCTACCAGTCCAAGCTCTTCAATCCCGAGTTCCTGCGCTCGAAGAGCCTTCCCGTGCCGAGCTGGCTCGCGGGTCCGCGCCTGCCCGTGCCGACCGTGTTCGAGCCGGTCGAGGGCTGAGCATATGACCGAGACTCTTTTCCGTTCGGATGCGTATGCGCGCTCGTGCGATGCCAAGGTCGTGGCGATCAACGACCGCGGCGGCATCGTGCTCGATCGCACGATCTGCTACGCCAGCGCCGGTGGACAGCCCGGTGACACGGGTACACTGAGCTGGGATGGTGGCACCTGCCCGATCGCGACCACCGTCTACGATGCCGACAAGACTACGATCGTGCATGTGCCCGCCGCCGATGCCGCGGCGCCGGCTGTCGACACGCCCGTCAATCTTGCCCTCGATTGGGAAACACGCCACCGCCATATGCGTGTGCACACGGCGCTACATCTTCTCTGCGCGCTGGTGAAGTGGCCCGTAACGGGTGGGCAGATCGGCGCCGAGGAAGGCCGCCTCGATTTCGACATCGCCGACATGACGGGCATCGACAAGGAGACGCTGACGGCCGCGCTCAACGCCCTCGTCGAAGCCGATCACCCCGTCGCGACGCGCTGGATCAGCGATGCGGAGCTGGAAGCGCAACCCCATCTCGTGCGCACCATGAGCGTGAAGCCGCCCATGGGCTCCGGCAAGGTGCGCCTCGTCGCCATCGGCGAGGATGGTTCCGTCGA
>JAEWIJ010000093.1 GCA_023387235.1 Pseudomonadota bacterium
TTGATGGTTTCCCGAGAGTGGCGGCGGCGCCCTCGTGGAGCGCCGCCGGTTTCGGTTCAGCCTGAAGCGTTGGACTTGAAATTCACTACCCGCCGAGCCTCGAGCCGAGGTGAATTTCAAGTCCCTCGTTCTAGCTGCGGAAGAAGCGGCGCGCGCGGCGCTCGGCTTCGGCAGCGGCGGCCTCTGGCGTCGACTGGCCCGAGGCGACGGCGGCACACATCTGGACCATGATGTAGTCCGCGTTCGCCGCGGCCGAAGCCTGGCTGATGGGACCCTTGTAGCCGATCCAGAAGTTGTTCCGCATGGTGTTCTTGAAGAGCGAAATCTTCGGATCGCTGTCCCAGACCGCGCTCGTCGAGTAGTTCTCGAGCGGCTGCGACCAGTAGCCGAGGTTCGCCTGCAGCCAGGGATCGTACTGCTCCTTCTCGAGAAGGAACTGCAGCAGGGCCTTGGCAGCGTTCGGGTACTTGCTGTGCCTGAACACCATGGCGTTGAGCGTGAGGCCCGCCATGGGCGATGCGTCGAGCTTGCCCTTCGGCAGGAGCGTGTGCTGCGTATCCTCGGCGATCTCGGCAAGTTTCGGATCGCGCTTCAGGGCGAAGTACATCGACACGCCGTTGGCGGTCAGCCAGACCTCCTGTGCGGCGTAGGCGCGGTTGTTGCTGATGTCGCCCCAGGCGATCGTGCCCGGCACGAACGTCTTGTAGAGTTCCTGGAGATACTTCAGGGCCTCGATCGTCTCCTTGCTGTTGATCGCGACCTTGTTGTCCGGATCGACGAGATAGCCGCCGTGCGACCAGATCAGCCAGTTGGCGAAGCCGTTGCCGTCGCCGACCGCGTTGCCGAGCGCGAAGCCGGGCGGCTTGCCGGCCTTGTGCAGTTTGCGGCAGAGGTCGAGATACTTGTCGAGGTCATCCGGCGGCGCATCGTAGCCGGCGGCGTTCACCGCCGACTTGCGCCACACGAGCGGGCCGCCCGACGCGCCAAACGGCAGGCCGATCCAGTTGTTCGTGCCGTGCTTCTTGCCGTACTTCTGCGCAAGCGCCAGCCAGCCACCGTACTTCTTGCCGATGTACTCGGCAACGTCGGAGAGATCGACGAGCTTGTCGGTGTAGATGTGCGGGGCTTCGTTGAAGCCGATGATGGTGTCGGGGCCGGCTCCGGTGTTCGCCGTGACGGCCGTCTGCTGGGTGATGTCCTCCCAGCCGACGAAATCGACCTTCACCTCGACGCCCGTTTCCTTGGTGAAGCGGGCGCAGTTGGCGCGGAACACTTCTTCGTCCGGCTGCACGAAGCGGACCGGGCGCAGCATGCGCAGAGATGCGCCCTTTTCGATATCCAGTTTGGGCGGCGTCGCATCCGCGGTCTTGATGTTGGATTGGGCCAGTGCAAAACCGCCGGAGGCGCCGAGCGCGACCGCGCTCGCACCGAGCTGCAAAGCCGTGCGTCGGGTGATGAGAGCCATAGTGCTTCCTTCCCTAGTGGTTGACGTATTCCGTATTGTTTTTCTTGTTCTTCAACTGGCGAGGCGCTGGCCTGAACCGCCCTCGAAAAGGTGGACGAGGCCAAGGTCCGGCATGACGCGGATGGTCTCGCCGGGGCCTGCGGAAATGCGTTCGCGGAAGGCACAGGTGAGCGGTGTCTCGCCGATGCGCACGATGACCTGCGTCTCCGAGCCGGTGGGCTCGACGATCTGAACGGTGGCGGGAATGCCCTCATCGCCGGCAAGGCGCATATGCTCGGGGCGGATCCCGTAATAGCCGGCGCCGTTGCGCGCGCTCGCGGGCATGGGCATCACGGCGCCGCCTTCCGCGACGAAGCCGCCGTTGCCCGTCGCGCCGGGAAGGATGTTCATCGCCGGCGAGCCGATGAAGCCTGCGACGAAGAGATTGGCCGGCGTGTCGTACAGCTCGAGCGGTGCGCCGGTCTGCTCGATATTGCCATTGTTCATGACGACGATCTTGTCGGCCATGGTCATGGCTTCGATCTGGTCGTGCGTGACGTAGACGGTGGTGACCTTCAGGCGCTGGTGCAGCTCCTTGATCTCCGAGCGCATCTGGACGCGCAGCTTGGCATCGAGGTTGGAGAGCGGCTCATCGAAGAGGAAAACCTGCGGGTTGCGCACGATGGCGCGGCCCATGGCAACGCGCTGACGCTGGCCGCCCGAGAGCTGGCGGGGGAAGCGGTGGAGGAGCTGCTCGAGGCCGAGAATCTTCGCTGCCTTCTGCACTTCGCGCTCCATGATCTCGCGCGGCGCCTTGGCGAGCTTCATGGAGAAAGCCATGTTGTCGAACACGGTCATATGCGGATAGAGCGCGTAGTTCTGGAATACCATGGCTATGTCGCGGTCCTTCGGCGGCACCGTGTTAACCACGCGCCCGCCGATGGCGATCTCGCCGCCGGTGATGTTCTCGAGGCCTGCGAGCATGCGCAGGAGCGTGGATTTTCCGCACCCCGAAGGCCCGACCAGCACGACGAACTCGCCGTCGAGGATGTCGACGCTGACACCGTGCAGCACTTCGACCGAGCCGAATGCCTTCCGAACGTTGCGGATATCGACCGTCGCCATGTTTCCTCCACGCGCGGGCCGCTTCGCGGGCCCTTTTCTTCTTTGTAACTGGTCGCAAGTGGAGCGATCGCACGCTTGAAGTCCACGGCGGCAGTGTGCTGCTCTTAACAGGGTTTTTCAATGAATGGAAGGCCCGCCGCCGCAGGGCAATCTGCATACAGCGAATGCCGATTTCGGGCGCGGATCAATGAGGCGTTTCAGTGGAAGACGCGGCCTGAATCAATGACGATCGTCTGGCCGGTCATGGTCTCGGTGCGGCACATGGTGACGACCATGTCCGCGCAGTCGTCCTTGTCGGCCGGCTTCTTGAGAAGCGAGCTCGCGGCCGAGCGCTCGACGTGCTCGGCGCGGAGATTTGACGTCGCCCGAGTACCATCGAGAAGTCCCGGTGCGACGCAGTTGACCAGCGTCTCCGGCGCCACCGCCACTGCCATGCAGCGCGTCAGATGGATGAGCCCGGCCTTCGAGACCGCGTAGGCAATGGACGAGCCGGTCGGCCCGAGGCCGGCGACCGATGCGATGTTGACGATGCGTCCGCGGCCTTGCGCCTTCATGACGGGCGCGACGGCTTTCATGAGGCGCAGCGGTCCGTTCAGGTTGACGTCCATGATCTTGCTCCAGACGTCGAGCGTGAGAGCGTCGAGATCCTGGAAGGGAATGGCGATGTTGTACGCCGCATCGTTGACGAGAATGTCGAGGCGGCCGAAACGCGCCGTCACCGCGCCGACGAGGCGGTCGACGGCGGCACCATCGGTGATGTCGCAGGCGAAGGCCGCAGCATTGATCTGATAGCTCGCGGCAAGCTCGCGCGCGACGCCTTCCGCCTGATCGCGACTCTGCGCGTACATGACCGCAATATGGACGCCTTCCCGCGCCAGCGCGTGGCAGATGCGCTGTCCGAGCCCGCCGTTGCCGCCCGTTACCAGCGCCACCGATGCTTTGAGATCCATCGTATTCTTCCCCTTGTTCTCAATCCCGGTAGCTCGGGTCCTTGCGATCGAGCAGCCGCAGCAGCGCCGGCCATTCGAGCAGACCATAGGGACGCACGGCGCCCGGCGCGTACATGGCTGTCGATTTCTCCACGACGGCCGGCGAGAGCGTATTCAGCTCGGTATTGCACGCGAGCGCGGCAAGCTGGGCCTGACAGGAGCGCTCGAGGCCGTACATCCGGTTGAACGTCTCGGGAATGCTCGGGCCGACCGTCAGCAGGCCATGGTTGCGCAGGATCATGACGTCGTTCGCGCCGAGGTGGGCGGCAAGCTTCTCGCGTTCTGCCGGATCGCGCTCGGGGCCGGTGAAGTCGTGATAGGCGAGGCGCGGATAGAAGCGGTGCGAGGTTTGCGTCAGGGGCAGCAGGCCGCATTTGAGCGAGGACACGGCCATGCCCGCGATCGTGTGCGTGTGCATGACCGCCATGACGTCGGGCCGCGCGCGGTAGATGGCGCTGTGGATCACGAAGGCGGCCATGTGTAGGCCATAGCCGTGATCCTGCTCAGGGTTCACGAGAACATTGCCGGCGAGATCGACGCGCATGAAGGAGGAGGCAGTCATCTCCTCGAACAGCAGTCCGTGCAGATTGAGAAGGAAGTGCTCGGGATTGTCCGGCGCACGGGCGGTGATGTGCGTGTAGATCATGTCTGACATGCCGTAGTGATCGGCAAGGCGGAAGCAGGCGGCGAGGTTCACCCGCGCTTCCCACTCGGTATGCGATACGGCATCTCGAACGGACGGGAACTTCAGGCCCTGCCGGCTGCTCATCGCGCGCCTCCCCTGTATGAGCCGCCTGGCTGGCGGCTCTTCAGGCGATGTTAGTGCGCGGCAGTTCCGGATGCCAGCGCGGGATATCTAACCCGGCGCTCGGCGGATGGCTGTAACGGCTGCGGCGGCGAAGATGAGAAACGAGGTGGCATAGCCGAGCGAGGAGACCGCAGCTATCGGCTCGTACTGAGTTTGGCCGGAGTAGAGAAGGAAGAGGCCGACGACGAGCGCCGCGAGCGAGATCTGTGCGAGCCAGAAATGCAGGCGCGCGAGCATCTGCGGCACGGCATGGCCGTATGCCGCGTAGAAGAGACCGAAGATGGCGAAGCTCACCCAACCGATGACGAGAATATGCGCGTGGGTCGGCATCTGACCGTGATTGTGACTCATGGCCATATGGAGACCCAGCATGATGCCGAGCACGCCATAGACGAGCGCGGACAAGAAAAATGCTTTCCCGATGCCGTGCATGTGCGGTTCCCCTTGCTGGCTGCGCGGGGCAATGTCCCGAGCACGGCGGCGAAATATAGGCTATCAGGCGGCGCTTTGAAACTGGTTCAGGAGGCGGTGGGCGCTCGGATCGGGCCTACGGCGCGGCGAGGGCCAGTACGGTCAGCACCACGAGCAGGGCGACACATGTGCCGGCGACGGGCCATTGGCGCAAAGCGCTGTCGGCGCGTTCGAACGCTACTCCCAGCCGATGAGCAGCGGGCACGCAGCGTTCTCCGAGAGCAAGCACGTCGCCTTCAGGAATGCGCGGGAGGCTCTCGCGCCGTGGCCACAGGATCGCGGCGAGCGCGCCGCCAATCGCGATCGGCCAGAGCGCGCCCCAGAGTGCTTTGAGCGTGAATGCCGCGCTCTGCGGGATGCCGGTGATCGTGGGCAGGACGATCCAGGGCAAGACCAGACCCGCGAAGGCGATCATGAGCCAAGCCACGATGAGCGATGACGGCGGAGACGGCTCTACCCGTGGCGTTGAGGCGGCATGCAGGCGATAGAGGAAGAAGAGCATCAGCAGCGTGCTTCCAGCGGCCGAAAGCGTGGCGAGCGTGCTGATAACGCCACCGTCGTCGAGCACGCCTTTGGCTGCGAGCTTGGCAAGCTGGCCACCTGTTGGAGGTAGTCCGGCGAGGCCGAGCGCGAGCGCAACCGCCGGCAACAGCACCAGCCACACGCGCCGCGACGATCGCACATCGGCCAGCCCGAGCGCGAGGAAGAGTCCGCCTTTGGCGAATGTGTGGTGCATGGCATAGAACGCGGCTACGAGCGGCGCCGCCGCATTGCCTGTGGCGAGGCCCATGCCAAGCACGGTCGCGACGAACCCCATCTGGCTCACGCTGGAGTAGGCGAGCATGGTCTTTGGATTGCCCTGCGTGATCCCGACCGCCACGCCATAGAAGGCCGAGAGCAATCCCATGACGGCAATGGCCTCGCCCCATGCGGGCAAGCCGGCGTCGAACGGCAGGAAGCGTATGAGACCGATCACGCCGGCATTGACTGCCGCGCCGCTCAGGACGGCAGCGGCGGGCGTCGGCGCCGCCGCATAGGTGAGAGGCATCCAGACATGCAATGGCACGAGCCCGATCTTCAATCCGAAGCCGAGCACGATCAACGTCAGCGTGATATCGCGCCAGGGCGAGGAAGCGAGCGAGGCGACGGCGTCACTGATGAGCAGGCTGCGCTCCGGCGAGGCCGCGGCCAGCAGCACGAACGCGACCAGAAGGAAGGCCTCGCCGAGCAAGGCCAGAGCGACATAG
>JAEWIJ010000180.1 GCA_023387235.1 Pseudomonadota bacterium
GTCTCGACGCTCGCGGCCTTGCGCTGGAAGTAGAGGGCGAGGCGCACGCCCTCGTTCGAGGCGCCGGCGTCCATCTCGAGCGTCTGGCGGGTGTAGCGGTCGACCGTGCCCTGGCGTGCGCGCTCGAAGATCGTTGCGGTCTCGCCATGGCGGGCGAAATTGAAGCTCTCGACGAACTCCCGGTATTTCGGATCGGAGAGCTTGTTGGCGAAGCTGTCGGAACGGTCGATGCCCTCGGTCAGGGCCTTCCGCATGAACGCCTTGGCGTAGTCCATGTCCTGCAGGCCGTGTGCCTTCATGGCGTACTTGAAGATGCGATCGTTCGCGAGGAAATCGTCGATCGTCTTGATGCTCCGGATCGTCTCCAGGAAATACTCGCTTTCACGCTGCACGACGGGCCGCTCGGACGTGCGCTTGAGCGCTGCCGTCATGTCAGAGGCTATGAGCTTGTAGCCGATAGGCGTGCTGAACATTCGTAGCTTTCCTCGCGACGCGGGCCAGTGCCAACAAACGCACGCGGGACTTGTACGAACCTGACGTGCCTCCCTTTCGACGGACCGAGGCAGCCGGGTGGCGGCCGCTACAGCCTCGCGCAAGGCATTCGCCGCATCGTCGTTCGTCAATCAGATCCGATCGCTGGACGCAGGACCCGCATGACTATCCCGCTTGGCCTAGTTGTAACGCTCGTATGCATGCTCGGCGGCTTTGCTGCCATGGGCGGCAAGATCGGGGTCATCTGGCAGCCGTGGGAATACGTGATCATTCTCGGCGCTTCGATCGGCACATTCATTGTCGCCAACCCGATGAAGACGATCAAGGACAGCGGTGTCGGCTTCATCGAGGCGTTGAAGAACGCCGTTCCCAAGAAAGAGGACTATCTTGTCGTCCTCACGTGCCTTTTCAGCCTGATCCGCGAGCTGAAGTCGAAATCGCGCGCCGAGGTCGAGAAGCACATCGACAACCCGACGGAGTCGGTGATCTTCACCGCCTATCCGAAGGTGCTGAACGACGAAAAGATGCTGACGTTCATCTGCGACTACTTCCGTCTCATCCTCATGGGCAATGCGCGCACCCATGAGATCGAGGCGCTGATGGACGAGGAAATCTCGACCATGCGGGCAGACAAGCTCAAGTGCTATCACTCGCTCGTCGCCATGTCGGAAGGATTGCCGGCGCTCGGGATCGTCGCGGCCGTGCTCGGCGTCATCAAGGCCATGAGCGCGCTCGATCAGCCGCCCGAGGTGCTCGGCCACTACATCGGCGCGGCGCTCGTCGGCACCTTCGCTGGAATTTTCTTCTCGTATGCCGTGGTCACGCCCATCGCGACGCAGGTCAAGATCGTGCGCGAGAAGCAGATGCGTCAGTACATCGTGATCAAGCAGACGCTGCTCGCCCTCATGAACGGCGCCATGCCGCAGATCGCGGTGGAGCACGGCCGCAAGGCGATATCGGCGGCGGACCGGCCTTCGGTCGACGAGCTCGAGAACGCGACGCTCAATCCCGGCTCTGTCGGTGCGGGAGCCGGGGCGGAGAAGAAGGCTGCCTAGCTGAGCGGGCGGCGGGGGAGCGACGCGCATGAAAAATGTCGAAGGTAATGGGGCTGCCGGCGATGCGGGTGGTCGTCAGCAAGGTGACTGGAGGTCCGACTTGTCTCACGCAGCGACTGCCGGCGGGCAGGACGTCAAAGCCGCCGAGGCCTGGGGCGGGCGCGGTCACGACGCGGTGATGCGCATTCCGGTGTCGGTCCGCTTCGTGCTCGGCGCGACGCGCATGCCGGTCTCGAAGCTCATGAGCCTGACGCGCGGCGCGATCATCCCGCTCGACCGCAAGGTCGGCGATCTGATCGACATCGTCGTCAACGATCAGGTCGTCGCGCGCGGCGAGATCGTCGCGCTCGACGATGAGGCGACCCGCTTCGGTATCTCCGTGCGCGAAGTCATGCAGCAGGCGAGCGAATAGCTTCGCCGTGGTGCTGCCGCGCCGGTTTCACCGCCCTTCCGCTGTGCTGAGCCACGGCGCTCGCGCCCTCTTTTCGATCTCAGGTATCGAGCGCCATGGCTGAGGAGCAGGATAAGGAATCCAAGACCGAGGAGGCGACGCCTCACCGGATCGACGAGGCGATCAAGAAGGGCAACACGCCGGTATCGCGCGAGGTCGCCCAGTTCGCATCGATCCTCGCCATTGCCTCGTGCGTGCCGATCGTCGCGCACGCGTTCGGGGCGAAGCTGCTCGGCAGCCTGATGGCGCTTATCGAGCGGCCCTATGATTTCCGCATGGATGTCGGCGCGGATGCGCTGCTGCTGATGGCGACGGTGGGCTCGGCGACGAGCGCCGTGCTGGCGCTGCCGCTGGTCGTGCTCATGATCTTCGGCATCATGGTATCGCTGCTGCAGAATCCGCTGCGCTTCGTCGGCAACCGCATCAAGCCGGAGATGTCGCGCATCTCGCCCGCCAAGGGGTTCACCCGCATGTTCGGCGCCCAGGGGCGCGTCGAGTTCCTGAAGTCGATCTTCAAGCTCACGATCCTCTCGGCGTGCGCGATCGCGTTCCTGCTCAATTACAAGGCGGATCTGGTCAATTCCATCCTGCTCGAGCCGGCGGCGCTGCCGCAGGCGCTTGCCGGGCAGCTCCTCAACGTGCTCGTGGCCGTGGGGCTCAGTCTGGCCGGGGTCGTGGCGGCCGACCTCGTGTGGAGCCGCATCAAGTGGCGCATGGACCTGCGCATGAGCAAGCAGGAGGTCAAGGACGAGCACAAGCAGAGTGAAGGCGATCCGCTGCTGAAGGCGCGCCGACTGTCGCTCGCGCGAGACCGCGCGCGGCGGCGGATGCTCTCGTCCGTGCCGAAGGCGACGGTGGTGATTGCCAATCCGACGCACTACGCCGTGGCTCTGCGCTATGTGCAAGGTGATTCGGGGGCGCCGATGGTCGTTGCGAAGGGGCTCGACAACATCGCGCTGAAGATCCGCGAGATCGCCGAGGCGAACGACATCCCCGTCATCGAGGACAAGGCGCTGGCGCGCAGCCTCTATGCCGCGGTCTCGCTCGATCGCCCGATCCCGCCCGAGTTCTACAAGGCCGTCGCCGAGATCATCCTCTACCTCATGTCGCGTACTGCCGCTCAAGTCGCTCCCTTGCCACGAGGTGCATGATGCAACCCGAAGTCAGTGATCTCACGGGGAGCTTCGAGGCGCTTCTCGCGGAGAGCATCTCCGAGCTGACGACCGAGTTCCGCAATCACGATGTCGCCGATCTTCTGGCGCTTATCCGGCTCGACCGCATGGCGACGCTGCAAAGCCTGCTCGACGGCGAGTGCGAGCTGTTCTTCAAGCCGGGCACCATGCAGTTCAGCGGCCACGCCGAGGCGATCGTCGGGTGGCGGGCGCCGCCGTCGGTGCGCCTGGCGATGTCGTTCCGCGGCGAAGGTGTCGAGCTCTACTACCGGCTGATGCTCGAGGCTGCCGATGCTCATGTGCAACTCGATCTTATTCGATTCGAACCGCCGGAGGCCAACCCCGACAATCGGTGCCTGCGCCTGGCGGCGGCACTCGACGCGGCGCGCGCGAATCGTCCCTCCGGCCGCGGCGGCCAGCTTCAGGCAAGAGACGCCGGCTATCAGGGAGGCTGAAGCCGAAGGACTGCCCGATGGACGACCTCGCCCTTTTCTCTATCGCCAGTGACCGCAACCGCTGGCTTGCGACGCGGAGTGCCGCGCTCGCCGACAATATCGCCAATGCCGATACGCCGGGCTTCAAGGCCCGCGACGTCCCCTCGTTCGAGGCGGCGATGAATTCGGCAAGTGCGGCCATGCTGCGCACGAACGCCAATCACCTGGCACCGACGCAGTTCGGCGCCCGCTCGTTCGATCTCGTGCAGCGCCCGGGCGAGGTGCCGAAGCATTCCGGCAACACGGTCAGCCTCGAAACGGAGCTCGCCAACCTCGGCGAGACCCGCTCGCAGCACTCGCTGGTCTCGGGGGTCATCGGTGCCTTCCATCGCATGCTGCTCTCGAGCTCGAGGGGGTAAGCCATGACCGACGAGCTCAAGGCTGCGATCATCTCCTCGTCTTCGGGCCTGCGCGCGCAATCGACGCGCATCCGCGTCGTCTCGGAGAACCTTGCCAACGCCAGCGCGACCGCGCTCGTGCCGGGCGGCGATCCCTATGCGCGCAAGACGATCAGCTTCGCGCAGGAGCTCGATCGCGCGAGCGGCCTCAATCTCGTGCGCATCAACGCCATCGGCCGCGATCCGACGCCCTATCCTGCTCAGCACATGCCCGGGCATCCTGCGGCGGACTCGAACGGCTACGTGAAGCTCTCGAACGTCAATCCGCTGGTCGAGCTTTCGGACATGCGCGAGGCGCATCGATCCTATGAGGCCAACCTCCAGATGGTGCGGCAAACGCGCGAGATGATCGGCGACCTGATCGACCTCTTGAAAGGCAAGTGATGATCGATTCGATTGCAGGCGTGGGTGGACATGCGACCCCGGCTGGTCCGGTCGGCGGGATGGCGCCGTCGACACCCGTTTCGGCGCCGAAGATCGCGCCGGCCGTTCCGGGCGCAGCGGCCGTCGGCGGGCCCGATCACGATTTCGCGTCGCTGCTCGGCAACGCGATTTCCGAGTTCGGACAGAAGATGCGGCAGGCCGAGGCCGTCTCGATCGGTGGCGTCAAGGGAACGGCGGCGCTGCAGGACGTGGTCGAGCACGTGATGTCGGCAGAGCAGAGCCTGCAGGCGGTGATCGCGGTTCGCGACAAGGTCATCTCGGCCTACCAGGAAATCAGCAGAATGGCGATCTGACGGGAGCGGAACTAGACCATGCGCGCACTTTCAATCGCCGCGACCGGCATGTCGGCCCAGGCGCTCAATGTCGAGGTCATCGCCCACAACGTGGCGAACATCAACACGACGAGCTTCAAGCGCTCCCGCGCCGAGTTCGTCGACCTGCTCTATCAGACGCAGCTTGCGGCGGGCACGCCGGCAGCGGGCGGCGTCGAGGTCATTCCCGAGGGCGCGCGTGTCGGCCTCGGCGTGCGGGCGGCAGCGATCCGCAATCTGCACCAGCAGGGCGCGCTCGCGCAGACCGGCAACTCGCTCGACCTCGCCATGATGGGGCGCGGGTTCTTCCGCGTGACGGGACCCGAGGGCGAGACGCTCTATACGCGTGCCGCCGCCTTCAACAAGGACGCGACAGGCCGCATCGTGACGGCGGAAGGCTATCTCGTGCAGCCGCAGATGAGCGTGCCGCCCGAGGCGACGGAGATCACCGTCAATGAGCGCGGCGAGGTCTACGTCACTATTCCGAACGAGGTCGAGCCGCGGCTTCTCGGCCAGCTCTCGGTCGCGAGCTTCGTGAACGAGGTCGGTCTCGAGCCGCTCGGCGGGAACCTGTGGCGCGAGACGGCGGCCTCCGGCGCGGCCGTGGTCGGCATTCCCGGCGAGAATGGTCTCGGCCGCATCAAGCAGGGCTATCTCGAATCCTCCAACGTCGATCCGGTGAAGGAGATCACCGAGCTGATCTCGGCGCAGCGCGCCTATGAGATGAACTCCAAGATCATCCAGGCGTCGGACGACATGATGGGGCTCGTCACCAAGGGCATCAGGTGATGACCGGCGCGCTCGGGCGTGAGGCGACGGCTTGAAACGTCAGAGGGGAGCCATGCGACGCATACTGCAAGCGGCTGCGGCCAGCGTCGTGGCCAGTCTCGCCGCCGTTCTTGCGCCTTCAGCGGATGCGCGCGCGAGCGGTATGGCTCTGCCGGTGCCGACCGTGACCATTCTTCAGGGCGATGTGATTGCCGAGGAGCTGATCGGCGAAGAGCGCTTCATCGTGAATGCGCGCCAGGTGCAGGGCTTCTTCACGTCGCGCGATGCCGTGGTCGGCAAGGTCGCGCGGCGCGTGCTGCCCGCAGGGCACGCCATTCCGATCAATGCACTCCGCGAGCCTTGGGTGTTCAAGGAGGGTGATCGCGTGCCGATCGTGTTCGCCTATGGCGGGCTCAGCATCGAGGCGACGGGCATCGCGCTCGAACCGGGCATCGCGGGCAAGCTCATCAGTGTGCGCAATTCGGATACCGGTCTCATCGTACGGGGCGTCGTGGCCGGAAGCGGCCGCGTCGAGGTGGGGAAAGACTGAGGGAATGGCGTCTCGGTTGCGATTGCTGATGCTTGCCGTCCTCTCACTCACGCTCGTCGCGAGCGAGGTGTGGGCCGAGGTGCGCGTCAAGGACATCACGACCGTGCGCGGTGTTCGCCCGAACCAGCTCGTCGGCTACGGCCTCGTCACCGGCCTCAAGGGCACCGGCGACAGCCTGCGCAACTCGCCGTTCACCGAGCAGTCGATGAACTCGATGCTGGAGCGGCTCGGCGTCAACGTCCGCGGCCTCGACATGCGCACGCGCAATGTGGCCGCGGTCCTCGTCACGGCGGAGCTTCCGGCATTCTCCGTCGGCGGCAACCGCATCGACATCAACGTCGCCTCGCTCGCGGATGCCACGTCGCTCGCGGGCGGCACGCTGGTGATGACGCCGCTGCAGGCCCCCGACGGCCAGATCTATGCCGTCGCTCAGGGGTCCGTCGTCGTGGCCGGCTTCCAGGCGCAGGGCCAGAGCGAAACGCTGACCCACGGCGTGCCGACCTCGGGCCGGATCACGGGCGGCGCGCTCGTCGAGCGCGATGCGCCGGACCTCCTCGCGTCGTCGCGGACGCTCCATCTCGAGCTGAAGAACCCTGACTTCGGCACGGCCGTCGCCATCGTCGATGCGATCAATGCCTATACGGTGCAGACGACGAAGCGCCGTCTCGCGAAGGAAGCTGGGCCGAGCTCGCTCGCCGTCGAAGTGCCCGGCGGGACGACGGCTGCGCGCTTCCTCGCCAATATCGGCCAGCTCACCATCGAGCCGGACGTGCCGGCACGCATCATCATCGACGAGCGTACAGGCACGATCGTCATCAGCCGCAATGTCAAGGTCAGCCGGGTTGCGGTCACGCACGGCAACCTGACCGTGCGCGTGATCGAGACGCCGTCGGTCTCGCAGCCGGCGCCGTTCTCGAGGGGGCAGACGGTCGTGACTTCGACGACGGAAGTCTCGGCTCAGCAGGAGAACGGCAACTTCGCGATCGTCGATGGCGTGGATCTGCAGAGCCTGGTGACCGGGCTCAACCGGATGGGCCTGAAGCCGCTCGGCATCATTGCGATCCTACAGGCGATCAAGTCGTCGGGCGCATTGCAGGCCGATCTCGTGGTGCAGTGAGGCGAGGGACATGAAGAGGCGCATGAGAGTGGCGCACGACAGGAGGTCCGGGCACGCTGCGACGGCGATCGCGCTGCTGGCGGCCGTCTGCGCCTTGCCGGCGCCGGCTTCCGCTCAGGCACCTGCCAGCAAGGAAGTGTTCAAGGTCGCGCCGCAGGTCGTGCCGCGAGCGCGGACGCCGCGCATGGTGCCGATCGTGCCGGAGCCCAAGCAGTCGGCGTCGGCGAAGGAGCCGGACAAGTCGCTTTCCGTTGCCGACCAGTATTGCCAGGCCGTTCTCGAGCCGGCGCGGGAGGCGCGCTATGCGCACCAGACGGCGGAGCTGCAGGCGCTGAGCCGTGCGCTCGATGATCGCATGGCCAAGATCGAGACGCGGATCTCCGAGCTCAAGGAGTGGGTGGCGCGGCGCGAGGATTTCGCCAACCGCACCAGCGAGCAGCTCGTGTCGATCTACTCCGGCATGCGCCCCGAGGCCGCTTCCGAGCAACTGGCGAAGATCGAGGAAAGCACGGCTGCGGCGATCCTGAGCAAGCTCACGCCGCGCGTCGCCAGCCAGATACTCAACGACATGCCCGCCGAGAGGGCCGCGCGGCTCGCCATGATCCTCATGGGTGCATCACGCAAGAACGATCCCGGAGGCGGCTCGTGAGTGTGCTCGACAACGTTTCGAACGGTTTGGCGCGGATGCGCACCGCCACTGTCGCCCTGTGGCACGGTCGCGTCGCCGTGCTGGCGGTCGTGGCCACCGTGAGTGTCGGCTGCTCGCTGAAGACCGAGGAGATCAACAGGGAGCCGACGTTGAGCCCCGTCGGGGCCGGCATCGAGCAGAAGGCAGTGACGCCGGCGACCTACGATCACATGCATCGCGCCGCCTTCAAGCGACCGGATGTCGAGAACAGCTCGTCGCTCTGGACGCCGCGCGGCGCGGATCTGTTCCGCGACCGCCGCGCACGCCGGCTCGGCGACATCCTGACGGTCACGATCTCCATGAAGGATCGGGCGATCATGGACAACCGTTCGAAGCGCTCGCGCGATTCCGCGCACGGCTTCGGGCTCGACTGGGCGCACGACGTGGCGACGTTCGGCGTCGCGTCCTCGGGCAAGGCGGCGGTCAATTCGGCCCTCAAGTCCAATACGGCCTCGGACGGCAAGGGCGAGATCGAGCGCTCGGAGAACATCGATCTCAGGCTCGCCGCCGTCGTGACCGACGTGCTGCCGAACGGCAACCTGCTCATCCAGGGATCGCAGGAGATGCGGGTCAACTACGAGCTGCGCGTGCTGACGTTCACGGGCGTGGTCAACATCACCGATATCCGCTCGGACAACACGATCCCCTACGAGCGCATTGCCGAGGCACGCATCTCGTATGGCGGGCGCGGCCGCTCGATGGAGGTCCAGCAGCCGGCCTGGGGGCAGCAGGTGCTCGACCAGGTGAGCCCGTTCTGAAGCGCGAAGGATCACGAGGAGAATGGCCGAAGAAACCGAAGGCAAGGCACCGGCGAAGGGCGGGGGCATGGGGGCTTTCGTCATCGCGCTCGTGCTGCTTGCCCTCATCGGGGCCGGGGCCGGCGCGGGTTTCAGCATGATGTTCTTCAGCGCCGATGCAGCGCCGCACGAGGCGGAAGGCGACAAGCGCCAACTGCAGATCGTGCAGGGTGCGGCCAAGCACGGCGAGGCCAAAAGCGGGGGTTCGCACGGCGCCGCCGAAGCGAGCAAGGTCCAGATCGCGAATCTCGATCCCATCCTGGTGACGCTCGCTGGACCGCAGCGGAGCTGGGCGCGACTGGAGCTCGGCGTGATCATGGATGGAGCGAGTGCACCCGATGATGCCATCCTGCTCAAGTCCATGACCGAGGACATCATGGCCTTCATGCGGACGGTGCCGCTCGTTCATGTCGAGAGCGCAGCCGGCGTCGAGTATCTCCGCGAGGATATCCAGGAGATCGCGCGCCTCCGCAGCAAGGGGCGGGCGCGCAGTATCATCCTGCGTTCGCTGGTGGTCGAATGAAGCGTCTCGCGATCATCGCTGCCATCGTGCTCGTGCTGCTGCCGGGCGCGGCGCTCGCACAGACGATCAATCTCCAGGACCTCATTCCGCAGGGCCAGGGCTCGACCAGCGGGCGCATCCTCCAGCTCATCGCGCTGATCTCGGTGCTGTCGGTGGCGCCGGGCCTGCTCGTCACGGTCACCTGCTTCACGCGCTTCATCATCGCGCTCTCGTTCCTGCGCTCGGGCGTCGGCCTGCCCTCGACGCCGTCGAATATCGTGCTGATCAGCCTCGCGCTTTTCATGACGTTCTTCGTCATGGCGCCGGTCTTCGACCGTATGTGGACGCAAGGCGTCCAGCCGTTGATGGAGAACCAGATCGACGAGCGCGAGGCCTACCGGCGCATGACGCAGCCGCTGCGCGAGTTCATGCAGGCGAACGTGCGCGAGAAGGACATCCAGCTTTTCCAGAGCATCTCGCAGAGCCGTACGCCGCCGGCGACGCCCGAAGCATCGGGCCAGCCCGTCGAGGTGGACATGCGCGTGCTGGTGCCAGCCTTCATGATCTCGGAGCTGAGGCGCGGGTTCGAGATCGGCTTCCTGATCATTCTGCCGTTTCTCGTGATCGATCTGATCGTGGCGACGCTCGTCATGTCGATGGGCATGATGATGCTGCCGCCAACGGCGATCTCGTTGCCGTTCAAGGTTCTGTTTTTCGTGCTGATCGACGGCTGGAACCTGCTCGTCGGCGGTCTGGTGCGTTCGTTCGGGTAGCAGCGCAAAAAAATTCCTACGCGTGTGCAGATAACGATTGGCTAATCCGACGAACAAAGTTAACTGGGGCTTAGTACATCCGAGATACTAGTAGCGTCGATAGCGGGCCGGGGGGGCCATCCCAGCAGGGATGTACGCCGGGGGCATGATGCCGACCTGCTATACCGGACGATCCGGTATGTCCCAAAAAGTTCATCTCCTTACGGGGCATACGAATGGCCAACAGCATCAATACCAATTTCGCCGCGCAGACCGCGCTGCAGAGCCTCAGCAGCATCAACAAGAGCATGCTGACGACTCAGAACCGGATCTCGACCGGCCTGCGCGTCGCGAGCGCTGAGGACAGCGCCGCTTACTGGTCCATGGCGACCTCGATGCGCGCCGACAACAAGTCGCTTTCGGCCGTCAACGACGCGCTCGGGATCGGTGCGGCGATGATCGACACTGCCTACACCGGCATGAACGCCGCGATCGACGTCGTCAAGGAGATGGGCAAGCTGCTCGTCGCCGCGCGTCAGCCGGGCGTCAACAAGGCCGATGTGCAGACGGAAATCGACGAACTGCAGAACCAGCTCCGCACGATCTCCAAGTCCGCCTCGATCGCCGGTGAGAACTGGCTCGCGGTCGACTCCGGTTCCGCCAGCTACCAGGCATCGGAGACCATCGTCGCTTCGTTCGCCCGCAGCGCGGGTGAGAATGGCTCGCAGGTGTCGGTCGGCACGATGTCGGTTAGCGTGTCGAGCTTCTTCCTGCTCGATGCCAACACCGACGGTGCGGCCGGCTCCGACGCCGACACCGGCAGCGCCACTGCCGATGCGCTCGGCATCCTCGGCTCTGCGCGCCTGACGCGTGCCGACTCCGACACGGGCGGCGTTGCGCGCGGCTCGATCGATGCCGCCGGCACGATCGTGATCGTGAACTACGACACGGCCACCGCCACCACGGCCGAGATCGACATCACGAACGCCAGCGACGAGGAGATGGAGGATTACATCCAGGCCGTCGACGCTGCGCTGACCGAGATGACGTCGGCTGCGACGATCATGGGCTCCACGAAGAAGCGCATCGACATCCAGAAGTCGTTCGTCGGCAGCCTCATGGACGCCCTCGACCGCTCGATCTCGACGCTCGTCGACGCCGACATGAACGCCGAGTCGACCCGCCTCCAGGCGCTGCAGGTTCAGCAGCAGCTCGGCATCCAGGCGCTGTCGATCGCCAACTCGAACAGCCAGAACATCCTCTCGCTGTTCCGCTAAGCGACTTGAAGGCGCGCGGGCTCCGATTACCGGAGCCCGCGCTTTTTCTTTTTTGAGGGGCCTTGTACCGATCCGACGCCGCCCTCTGACCATGGCCGCATGGTCACGCGCATGGCGCCCCTCACCTCCGGCATCCACTTCGACAACTTCGCGCAAGGTTCCTGGCCGATGGTTGAGCCTTGAGCCATCCTTTTGCGCATGAGTGGTGATGCCAAGCAGTGATCAATTCTCCCGGCTGCTGTCGGGTCTGGCCGCGCTCGGCACGCGCCGGCTGGTTCTTCTCGGGCTGGTCGGCCTTTCCGTGATGGCTGCGGTCGTGACGGCGGCGGTCCACCTCGGCCGTCCCGCCATGCAGCCGATCTACACGGGGCTGTCCGCGCAGGACGTCTCGCGTATCACGGCGGCCTTGGCCGAAGCGGGCATCTCCTTCGATGTGAACGAGCAGCGAAGCGCCGTCATGGTGGCCTTCGGGCAGACGGCGCGTGCGCGCTCGCTGCTGGCGCAGAAGGGGCTGCCAAACAGCTCGCGCGCCGGCTACGAGTTGTTCGACCAGATGGGATCCATCGGTCTCACGTCCTTTATGCAGGAAGTGACGCGGGTGCGCGCACTCGAGGGCGAGATCGCCCGCACGATCCAGGCGCTCGACGGCGTCGCGGCCGCGCGCGTGCATCTCGTGCTCGCCGATCCCGGCTCCTTCCGCCGCGAGCGGCGCGATCCCTCGGCCTCGGTCCTGCTTCGTCTGGATGAGCGCTGGCAGAACTCGGCCGCGCAGGCCGTCCGGCACATCGTCGCGTCGGCTGTTCCCGGCATGAAGATCGAGCAGGTCAATGTAGCGGCGACCGACGGCCGTCTGCTCGCGTCCGGCGGCGACGAGCTGTCGCTTGGCACGGCGAAGCACGCCGAGATGGAACGCTCGATGGCGGTCGAGCTCGAGCAGCGCGTGAGTCGGACGCTTTCGGCGGTGCTGGGGGCGGGCAACTATCAGGTAAGTGCGACGGTCCGCCTCGATGTCGACCGCCAGCAGGTCAATGAGACAGTCTTCGATCCGAAGTCGCGCATCGAGCGCTCCGTGCGCACGGTGAAGCAGTCCGGCCAGTCCGAGGACAGCGGCTCGAAACCGGCGGTTGGCGTCGTTGCCAACCTGCCCAAGGAGGAGAGCGCGCAGGCTGACGGCGAGAAGCGTCGCCAGCGCGAGGATCGGCGCGAGGAGCTGGTCAACTACGAGCTGAATACCAAGACGACGCAGACCGTGCGTGAAGGCTATCGCGTGAAGCGGCAGGCCATCGCGGTCGTGATCAGCCGCAAGCATCTGACCGAGTCGCTGGGCGGTGGAGCGACGCCGGAAGCGCAGGAGGCGCGTCTCGGCGAGCTGAAGCGTCTCGTCGCGGCGGCCACGGGTACAAGCGCCGAGCGCGAGGACGTGGTCGAGATCGCCGCGGTCGATCTTACCGGTGGAGACAATGCGCTGGCGCCCGTGTCCGGGCCCGGCATCAAAGACTATCTGATGATGAACGCCGGCACCGCGATGAATGCGCTGGCGATGCTCGGCGTGGTCTTCCTCGTCGTCTGGTTCGGCCTCAGGCCCGTGACGCGCGTTCTCAGCCAGCAGCCGGCGATCGCACTCGAGGGCGCAGGTGCGCCGGCTCTCGAGGGGCAGATGGGCGCTGCCGACGTGCCCGCGATCGCGCCACCGCAAGGAGCGATTGCCGGTGCGCTGGTGGATGGCAGCCACGAGGGCGGCGCGCTTCAGCAGTTGCCGCGCCGGAAGAATAATGCCGCGATGCGCGAGAAACTCGAAGCACTCGTCGAATCCGACGCCGTCGAGGTGACGAAGGTCCTGAAGGGCTGGATGCAGAGCGCGAAGACCACATGACGGCGCGGCCCATCCAGCATTTCCTGAAGGAGTTCGCGAGCGGCGAGACGAATTTCCAGCCGCCGCTGGCGAAGCCGGTGCCCGTCGCGCCTGCCGAGACGCAGGCGGCGCCTGCGCCCGCGCCGGACCTGGTCGCGATCAAGGTGCAGGAGGCTTATCAGAAGGGCCTCGCTGCCGGCCGCGCGCTCGAGCGCGAGGCAACGGAGGCGCAGGCAGCCGAGCTCGCAGTCGATTTCCAGCGACAGCTCGAGGGCGTGCGCAGCACGTTCTCGGCGGCACTTGCGGAAAATCTCGCGACAGAGCTGCGTTCGAGCATCGAGGCCGCGGGGGCGCGGCTCTCGTCGCATGCCGCGACCGCGCTCATGCCGTTCCTGCGCGAAGGCATCACACAAGCGGCGATCGAGAGCTTCGTGAAGGAGCTCGGCGGCATGATCGACACGACGGAAGGGCTTTCCGTCGAGGTTGCCTGCCCGAAGGACATCATCGATCTCGTACGTGAGCGGCTGGCCGAGGCCATGGCCGCGCGCGGTGCGCCGCCGGGCAGCGTGCGTTGCGTGCCGGGCGATACGGCCGACATCCGCGTCACGCTCAATGAAACGGTGATCGAGACCCGCCTTGCCGAGTGGCTCTCGCGGCTCGAGGGAGTGCTTCGCTGATGTCGCAGCCCTCGGACGCACCCGCAGAACCCATCACGCTCATCGTCCGTCGCCGCCACGATGAGGAAGAGGGGCACCACGGCGGCGTGTGGAAGATCGCCTATGCCGACTTCATGACGGCCATGATGGCGTTCTTTCTCGTCATGTGGCTGGTCAACGCGGCCAATACGGAGATGAAGTCCTCCGTCGCGAGCTACTTCAATCCCATCAAGCTCTCCGACACGGTGATCCGCAAGAAAGGGCTGCTCGACATCGACGGCAAGGCCAATTCCGACGAGACGACGACCGCGCGCGACGACAAGACGCCCGGCATGTCGGAGAGCAAGGTCAAGGACGGCAAGCGCGTTCAGCCGGGCGATGCGGGCGATCTCGGCGTCGAGGATCAGCACGGCAAGGCAGCGGCGCCCGAGCCGACCGACGAGCCGCTCGGCCGCGACGGAAATTCAGTCAATGCAGGTCGCGCGAGCGAGGCGGGGCGCGCCTTCCGCGATCCGTTCAATCCCTTCGCGCCGGGACAGCTCATGTCCAAGGAGGGCGGCGACAAGGATCAGTCGCCTGGGCGCGTCGCAGGGTTGCCGAAGGCAGGCGGTGAAGCTGTGCCGTCCGCGACGAAAGGCTCGGAAGCATCCGAACAACCGGCTCAGATGGCGCGTTCCGGTCAGGCACAAGAGGCCGCAGCGCCGTCGGAGCGCGGTGGGTCGCAGTCCTCGGGCACGGATGCGGGCAAGCAGCCGGCGTCCGGGCAGATGGCCAAGGATGGAGATCGTCGTCCCGGTCCGGATGATGATGCCAAGCAGCCCGCGCGCCGCTTCGGTCCGGCCGGTGAGCAGCAGGGCGGGCGTCTTGCCAAGCCCGACGGAGAGGCCATTGGCGGACGGCGCCCGGGTCCGGAAGGAGATGCGGCCGAGCAGCGTCTTCCCGGTATTGCTGAAGTCGCGCGGCAAATGGCGCAGGGGCCCGACGGTCCGGCGGACAAGGCGGCAGGCGCTGGCAAGAGCGAAACGCAGTCACTGCCGCCCGCTTCGGCTGCCGCCCAGAAGGATGCGGCCGCCGGACGTCGGCCCGATGCGTCCGCGGCCGCCGGCGAGAAGTCGCTCGATCGTGCTGCTGCCGACGTGCTGCGCGATGTGCAGCAGGCGGCAAAGCCGGTCGCCGGTGTGGGTTCCGGTGGCCCGGGGATCGAGGTCACGATCGAGGGCAACGGCATTGTGCTGAGCCTGACGGACACGAGCACGTTCGGCATGTTCGCGATCGGCTCGTCCGATCCGAGTCCGCAGACCATCGCGCTCATCGAGCGTATCGCGCCGGTTCTCATCGCCAACAGCAAGCGCATTGTCGTGCGTGGTCACACCGACAGCCGCGCCTATCGCACGGACCGCAACAACAACTGGCGCCTGTCCATGACGCGTGCCGAGGCGGCCTACGCGATGCTGGTGCGTGCGGGCGTGGACGAAAGCCGCTTCACGCGCATCGAAGGCTATGCGGATCGCAAGCTCAAGGTCGCAAACGATTCGGAAGCCGCGGCGAACCGCCGGATCGAGATCCTTCTGCAACAGGTGGATGAATGATCCTTGCCGGACGATGCATGGGCGGGTTCAGGGGAGGAAGAACGCCGGCGGCGTTCGCCTTTCTGATGCTCATGGTTTGCCTCGCGGCGTCGGTCAAGGCGGAAGGAACATCGCCGCCTGCAGGCGGCAGCAGCGCTGCGGAGCGGTCTTTTGCGGTCGGTGCCGTGCGCCAGCCTTTCCACGCCGTCCGTACGCTCAGCGTGCTGCAGGAGCGGGTCGCGCAAGGCGATGAGACAGCCTTCGCCATGCAGCGCGAGGTGGTGCAGGAGATTGCCGCCGAGCTGAAGGCCTTCTCGCCCACAGTCTGGCGCTCACAGCGCAATCGCGAGGCGCTGATCAAGTACGCGCTGAGCGGCGGCGATCCCGAGCAGCTCCGCGTCGTGCTGACACAGAAGTACTTCGAGGCGGCGGAAATGCCGCTCGCTGAGGGCTCGCTCGCCTATGCCGAAGGACAGCGCACGCAGGCGCTGCGCCATCTCGAGAAGGTCGACGTGTTCGCGCTGCCGCCGAGCCTCGCCGGGCACGTCGCGCTGGTGAAAGCGCTGGTGCTCGCGAATACGGATCTCGCGCGCGTCATTGTGCTCGCGGATGAGGCGCGCCTTCTTTCGCCGGGCACGCTCGTTGAGGAGACGGCACTGCGCCTCGCCATGGAGGGCGCGGCCGCGCGCGCAGACCGGGCGAAGTTCGAGGCGCTTGCATCGCGCTATTTCCGCCGCTTTCCCCGCTCGCCTTATCTGAGCGCGGTCATCCGTCCGGTCGCGAAGGCGATGGTCGAGCAGGACTACGGCGAGAAGCCCGAGAGTGCGCGCTGGGTTCAGGGTGTCGTGCACTACCTCGATCCCCAGAAGCTCGTGCAGTTCTACGCCGCCTTCGCCGAGATCGGCTTGCGTGCGGGAAAGCTCGCGACGACGGTGAATGCGGCCCGCATGGCGCGCAAGTATGCGCGTCAGAGCTCGCCGGAGTACGCCTGGACGCAGGCTTACGAGGGTGCTGCGCTCGCCATCGGACTTGCGCCCGAGGAAGGCCTCGCGCTCCTCAATTCCGCGGAGGCGGTCGGCGTGCCGCAGTCCGTTGGTGAGCTGATCGCCGGCGCGCGTGCGATCTCACATCTCATCCGGTCGCCGCCGCAAGCGCACGTGCAGGCGCCGCTCGACCTGCCGAAGGCGATACAAGCGGCGCTCACGCCCGGCGACAAGACGAAGAAGCCCGCCGCCGATCAGAATCCGACGGCGACGAAAGTGCATGCGCGCATTGCCCAGATCGACAAGATGCTCAAGGATATTGACGAATGAATGTACATCTTCCTCCGGGGCCGTCGGGAGCCAAGGGTGTGCCGGGTGCCGGCGAGGGACCTCACGGCCGGCAGGACAAACTCGACGGCGATTTCGCCGCGGCGCTCGCTGAGACGGCCGGTGAAAGCAGCGATGAGGCCGTTCGCGATGAGGCGGCGGCGGGCAAGGCCGACGATGCCGGTGGGCACTTCCACGTTGGCCGTCGTCTCGGCGCGCGGGGTGGCCACGAGGCGCACGGTCGCGTGACGGGCGATGCGGCACTGCCTCGCGCCGACGTGCCGAACGAGCCGGACACTGAAACACCGGTAAAGCGCATACGCCGCGCCGATCAAAAGGCGCTCGCCAAAGGCATTGCGACAAACGAGGCGCAGGAGGCGAGCGAGAAGCCGTCGGCGCCATCAGCATCCGATCCGGCGCAAGGTGCAGCAGCAGCACGCGAGGTGCTTGCCGCGCTCGGCATCGATCTCACGGCGCGGCCGGAGCGCGCGCAAGGACCGGAGCTTGCAGCCGTCGCACGCAAAGGCATGGGGCCGCGCGGCGCTGATCCTTCCACGCTCGGTGTCGATCGCGCGGGGACTGCCGACGTCGGCGATGAAGTCGAGGTGGATGAGGCGATGGTGCTTCCGGTGCGCGTCGTGCGCCAGGAGAAGCATTTCCAGGCTGCCGGCGTCGAGGCGCGGCGCTGGCAGATCGCGCAGGATGCTTTCGAGGCAGGCCGTGCTGCCGCACCGACGGCGGAGGCTCTGAAGACAGTGCCGGGCGAGGCACTGCGCGAGCGCGCGACCGCGCCGGCTGCACTAGCGCGAACAGTCGAGGCGGTGGCTCCGGTTGCCGGACCGGCAGCGCCGGGAGCAGTCGTCGACGTCGCGCCGGGCGCCGTTGGATTACAGATCGCCGATCGCATGCAGGAGGCTTTGACGAGGCCCGCCGATTCGGCTGCATCGTCATCGCCGGGCTCGGGCGCAATTTTCGAGCCCGATACACGGCAGAGCTTCGCGCCGGCTCTGCGCGTGATCAAGCTGCAGCTCAACCCGGCCGAGCTCGGCGCGGTGACGATCGTGCTCTCCGGCAATGATGAGGGCTTGCGTATCGAGCTTGCCGCCGAGCTTGCCGACACCGTGACCAAGGTCGACAACGATCGCAATGTGCT
Organism: Pseudomonadota bacterium; assembly: GCA_023387235.1. Taxonomy (GTDB): domain Bacteria; phylum Pseudomonadota; class Alphaproteobacteria; order Rhizobiales; family Hyphomicrobiaceae. The sequence goes on from JAEWIJ010000180.1 coordinate 17,808, forward strand.
GGCCGCACGCCTGAGCGGCGCCGGTTACGCCGTGACCGACATCAGCGTCGCGAGGATGGCCGGGCAGGGCATGGATGGCGACGCGCGCGATCAGGGGGCGCGGCCCGGCGGCCAGCAGGAGCAGCTCCTCGGTGGCGGTGCCCGCGATGGCGGCGGACGCCATGGGGGCGCCCAGCAGGCCGAGCAGCACGCGGATTGGCGCTCCGGCAAGGCCTTCGGGCGTGCTGATTCGGGGGGAAGTCTGTCCCCGGGTGCGGCCCCGGCGCCCGTGATCGGAGGAGTTTCATACGGCGGTCGCTTCCGCCCGGTCTAAGTCTCCGCGAATCTGTCTATGGTGTGTGCCGGCTGCCGGCCGAGGACGCGCGCCTGTCAGTCCGCCGCAAGGTCGGCGTGGCAGACATGGAGCTTGAGCGATTCCCTCTGGCGCCAGCGGAGCGTGGCACGGGCACCGGGCGTCAGCGGTCAGGGGCGGGATGAACGGCAAGAACATGAGCAAGTCGCTGCCGGCGAAGCGCGACGAGAACGTGCCGCTGAGCGCGGTCGACAAGGTGACGGCGCTGCTGCTCACCATGAGCAAGCCGTCGGCCGACGTCATCATCAAGAAGTTCGACAATCAGGAGATCCGCCTGGTTGGCCATTCAGTGTCGGCGCTGCCGCCGGTCCCCGAGGAGGTGATCGAGCAGATTCTCGAGGAGCTTTGCGCCGCGCTCGAGGTGCCTGACACGCTCGTCGGCTCTGCGGGTGGCGTGCAGCAACTCTTCTCAGGCGTCGTCAGCGAGGACCAGATCTCGGACATCATCGCCGAGGTGTCCGGCAGGTCGTCGGAACGTGTCTGGGTGCGCCTCAGCGATGTGAAGGACGAGCGCATTGCGGAATTTCTCGCCGGAGAGCAGCCGCAGGTCGCGGCGGTGGTCCTCTCGCGCCTCGACTCGAGCAAGGCGGCGAGCGTTCTCGAAAAGCTCAGCGGTGAGCAGCGCACGGATCTCAGCCGCCGTCTGCTGTCGCTGCGACCGCCGACCGAAGCTGCCATGCAACTCGTCGCCGAGCGGCTGCGTGAAGTGCTCTTCGCCGAGGTCGAGGCCGACACGGGCGAGAACAAGCACGCCAAGCTGGCGGCCATCCTCAACAAGCTCGATCGCGATCAGATCGACGAGATCCTGACCAGCATCGGCGAGAGCGATCCCGACGAGGCCGAGCGGGTGAAGAACTACGTCTTCACGTTCGACGATATCGGCGGCATGGACACGGAGGACCGCGCGCGGCTCATGGACGAGGTGCCGGCTGAACGCGTCGTGATGGCGCTTCGCGAGGCCGATCCGACGCTGGTCGACATGGTGCTTCAGACGCTGTCGCCGCGCTCGCGCCGCATCGTCGAGGCCGAGCTCGCGACGGATGCGCGCGTTGCGCCGCAGGCCATCAGCGAAGCGCGGCGCTGGATCGCTGTGCTCGCTCTGAGCATGGCCGAGCGCTCGCTGATCAAGCTGCGGCCCGAAGCCGCACCGCTAGAAGAATAGGGAGAGCGGAACCGCGGTAATGGACACGACGGCGCCCGAGGAGGATCGGCTCAAGCGGCTGGAGATCACCGAGATCTTCCATAGCACCGCTGCGCCGATCGTCGAGCTGCCGGCCATGCGCGCGCTGCTCGAGGCGAGCGTCCTGGACTGCCCGGTGGCAATCCGCGAGGCCTTCGGGCTCGATGGCGAGGTCGTACTCGAGCGGACGGTGCAGCAGGCCTCCTACGAGGCGCTCGGTCCCTGCTCGGGAATGGTCGGCGCCGTCTACTTCGTTCCGGAATGGAATGCGCGCGCCGTCGTCGCCTTCGATGCCATGCTGCTCTTCCGCGCGCTCGACGCCATGTACGGCGGCGATGGACGCCAGCTCGGCGCGGTTCCGGCGCGTGAGCTGAGCGGGCTCGAGCAATCGGTAGCGGATCAGCTCGCGCGCACCGTGATCGGTCGGTTCGAGGCGCGGCTCGCGCCTTATGTCGCCTTCTCGTGCGGTCTCGAACGTGTGGAGCGCGCCTTCGACGCCGAGCCCTTCGGCAAGGACAAGTCCGATCTCGTTCTCGTCCAGCTTCTGCTTGCGAACTTCGACGAGCGCATCGTCGTTGCCCTGCCGGCAAGAGGGCTGGAACTCGTGCGCGATCAGATCGCGGTTCCCGAGGAGGAGCCCCCGGTCGAGATCGATCCGAGCTGGAGCCGCAATCTCGCCGAAAGCATCGGGCGCACCGAGGTCGAGATCGTCGCCGTTGCCGCGGGGCCGCCGATGCTGCTCGGCGAGGTCGCGGCACTGCAGCCCGGATCCGTCGTCGAGTTCGACGCCGAGCAGCTCGAGCACGTGCGCATCGAGAGCGACGGCGAAGCAATTTTCGAAGGCCAGCTCGGTCAGCAGAAGGGCTTCTTCAGCATCTGCCTCGAGACGCCTGTGGCCGCAAAGTCCGATGACGCCAAGGGGCCGAACGGCCGCCGGCGCAGCTGATCCGCGGATCAAGGCTGGCGCAAGCTACTTCCTCTTTCCTGGACCTCCGAAGTCGGCCATGTAGGGAGCGGGAACCGTGGATACTACGCTGATCATTTTCACTGTTGGAACTGCCGCAAGCTTCCTGCCGCTCTACTGGCTCGCGATCCGTTTCTCGCGGCGCTGGGGCCGTCCGGTAGCCGCGGCGTCGGCAGTGCGCAGCGATCCGCCCGGCCGGCGCGAGTTCCTCGATCTGCTGCGGCGCGAAGCGGCGAGCCGCGCGGTCACGGTCCTGCACGAAGCTCTCGTCGAGATCCGGATCACGGCCGACCACGGGCATGGTGCACTCAGCGCGGAAATGCGTCGCAGCCTCGTCGAGACGGGCCGGCTCGTCGATTCGCTCTTCGCGCGTGAGCTCAGGGAGAAGTTCCGCCAGGGCGCCGATGCTCTTGCGTTTGCCACATCGAGCACGCTCGGGGCGGCGAGCGTCGCGAGCGCGTCGGCCATCGCCGCGTTCGAGCGCGCGCTCGACGTCGAGCCGGATCGCGTGCCGGCTGCGCGGCGTCGCGCCGGCATGGGCGGTCTTGTTCACAAGGGCCGCGAGTGGATGGGCATGGTCGGCATTCGGGTCCCGGCCTGAGGCGGAGCGGCTTCGCGCAATGCTGGCCGGTCAGGCGTCGCGGGCGGAGCTGCTGCGCGGCGCCGATGCTCGCGCGCCATGCGCACTATCCCCTCGAATGAGCATTGCTCTATAGTTTATCCTGATTACTGCTGAGTATCGTTGCCATTGCGACGCGGTGATGCGGGAACGGACGACCCCCCGTTTGTAAACCTGTTAGTTCACGTTAATCAATTATTGGGCAATGCACTGATTCGCCGGGGGGCAGCAGAAAATGATCGTCATCGTGGATGACCGCAATTTGGTGACCGACGCTTTCCGGTCGTCTTTCGATCGCGAAGGAATTCCGGCGGCGGGTTTCTCCGGAGGTGATTTCGAAGGCTGGGTCGAGGCGGCGGCAAATGAGGACGTAATGGCGATCAATGCCTTCCTCATTGGCGAATGCAGCCGGCCCGAAATTCTGGCGCGGATCATCAAGCGGCGCACGGCTGCCGCGGTTATCGCGATGAAGGATCACAAGACGCTTACGAGCACGCTCGAGCTGTTCGCCGTCGGCGTCGACGACGTGATCTCCAAGCCCTGCCACGTGCGCGAGATCCTGGCGCGGATCGAGGCCATATCGCGCCGCGTGGGCAGCGACAAGGCGCGCGTCGAGAGCTCGGCGGCGATCCGCATCTACCGCGACGGCCGCGATCCGCTGGTCTGCGAGGAGCCGCTGCCGCTGCCGCGCAGGGAGCTGAGAATCCTGGAGTTTCTGGTCGCGAATCAGTCGCGCCGGGTGACGAAGTCGCAGATCTTCAACTCGGTCTACGGCCTCTTCGACCAGGAGATCGACGAGAACGTCATCGAGAGTCACATCTCCAAGCTGCGTCGGCGCCTGCGCGGGCGGCTCGGCTACGATCCGATCGATTCCAAGCGCCATCTCGGGTACCGCCTCCTCGGGCCTTCGAAATCGGACATCGAGGGCGCGTCGGGCGAGATTGCGGCCGCTGTCTGATCGATCGACAGCCTGGCGCAAGGTGAAACGCCTTATCCTGGCTGTGAAATCCGATCCGCCTGGGGGAATCACATGAGTGTCTATGGACTGATGCGCACGGGCGCATCGGGAATGAATGCGCAGTCGAATAGGCTCGGCACGATCGCCGATAATATCGCGAACGCTTCGACCGTCGGCTATAAGCGCGCAGGCACGCAATTCTCTTCCCTTTTGCTGAACGACACGACGTCCTCGTATAACTCTGGCGGCGTCGAAACGAATGTCCGTTATGGCATCTCGCAGCAGGGTGTTTTAACGGCAACGACTTCGCCCTTTGATCTGGCTATCAAGGGCGCGGGTTTCATGCTCGTTTCTTCGCCCGATGGCAGCCTCGCCCTTACGCGCGCCGGCTCATTCGTGCCGGATGGCGAGGGTCGTCTTATCAATTCGGCGGGTTACACCCTCATGGGCTACCCGCTGCCCGAGAACGCATCGGGTCCTCCGGTCATCAATGGGACGGCAGGCCTGGTGCCGGTGAACGTGACGGCTGGCGGCATGCGTGCCGGGCCGACGACCATCGGCGCGCTGATCGCGAATCTTCCGTTCGAGGCGGACATTACCGCGCCGGGGGATCTCCCTTCGACGAACGCGGCAGGTGCGGTGACGACCGCACGCTCCTCGATCGACGTCTACGGAAATCACGGCGAGTCGGTGCGCCTCGATCTTCATTTCTCGAAGACGGCAGACGGCGAGTGGGAGATGGCCGTCTATAACGCCGCCGACCGCGACGCCAATGGCGGCTTCCCTTATTCGAGCGGACCGATCGCGACGGCGGCACTTCAGTTCGACGGCACCGGCCAGCTTGATCCTGCCGGCACGACCTCGCTGACGGTGGCCGTGCCAGGCGGCCAGCCGATGGAGATCGATCTCTCCTCCATGACGCAGGTGAGCGGTGACTATGCCGTCGACCTGATCAACACCAACGGCAATGCGCCGAGCCGCGTGCAGGCGATCGAGATCGCGCAGGACGGGCGTCTTTACGAGGTCTACGAGGACGGCTCGCGCTTCGCCTCGTATCTCATTCCGCTCGCGACGGTGCCGAGCCCCGATCGTCTTTCGCCGAAGGCCGGCAACGTCTATCTGCCGTCGAACGACTCCGGCAATCTTCGCGTCGGCATCGCGGGCACGGCCGGGTTCGGAACGGTCGAGTCCGGCAAGCTCGAGAGCTCCACTGTCGATCTCGCGACCGAGCTCGCCGACATGATCGAGGCGCAGCGCAACTACACGGCAAACTCTCGCGTGTTCCAGACCGGCTCCGAGCTGATGGATCTTGTCGTCAATCTGAAGCGGTAGGCCCGGTAGGAAGCGCCGGGTCGGGGGAGGTAGATGTCTCTTACGCTTGCTCATGAGATCGCCCGGGGCGGGTTGCTTGCGAATTCCACGCAGTCCTCCCTGGTCTCGCGCAACATCGCGAACGTCGACAACCCTAATGCCGGCCGCAAGTACGCGCACACGATCACGTCGGAGATCGGCGTCCATCTCGGCGTGATCAGCAACGCGGTATCGCCGCGCCTGCTCGAGAGCGTGCTCGGCGCGACGGCGAGGAACGGCGAGCTTTCGAGCATGGCAAGCGCGCTCGATCGGCTCGCTGGCTCCATTGCCGATCCCGAGCTCGGCATCAGTCCTGCTGCCATGATCACGGAGATGCAGCAGGCGCTCTATGCCGCGGCTGCCGATCCGAGCAACGAGTCGCTCCTGCGCAACGTCATCTCCGTGGCGACGAACGTCGCGAACACCTTGAAGGACGCGGGAAACCTCGTCGTGCAGGTGCGCAAGGAAGCCAACGCCGATCTCAAGGATGCGACGACGCAGCTCGGCACGCTGCTGAAGGATTTCGAGGACGCCAACAACCAGATCGTCTCAGGCACGATCATCGGCCGCGATGTGACCGATCAGGTCGATCGGCGCAACATGCTGCTGCGCGAGATCTCGGGCCTCATCGACATCAATACGACGACGCGCGCCAACAACGACATGGTGCTGTTCACGGCGAGCGGGACGACGCTCTTCGAGAAGGCGCCGCGAACCATATCGTTTGACTTCGCGCCGCTCTCTCCGGGGCAGCCGGGCGGGCTCCTCACCATCGATGGCGTGCCGTACACCGGCGCCGCTTCAACCAAGCTCGGCGGCAAGATCGGCGGGCTTCTGCAGATCCGCGACGATGTCTCCATAAGCTATGGCCGGCAGATCGACGAGATCGCGCGCGGCCTCATCACCACGTTTGCCGAGAGCGATCAGTCCGGAACGCCGACGCTGCCCGACATCGCCGGTCTCTTCACGTGGTCCGGTGGTCCGGCGCTGCCGGCGGGTGGCACGGTTCTCGACGGGCTCGCGCTCACGATACGAGTCAATCCGAATGCCGATCCGAGCCAGGGCGGTAATCTCGACCGGTTGCGCGATGGCGGGATCGGCGATCCGAGCGAGCCGGACTACGTCTACAATCCCGATGGCGTGGCGGGCTTCAGTCAGCGGCTGCGCGATCTCGCGGCCGGCCTTTCGGCGGCGCAGGCTTTCGATCCGTCGACCGGGCTCAGTGGGTCGACGAGCCTTCTCTCGCTCGCTTCCAACAGTGCGGGCTGGATCGAGGCGCGCAGAAGCTCGGCGAGCGATCGTCTCGCCGACAATCAGGTGCTCGGCGAGCGCGCGGTCAATGCCTGGCAGGGCCAGATCGGCATCAACCTCGATGAGGAGATGACGAGCCTCATGGCAATCGAGCGATCATACCAGGCGACAGCACGGCTGATGTCGACGGTCGATCAGATGTTCCAGGCCATTCTGCGCGCGACGGGAGCGCTCTAGCAGCCCGGGACGCTGCATCGACGTTGGGCGAATTTCGCAATCGGGACACTAGCGCATGAAAGCCGACACCATTTCCTCGCTCGTGGGCCGCGAGATCCAGCGCTCGGCCATGGCGCGCAATCAGACGAACCTCGCCGATGCGCTGAAGGAATTCAGCACGGGCCGCCATGCCGATGTCGGCAAGGTGCTCGGCGGGCGCGTCGGCGGCGTTCTCGACATGCGCAACATCGTCGGCAGCCTCACTGGCCTCACGAATACGAACTCGGTCGTCAAACAGCGCATGGACCACATCCAGTCGTCCTTTGCCGCGATGCGTGATCTCGGCGCGGACTTCAGCGAATCGACGATCGGCGTCCACAAGACGGGCGCCGACCGCGGCCTGCTCGTCTCGGATGCCAAGGCGCGCATGGCGACACTCACAGATGTGCTGAGAACCAGCACGAATGGCGTTTATGCCTTCTCGGGCCTCAATGTCTCGGTCCCGCCCGTCGACGACTATCTGAGCGATCCACCGAGTGCGGCGCGCACGGCCGTGATCGCGGCATTCACGGCCGAGTTCGGCTTTCCGCCCGACGATTCGCAGGCGGTGACGATCACGCCGGCGCAGATGGAAGCCTATATCGACGGGCCGTTCTCGGCGCTCTTCGAAGAGCCTCAGTGGAGCGCCAACTTCTCGCAGGCGACGGACGAGGTCATGCGCGATCGCATCTCCCAGCATGAGGAGATCAATACGTCGGCGACAGTGAACGACGCGGGCATCCGCCAGATCTTCTTCTCGCTGACGCTGGCGATCGACGGTGGCGCCGAGCATCTCCGGACCGATACTTTCGAGGTGCTGGCAACGCGGATTGCGAATACGGCGAGCGAAGGCGGGCACAATATCGCAGCGACTCAGGCGCGGGTCGGCGTCGCCGAGGAACGCCTTGCGCAAGCCAACGAGCGTATAGCTATCGAGAAGCAGGCCCTGGAAGGGCGCATCGGCGAGCTCGAAGGCGTCGATGCGTACGAGGTGGCCGACCGGCTGAGCCTGCTGATGACCAGGATCGAGGCGTCTTACTCCGTGACTGCGCGAATGCAGCAGCTCACGTTGTTGAACTATCTCTGAGACGGCGGGCGGCGTCCTGGGGCGGCATGGAGAATGTAATGCAGCGCATACAGTACGGTGAACTCCTTGAGGACGATCAGCAGGTCGCGCGTGAACGCGAGCGCGCGGCGTTCGAACAGTCGATACTGCTGCTCGAGCAGGCCTCCGAGCCCGGTGCGCCGCTCGCGACGGCCGCCGAGGCGATCGCCTTCACCAGCAAGCTGTGGACGCTGCTCGTCGAGGATCTCGCAAGTCCGGAGAACGGTCTTCCGAAGGAGCTGAGAGCGCAGCTCGTGTCGATCGGCATCTGGATCCTGCGCGAGCTCGAGGGTGTGCGCACGGACCAGACGAAGGGCCTCGGGGACGTGATCGTCGTCTCGAAAGCGATACGGGATGGGCTCACGTGAGCGGACACCTCAAGGTCCATCTGAAGCCGAACGAGCGCGTCTACATCAACGGTGGCGTGATCAAGGTCGATCGTAAGGTGACGATCGAGCTGATGAACGAAGTTGTCTTCCTGCTCGAAGGCCACATCCTTCAGGAGGATCAGGCGACGACGCCGTTGCGTCAGCTCTACTTCATCGTGCAGTCCATGCTCATGGAGCCGAAGTGCGAGCCGATCGCGCGGCAGATGTATGAGCGCTCGCACGACGCGCTGATCAGGACATTCAAGAGCCAGGATGTGCTCGATGGCCTGATGGAGATCAAGTCGCTCATGGAGCGCGGACGCACGTTCGAGACCTTGCGCAAGATCAGGGCGCTGTTTCCGCTCGAGGACGAGATCCTCAAGTCCGGAAAGTTCGGCGCGGCCGAGCTGCCAGTTGAGCTTCCGGCAGAGCTACCTACGAAATCGGTCGCGTAATCGCGGCCCTGAGCGAGATTGGAGCCGTCATGGAAGTCTCGGGTGTCCTGAACACGAACAAGACGAATGAGACACAGACGCCCACGCAGGCGACTGCGGCGCCGACGCTCGACTACAATGCGTTTCTCCATTTGCTGATCGCGCAGATGCGCAATCAGGATCCCATGGAGCCGATGAAGTCGAGCGACTATGTGGCGCAGCTCGCGACATTCTCGCAAGTCGAGAAGACGATCCAGACCAACGAGCGCATCGCCTCCCTGCTCAACACGAACAATCTGCAGCTCGCGGAGAGCCTGATCGGCAAGACCGTGATCTCTGAGGAACATGGGACCGCCGGCGTGGTCGTCGCAGCCAAGGTGGTCGATAACGGAGTCGTGGTGCTTCTGGACAACGGCCAGGAAATCCCGGCTGGTCCTGGCCTGATTGTCGGGGAAAGTGCGTCGATGCCTCCGGCCGACTATAGCGGCGACGAGACGACGACGTGAATGAAGCCGATGCCATGGAGCTGGTCCAGGCCGCGATCTGGACCGTGATCATGGTGGCGGGCCCGTGCGTGCTCGCCGCGATGGTGGTCGGTATTACCATCGCGCTCCTGCAGGCGCTGACGCAGGTGCAGGAGATCACGCTGACGTTCGTGCCGAAGATCATGGCGATCTTCGTCGTCGCGATGTTTTCCGCCCACTTCATGGGGGCGAACGTATTCGCCTTCGCCCAATTGACTTTCCTGCACGTCGAGCGGGGCTTCTGAGCTCCTCGGCGTATTGGTCAGCTCCCGATCAGCATCACTTGCGAAGATGAGAGCGCGGCACCACGCACGAGCGTGATTCTGCGCGCATTTGCATTCGGTCAGGGGGTTTGGAGTGTCTCAACCAGCGACGAGTGAGCTGCCGCTTGGCCGGCTGGCGGGTTTGACGGATATGGGTTTCGCCGCCGGGATCGTGCTGATCCTGGCTGTGCTGTTCCTGCCGCTCCCGCCGCTGCTGATCGACGCCGGCCTCGCGTTCTCGATCGCGGCTGCCGTGCTGATCCTGATGGTCGCGCTCTGGGTCCAGCGGCCGCTCGAGTTCTCGTCCTTTCCGACGATCCTCCTGATCATCACCATGCTGCGGCTCGCCTTCAACGTGGCGACGACGCGCATCATCCTCACCGAGGGCGCCAACGGCGAGCATTCCGCCGGCTACGTCATTGCTGGATTCTCCAAGCTGGTCATGGGCGGCGACTTCGTGATCGGCGTCGTTGTGTTCGTGATCCTGCTGACGGTGAACTTCATCGTGATCACGAAGGGCGCCTCGCGCATCGCCGAGGTGGGCGCCCGGTTCGCCCTCGACGGCATTCCCGGAAAGCAGATGGCGATCGACGCCGATCTCTCCTCCGGCCTCATCGACGAGCGCGAGGCGCAGCGCCGCCGCCGCGAGCTCGAGGAGGAAAGTTCGTTCTTCGGTGCGATGGACGGTGCCTCGAAGTTTGTGCGTGGCGATGCTATCGCGGGACTGATCATCACCGCCGTCAATGTCTTCGGCGGCATTCTCATCGCGATCTTCCGGCACGGCATGCCAATCGCCGAGGCGACCGATGTCTTCACCAAGCTCTCGGTCGGCGACGGCCTTGTCTCGCAGATCCCGGCGCTGATCATCTCGCTTGCCGCCGGCCTCGTGGTCGCCAAGGGCGGCACGCACGGATCCGTCGAGAAGACGGTCGTCGGCCAGGTCGCCAATCATCCGAAGGCGCTGCTGATGACGGCCGGCGCGATGGGCCTCCTCGCGCTCGGGCCGGGATTGCCGCTTCTTCCCTTCGCCTTCCTCGGCATTGCCGCAGCCGCAGCGGGCTATGCCATTCCGCGACGATGGGCACAGGAAAAACGTGCGGAGGACGCCAAGGTCCGCGAGGCGACGCAGGTGGCCGAGGAGGAGGCGCGCCAGTCGATCAAGGGTGCGCTCAAGATCAGCGAGATCGAGATCGTGTTCGGCCAGCGCCTGTCGGCCGAGTTCATCCGCAAGCACGAGGAGCTGGCGCAGCGCGTGTCCAAGTTGCGCCGCAAGTTCGCCAAGCAGTACGGTTTCGTCGTGCCCGAGATCAATCTCTCGGACGATTTCTCGCTGCCGCCGCGCGGTTATCAAATCCGCATTCACGGGGCGACCGTCGGCAGTCACGAGCTGCCGATCGGCGATGTCCTCGTCATCGTCGGCGACGGCCCGCGGCCGAGCGTTTCTGGCGTGGATACGGTCGAGCCGGCGTTCGGCCTCAAGGCCATCTGGATTCCCGAGGCCTACGCCAAAGAGGTCAAGCGCGAGGGCTTTGCGACGGTCGATGTCATGACCGTCCTCCTCACGCACCTGAGCGAGGCGGTTCGCAACAACCTCGCGCAGCTCTTCTCCTATCGCGACATGCAGGTGCTGATCGACGGCCTGCCGCCGGAGTACAAGCGCCTGCTCGACGAGATCCGTCCGGCGCACATTTCCTTCTCCGGCATCCAGGCCGTGCTCAAGATGCTGCTCGCGGAGCGCGTCTCGATCCGCAACATCCAGCTCATCCTCGAGGCGGTCGCGGAAATCGCGCCGCACACGCGCCGCTCTGAGCAGGTCACCGAGCACGTTCGCCAGCGCATGGCGCAGCAGATCTGCGGCGATCTCGCCAAGGACGGAACTCTTTCCGTGTTGCGCCTCGGCAGCCGCTGGGATCTTGCCTTCCACGAAAGCCTGAAGCGCGACCAGCGCGGCGAGGTCGTCGAGTTCGACATCGATCCGCGCCTCATCGAGGACTTCAGCAAGGATGCCTCGCGCGTGATCGCGAGCCATACGGAGAAGGGCGAGCAGTTCGTGCTCGTCAGCTCCGTCGAGGCGCGGCCCTTCGTGCGCATGGTCATAGAACGGCTCTTCCCGACGCTGCCGGTGCTGTCGCACGCGGAGATCGCGCGCGGGATCCAGGTGAAGGCGCTCGGCAGCATTGCATAATGCTCGAACTGGACGAGTACGCGACCGGTGTCATCCTGATCCTCTGCCGGATCGGGACGACGCTGATGCTGTCGCCGGGATTCGGGACGGCGCGCGTGCCAGCGCGCGTGCGCCTCTATCTCGCGCTGGCGCTCGCGCTTGCGGCCGCGCCCGGCGTGCTCGATGGCAGCACGCTGAAGTTCGCGCAAGGCGGTCTGCTGCTCGGCTTTGTCATCGCGGAGTGCATTGTCGGTGCCGTGATCGGGCTCGTCTGCCGCATTTACATCGCGGCCCTCGAATTCATGATGACGGCGGTGTCGAACTACATCGGTCTCAACGGCCTCGCGGCGGGCATCGACAACGAGGAGGCGGCGCCGACGCTTGCGACGCTCGTCGCGATCTCGGCCACGCTGCTGATCCTGCTCCTCGACTTCCATCACGTGCTGATCCGGACGGTGCTCGATTCCTACGGGCGCATTCCGCTCGGTACGATGGCGGAGCCGGAATTCGGCCTGCGCCTGCTCGCCTCGACCCTCGACATTGCGTTCAAGATCAGCCTGCAGGTGACGGGGCCGTTCATCATCTACGCGATACTCGTGAACGTGCTTTTCGGCATTCTCGGCAAGCTCATTCCGCAGGTGCCGTCGTACTTCATCTCGATCCCCTTCCTGCTGATGGGCGGGCTGTTCTTCCTCTATCTCATGGTGCCCGAGATGCTGCGCATCTACTTCGATGCCTTCAATACGACCCTGACGAACCTCTGAGGATCTCGCCATGAAGCGTCGCTCGATCGCGCGCCTGAAGAGGCTGGTCCGCCTCACGGAGCATCTCTACGAGAAGGAGGCGCAGACGGCGCAGGAACTCATGCGCGCCCGCGACGATGCGACCAAGGCGGCGGCGGTGACGCGGGCCTATCTCGACCACGAGAACCTCGTCGGCACCGTCTTTCCGGAGCTCGTCAGCTCGCGCGTGGTGAAGCTCGAGCGGCAGGCGGGCGAGCTCGGCGCGGAGGTTGAGCAGCAGATCGAGCAGGTCGCGGCGGCACGCGGACGCGTGAAGGGGCTCGAGAACAAGCTCGGCCGCGAGGTTCAGAGCGACCTACAGGAGCAGGACGCGCGCCAGCTCGAGGAGGCGATCGACCAGTTCGTCCGCCGGCAACTCACAAGCCTGAAATAAGGTCGCGGCGGCACTATCCGGAACGGGAGTGGTGCCACCGCCGGATGGTGGCCTCGAAGATAAGGTGGTCACGACGCGGCATGGGAATCGATCTGCAGAGCATCGCGCGGCTCGTCGGCGCAGCGGATGGCGGCGCGACCGGTGTCGGCGCGACGGCGGGCGGCTTCGTCACGACCGTCAGGAAAGCCGGCGAGATCACGCCGTTCGAGACGGTGATCCGAACGGCGGCCGCCGAGCAGGCCAAGGCCGCGCCGGGCCCGGATACGGCGCCCGGTGCCGAGGCCGTGAAGGCAAAGAACGCCGCCAAGGCGCGCAAGTCCTTCGAGGCCTTCGCCTTGCAGGCCTTCATCGGCGCGATGTTGCCCAAGGAGACCGAGAAGCTTTTCGGCACCGGCTCGGCCGGCAAGCTCTGGCAATCCCTGATGGCCGAAAAGCTTGCCGATCAGATCGCATCGAGCGGTCGCCTGAAACTGTTGCCCGATGAGCCGTCCACAGCTGCTGCCGCGCCGAAACCGGCTGAGGTCAGCAAGACAAAGGGAGATGCATCCTGATGCTCGCACATGGAGAAGGACAGAGAATCGCGCGACCGCACGCGGCTGATCCGGGCACGCTCGAGAGCGCGCGGCTCATGGAGGCGATCCTGCATCTCGCCGATCTGATCAGCGAGGTGGTGCAGGAAGAAAAGGCGCTGATCGCGCGGCCCGAGGGCGCGGACTTCAGTGCGCTCGTCGCGCGCAAGAGCCATCTGGCGCTCGAACTCGGCAAGCTCACGCAGCTCGCCGAGGGCAAGATCCCTACCGAGCGCGTGCGCCAGCGGCTTGCCACTCTTTCTGCGGAGCTCGCAGCCAACGAGCGCCTGCTGCGCCGCCATATGGATGCGGTCTATGAGATCTCCTCGCTCATCGGTGAGGCTATCGAGCAGTCGACCGCGGACGGCACGTATTCGAGCGAGATCGCGCGCAAGGGAACCAAGACATGGTGAGGATGCTGCTCCTCGGTCTGGTGGTCGTGATCGCGACGCTCGGCGGCAGCTATGCCGCCATGCAGATGCCGCGCGCGACACCGGGCAAGGCCGAGGATACAGCCGAGAAGGCCGAGGTTGTGAAGCTCGATCCGGTCTCGGTGCCGGTCGTCCGCGAGGGCAAGATTCAGGGCTATGTGATCGGGCGCTTTGCCTTTTCCGCGTCCGCGAGCGCCATCCGCAAGGACAAGGACGCGCTGACCCTCTACGCGAGCGAGGCGATCTTCAGGTCGGTCTACGAGGAAGAAGGGCTCGACTTCACCGCGCTCAAGATCATCGAGGTCGACAAGCTGATCGGGCGCATGGTCGCCAAGGCGAATGCACGCATCGGCCATCCGACGATCGCGCAGATTTTCGTCGAGAGCATGAATTTCCTGGCCCATGACGCCGTGCGCTGCCAGCCGGCGAAGTAGGACGCCGAAGCGACCAGGATACGCGGACGATGATGATGACGCTGAAAGGTCCTCACGCCCTCTCGTTCGATGCGTTGCAGCGCGTGCTGCCGAAGGCGCGGACGGGCATATATGCTCTCGGCTACGTCGATAGGGAAGGGCGGTTCCGGGTGCAGGCCGTCGGGCGCGACGACTATGACGTGCGCGCGCGTCTGAGCGAGCTGATCGGCTCAAGCTCGATGTTCAAGTTCGCTGTCCTGACGAGTGCGCGCGATGCATTCCTAGAGGAATGCGCGCTCTTTCATGAGCTGAGGCCGCCGTCGACGATTATTCATCCTGCGCGGCCGCGCGGGACGGACTGGCAGTGTCCTCATTGTCTTCAGCATGCTCTTTGAGGAACGAGAGCATGTCGCTGAGCCCACGGTGATAGCCGAGGTGCCAGTAGGCCTGCTCGGGCGTGTGCTGGTCGAGATGACGCTGATCGGCGAGCGCATACGGCGCCTCCTCCTCGAGCCACGTGCCGAGTTGGGCAATGCGCTGGATAATGCGCTCGTATTTCTTCTCGTCGATCATGCCGGCCATAGTGCCGGCGCGACGCTTAGGAAC
>JAEWIJ010000189.1 GCA_023387235.1 Pseudomonadota bacterium
CGGCGGTAATGGCACGGGTTGGCTTGCGCATGATCTTCTCCGGGGCATCAGGGGCTCGACCGGCACGCTGGACCTCGCCGGATCACGCTTCTGTTGTGCCAACGCGCAGGCCCCGCCGCTGTTTCGCCGGAGACAAGGAAATCCACAGGCCAATTTGTGTCGCTTGAATTTGTGGCACCGTCCTGTGCCCCGGGGCGCCCGCTTCACCCCCGCCTATTCCCGCCGGGGCGGAAATACGCTATGCCCGCCCAATGAGTTGTATGAAGGAGGGCGCCAGTGATTCGGGCGCCCCTGGCGGGACTTGATGACATCCCCGCCGCGAGAGCGGACCGCATGGATACACTGGCCAATGACGCGCTGGCTCCGGAACGGGACGCCCGCAGGCTGCAGGAGCCGCCGTATTTCGACCCGGCCGAGCTGCGCCGCGAGCTGACGGCCATCTTCCGCGCCAACGACGAGAGTGCGGAAATCGCGCGGCCCGCGATCGTCGAACGCCTGCGCAGCCTCATGACCGACGCGCGCGAGGCGGCGCACGCCCAGCTTCTTCATGACGGTAAGGGCCGGCGTTGCGCCGAAGGTCTTTCCATGTTCATGGACGAGCTGATCGCGCTCGTGTTCGACTACACGCGTGCGCACGTCTACCGAAGCAACAATCCTGCTGACACCGAGCGCCTTACGATCGTCGCGACGGGTGGTTACGGACGCGCCCTGCTGGCGCCCGGCTCCGACATCGATCTCCTCTTCCTGCTGCCCTACAAGCAGACGCCCTGGGGCGAGAGCGTCGTCGAATACATTCTCTATGTGCTCTGGGACCTGCGCCTCAAAGTCGGCCACGCGACGCGTACCGTCGATCAGTGCCTGCAGCTCGGCCGCACCGACGTGACGATCTGCACGGCGCTGCTCGATGCGCGCTATATCCTCGGTGACCGCCCGCTGTTCGACGAACTCGTGCACCGCTTCAGCCAGGAAGTGGTCAAGGGCGGCGAGCGCGCCTTCATCGCCGCCAAGCTCGCCGAGCGCGACAGCCGGCACGGTCGCTCGGGCACCTCACGCTATCGCGTCGAGCCGAACATCAAGGACGGCAAGGGCGGCCTGCGCGACCTGCACACGCTCTACTGGCTCGCCAAGTACCTGGCCGGCGGTCCCGGCGTTGGCGACCCGATCGTGCAGCCCATCTTCACGGCCGAGGAGCAGACGACCTTCCGGCGCTGCGAGGATTTTCTCTGGACGGTGCGCTGTCACCTCCACTTCCTCACCGGCCGGCCGGAGGAGCGCCTGACCTTCGAGTATCAGCCGCAGCTTGCCGCGATCCTCGGCTACGCGAGCCGCCTCGGCCTCAAGTCCGTCGAGCGCTTCATGAAGCACTACTTCATGGTCGCCAAGGATGTCGGCGACCTGACGACGGTGCTGTGCTCCTGGCTCGAAGTGCAGCAGCTCAAGCTCTCGCCGGCCTTCGACGCGCTGTTCGATCCCATGGGCTGGCGCATGCGCCGGCGCGTACGCCGCACCACCGCTTTCCGCATCGACAACGGCCGCCTCAATGTCGCGGACCCGGAGGTCTTCCGCCGCGATCCGGTGAACCTGATCCGCTACTTCGCGCAGGTCGAGGAGACGGGCTCCCTCCTCCATCCGCAGGCCATCCGCCTCATCCGGCAATCGCTGCGTCTCATCGACGACAACTTGCGCAACGATCCGGAAGCCAACCGCATCATGCTGAGCCTGATGACCGCGCGCGGCACGCCCGAGCTGACGCTCCGGCGCATGAACGAGGCCGGCGTGCTCGGACGCATGATCCCCGAGTTCGGCCGCGTCGTCGCGATGATGCAGTTCAACCTCTACCACCACTACACGGTGGACGAGCACCTCATCCGCACGGTCGGCGTCGTCTCCGAGATCGAGCGCGGCGAGAGCGCCAACCGGCATCCCCTCTCTCACGACATTTTCAAGACGGTCATCAATCGCCGCGTGCTCTACGTCACGGCTTTCCTTCACGACATCGGCAAGGGGCGCGACGAGGATCACTCGAAGCTCGGCGCGAAGATCGCGCGCAAAGTCTGTCCGCGTCTCGGCCTCAGCGAAGCGGAGACCGAGCTCGTCGCCTGGCTCATCGAGAACCATCTGCTCATGAGCAACGTCGCCCAGAGCCGCGATATCGCCGACAGCAAGACCATTCGCGATTTCGCCGACACCATGCAGACCGTCGAGCGCCTGCGCCTGCTGTTGATGCTCACCGTCGCCGATATCCGCGCCGTCGGCCCGGGCACATGGAACGGGTGGAAGGGCCAGCTGCTGCGCTCGCTCTATTACGCGACGGAGCCGCTGCTTTCGGGTGCCTACGAGCCCGTCGCCCTCAGCGAGCGCGTAGACATTGCCATCGAGGCCTTCCGTATTGCCGCCAAGGATGCGCCCGGCGAGCTCGTCGGCAAGTTCGTCGACCGCCACTATAACGACTACTGGATCAAGACCTCGCTGCCGAAGCAGCTCGAGCACATGCGGCTCATGGA
Source organism: Pseudomonadota bacterium (assembly GCA_023387235.1). Classification (GTDB taxonomy): domain Bacteria; phylum Pseudomonadota; class Alphaproteobacteria; order Rhizobiales; family Hyphomicrobiaceae. The sequence continues at coordinate 2,505 of JAEWIJ010000189.1, forward strand.
GGAGACCGAGGCCGCGGGAAAAAAGTTCGGGACCAGCTTCACGACCAACGCTTTCACGGCGGTGTCGGAGCTCTCGTTGATCGCACCCAATCATCCGCGCGTGCTTTCGCTCTTCGCTGGTGCCTGTGCAGCCGCTGGCGCCAATATCGTCGGCGCCTACATCGCCTCGACGCGCGACGGTTTCGCCCTCGATACTTTCCTTCTGCAGCGCGCCTTCGAGCAGGAGGAGGACGAGCACCGCCGCGCCAAGCGGATCGCGACCTCCATCGAGCGCCTGCTGCGCGGCGAGGTGCGCCTCGGCACACTCATGGGCAAGAAGTTTGCGGCCCCCTCGATCATCAACACCTTCACCGTCGAGCCGGAGGTCATGATCGACAATGTCGTCTCCGACCACTTCACCGTCATCGAGCTGTCGGGGCTCGATCGCCCGGGCCTCCTCTATGATGTCACGACGGCGCTTTCCGACCTCAATCTCGACATCAACTCCGCCCACATCACGACCTTCGGCGAGAAGGTCGTGGACACGTTCTACGTCACCGACCTCACCCGCAAGAAAATCACCTCCTCCCAGCGCCAGGAGACGATTCGGGCGCGCCTGATCGATGCGCTGACCGGCGACCCGCCTGCCTGATCTCTTGGTTGTCGCCGGCTGCTGGAAGTGGTGTTTTCGCTTTCCAGACTTCCTGCCATGTCCGCGGCCGCCATGCGGACAGGTCGCATAAGTGGAAACGCCGGCCTGATCTTCATCCCAACCCTCCGCTCGGATACGACGTGCGTCCCATGAGACTCTACAGAGCCTTCGCGACGGTCGGCGGCCTCAGCATGGTGAGCCGCATCCTCGGCTTCATGCGCGATATCCTGATCGCGGCCGTGCTCGGCACCGGCATGATCGCGGATGCTTTCGTCGTCGCCTTTCGGATGCCGAACCTGTTCCGCCGGCTCTTCGCGGAAGGCGCTTTCAATGCCGCCTTCGTGCCGCTCTTCGCCAAGCGCCTCGAAACGGATGGCACGAGCGCCGCGCGTTCGTTCGCGGAAGAGGCGCTTGCCGGGCTCTTTGCGGTGCTTCTTCTGGTGACTGCGCTGGCGCAGATCTTCATGCCGTTTCTGGTACTCGGTCTCGCGCCGGGTTTCGCGAGCGAGCCGGAAAAGCTCGACCTCGCGACCGCGCTCACCCGCATCGCCTTTCCCTACCTCATGTGCATGTCGCTCGTCGCGCTGCTCTCAGGGCTTCTCAATTCGCTCCACCGCTATACGGCTGCCGCCGCCGCGCCGATCGTGCTCAATGTCGTGCTCGTCGCGGTCATGCTGTTCGCGCACTGGCGCGGCTATCATGACGATCCAGCCGCGGGCTATCTGCTGGTGTGGGGCGTCGCGGCGGCGGGCGTGCTGCAGCTCGCCATGCTCTGGATTGCTGCCAGGCGCGCGGGCTACGCGCTGCGCCTCGGGCTGCCGCGCATGACAGAAGGCGTGCGCCGGCTGCTGGCACTCGGCATCCCTGGCCTGATCGCGGGCGGTATCACGCAGATCAATATCGTCGTCGGCACGATCATCGCCTCGCTCGAAGCGAGCGCCGTGTCGTATCTCTACTACGCCGACCGCCTGTACCAGCTTCCGCTTGGCATTGTCGGCGTGGCCATCGGCGTCGTGCTGCTGCCGGATCTCTCGCGTCATCTCGGCGCGGGTAATCGCGCTGCCGCCATGGACAGCCAGAACCGCAGCATGGAGCTCGCGCTGCTGCTGACGCTGCCGGCGGCCGTTGCGCTCCTCGTTGCGGCCGAGCCTATTATCCGCGTGCTCTTCGAGCGCGGCGCCTTCACGCACGACGACACGCTGGCGACCGCCTGGGCACTCGCCGCTTTCGCGATCGGCCTTCCTGCCTTCGTGCTCATCAAGGTGCTGCAGCCCGGCTTCTTCGCCAACGAGGATACGAAGACGCCCATGCGTTATGCCGGCATCAATCTCGTCGTAAACGGCGTCGGTTCGCTCGCCCTCTTCTTCGGCTTCAAGGCCATGGGCTACATGCCGCACGTCGGCATTGCGCTCGCCACGTCCATCGCGGCCTGGGTGAATGCCGCATTGCTCTGGGGCACGCTCAAGCGCCGCGGCCACTTCGAGACGGACAATCGCCTTGCGCGCAATCTGCCGCTCATCGTGTTGGCGAGCGTGATCATGGGGGCTGGCGTCATCGCGGCCGACTACGTGCTGGAGCCATGGCTGCGGTCGGGCGCGGGCCTGATGACGCAGGCCGGCGCGCTCGCGGCGCTCGTCGCGTGCGGCGTGGTGCTGTTCGCGTCGATCATCCTGACGACGGGCGTGATGACACCCGCGCAGCTCCGGCGGAAGATGCAGCGCTGATGGTCGCGCCTTCTGCGCGAGCGGGCTGGCCCCGCACCCCACCGGGAGGGACACCCTCCCAGACCCGCCCGTTCTTGATGACGAAACACACGCGGCGAGCTTCTCTTCTCCTTCTCCCCGTACTTACGGGGAGAAGGTCGGGATGAGGGGCGGCGCCAAGTGCAGTCGTTTGCGTATGCCGCCGCCCCACCCCCAAACCCAAAACC
>JAEWIJ010000246.1 GCA_023387235.1 Pseudomonadota bacterium
CCCCTCACCCTAACCCTCTCCCCGCAAGAGCGGGGAGAGGGGACAGGAGTGCGCCCGCGGCAACAATCTCTGCGCTCTCGCAATTGCCGCCGCGGGCATAGCACAACGATGCGGTTGCGAAGCACCTCTTCCCAGCAGCCCGCGGCAAACAAGAATCAAGGCGTCATGAGGTTCACGGTCACGTTCTTCTTGACCGTGAAGCTGTCGAGCATGCCTTCGAGCGAGAACTCGCGGCCGATGCCGCTCTGCTTGACGCCGCCATACGAGTGACCGGGCGATTGGCCGAGCCCCTGGTTGATCTGAACCCAGCCGGCTTCGATCGCGTGAGCGGTGCGGAGTGCGCGACCGATGTCCTTGGTCCACACATAGCCGGCAAGACCGTAGTGCGTCTGGTTGGCCATGCGGATGGCCTCCTGCTCGTCCGTCCACTTGATGGCGACGAGAACGGGCCCGAAAATTTCTTCCTTGGCGAGACGCCAGTCATTGCCCTCGTGCGCGAAGAGCGTGGGCACGGCGAAGAAGCCCTCGGAGAGGGGCCCCTCCTTCGGCGGCAGTCCACCGAAGCGCAGCGTCGCACCGGGCTGCTTCATGCCGTCCTCGACATAGCCGCAGACCTTGCGGAATTGCTTCTCGTTGATGATTGCGCCCATGTCCGTCGCTTCGTCGAGCGGATTGCCGATCTTGAGCTTCGACGTCTTGTCGGCGAGCTTCTTCAGGAAGTCGTCGAAGATGTCGGCGTGCAGGAAGAGGCGCGAGCCGGCCGTGCACGACTGGCTCTGACGCGTGAAGCGCATCGCCGCGATGATGCCGTCGATGACCCAGTCCTCGTTCGCGTCCGGATAGACGATCGAGGGGCTCTTGCCGCCGAGCTCGAGCGATACGGGCACGATGCGCTCGGAAGCGGCCTTCATCACGAGCTTGCCGACTTCCGTCGAGCCGGTGAAGGAAAGCTTGCGCACGCCCGGATGCGCCGAGAGCGCGGCGCCGACCTCCGGACCATAGCCGGTGATCACATTGAGCACGCCTTTGGGCAGGAACTCCTCGCAGATGCGCGCGACCCAGAGAATGCCGAGCGGCGCATCCTCGGCGGCCTTGAGCACGAGCGTGTTGCCGGCGCAGAGCGCGGGCGCGATCTTGAGCGAGCCGAGCAGAACGGGTGCATTCCACGGAATGATGGCGCCGACGACGCCGATCGGCTCGCGGCGCGTATAGCTCAGCACGTGCTCGCCGAAGGGAATGGTCTCGCCCTTGAGCTCGCTCGCGAGCCCGCCGAAATAGCGGAAGATTTCCGCGACGCCCTTGGCCTCGGGGCGCGCCTGCGTCTTGATGGCGTTGCCGGTTTCCTCGGCGACGATCTTTGCAAGCTCCTCGACGCGCGCCTCGATCACGTCGGCGATGCGCGTCAGAATGCGGCCGCGATCACGCGGCGGCACGCGCATCCAGGCGGGGAAGGCGGCGGTCGCGGCCTTGACGGCGGTGTCGATGTCCTCGGCAGTGCCGCGCGGAACGCTCGCGATCGGCTTGCGGTTCGCGGGGTTCAGGACAGTGATCGTCTCTTTGGCGCGGCCATCGGTCCAGGCGCCGTCGATCAGCATGGTCTCGTGGCGAAGGCTGGTGCTCGTGTTCGGCTTTGTCGTGACTGCCATGGCGGGGGTCCTCCTTTGGCTATGCGTTGGATTCAATCGAGCTGGCGCGCTTCGGATGGCAGCAGATAGGGCACGCCGCTCTTGATCGGGTAAGCGAGGCGGGCCGCGCGGCTGATCAGCTCCTGATTCTTCTCGTCGTACTCGAGCGAGGTCTTGGTCAGGGGGCACACGAGCAGCTCAAGGAAGCGCGGGGCCGTGCGCTCCGTTCTGGTCGTTGGTTCTTCGCGATGCTCGCTCATGACGTGCACGTTTCCTCTGAGCTACTGGAGGCGTGAGCCGGGCTTCCCGGAGCCAGCAAGCTCCATCTCGGCGAGCGCAATCAGGGCTGCGGCGCGATCGGCGAGTGTCGATGCCTCCAGCAAGGCCTGCTTCTCTGGCGGCGCGAACGGGCCAGCGATGGAGAGGCCGTTCACGAGATCCTCGTTTTCGGATTGCTCGATGGCCTCCCAATCGGGCTTGAGCTCGCGCGCGTGGAGATAGCGCTGCAGCACCGCGAGAAGCCGTTCCCGCGGAACGTCCTCGGCCCCGCGGGCGGCGACGAGATCATCGGCAAAACGATCGTACGAAACGGCGAGCTTCCGGTATGGCGTATCGCTCTGGGCCTCTGCCGAGACGTCGAAGCGGCAGATGCCCGTGAGCGTGATCAGAAGGCGGCCGTCCGTCTGCTCCTGGAAGGCCGAGAGGCGTGTTGCGCAGCCGACGGCCTGCAGGCGCGCAGTGCGTGAGGTCGGCGAGCCGGTCGATCCGCCGTCGCCCGTCGGCTGGATGACACCGATGATCCTCTCGCCGCGCAGCACGTCGTCGATCATGGCGAGGTAACGCGGCTCGAAGATATTGAGCGGCAAGGTCGTGCGCGGGAGTGCGATCGCGCCGAGCAGCGGGAACACCGGAATGCGCTCCGGCAGATCCGATGGCGAACGGTATTGCTCGAGAAAGCTCACGCGTCGTGCACTCCTGCTGCGGGGCGTATTGGCCGCGCAGCTTTCACATCACGAGAACAGAAGCGACGACAGCCGGCGCCGGCCGTCGAGCGTCGCAGGGTCCTTGGGTCCCCAGGCCTCGAAGAGCTCGACGAGCTGCTTGCGCGCGGCTTCGTCGTTCCATTTGCGGTCGCGGCGGAAGCTTTCGAGAAGATGGCCGACCGCCTCTTCCTTCTCGCCGCTTGCGGCGAGCGCCGTCGCGAGATCGATGCGCGCCTGATGATCGGCCGGATTGGCGTCGATCTTGGCTTTCAGCTCGCCGAGGTTGCCGGTGTCCTGGCCGCGCTTGGCGAGAGCGAGGGCCGCGCGCACGCTCGCGAGGGGAGCCGCATCGCGCTTCTCGGGTGGTGCGAGTGCAAGCGTCTGCTCGGCGCGATCGAGGTCGCCGGTCTTGAGATAGCAGCGCGCGAGGCCGGCAAGAGCCTTGATGTTGTCGGCTTCCTCCTGGAGCACGGCAGCGAAGATCTCGGCGGCCGTCTGGAGATCGCCTTCCTCGAATGCCTTCTCGCCTTCAGAAATGGCGTGCTCGAGATCCGCCGCGCCGGCATCGCCGACGAGACGATCGACAAAGGCCTTGATCTGGCTCTCCGGCTGCGCGCCGGCGAAGCCGTCGACGGGGCGGCCTTCGAGGAAGGCATAGACCGTCGGAATGGACTGAACGCGAAGCTGCTGGGCGATGGCCGGATGCTCGTCGATATTGATCTTCACGAGCCGCACCTTGCCGCCCGCGGCGCGTACAACCTTCTCCAGAATGGGCGTGAGCTGCTTGCAGGGGCCGCACCAGGGGGCCCAGAAGTCGACGATCACCGGCTGCGTCTTCGACGCCTCGATGACATCCTTCATGAAGCTCGCCGTCGTCGTGTCCTTGATCACGTCGCCGCCGGGGCCGGCGGCGCCCGGTGCGTTCTGGCCGAATTCCATACCTCGAACTCCTGAAATGGGCGCGCTTTCGCGAATCCTCAGCCGGTCTCGCCGGGTCCGTCGATGGCGACGATGAGAGGGTCGTGCCCGGTGGCGCGCATGAAACGCAAGAGATCGTCGCGCGCGAGGCTCGTCGTCGCCGTGTTGACCAGCGGGTGGCAGTTGATCCTTTCATAGCCCATGAGGCGCTCGTCCACCACCACGCTCACGCGCTTCTGATCATCGTTAATGAGGGCCAAAGCCGTGACCGATCCGGCGGCGACGCCGAGCACCTCCATGAGCAGCTCGGGTTTGCCGAAGCTCAGGCGCGCGGCGCCGATCTTCTTGTGCAGGTTCTTGAGATCGACGGGCGTGTGGCTCTCGGCGACGACGAGAAAGAGGCGGCCCTTGGCATCCTTGAGAAAGAGGTTCTTGGTGTGCCCGCCGGCAAGCGTGCGCTCGAGGCGTTCGCTCTCGGCGACCGTGAAGACCGCCTCGTGCTCGACGGTCTCGGTCGCGATGCCGAGATCGGCGAGGCGCGCGAACAGCTCTTCGCGGGTCGTGGGCATGCGTCTTCCTCAGCGCGGCAGGTCCGTGCGGCCCATGAGAGTGCGGTCGATCGAGGCGGCGGCCTGCCGACCCTCGCGGATGGCCCACACGACGAGGCTCTGACCGCGGCGCATGTCGCCGGCGACGAAGATCTTGTCGCGGCCGCGAATGCGGTAGTCGCGATCATTCGCTTCGAGGCCCTTGAAGCGGCCGCGCGCGACGACGGGCAGATCCATCTCCTTGACGACGTCACCCTCGATGGGGCCCGAGAAGCCCATGGCGAGCAGCACGAGATCGGCGTCGAGCGCGCCCTCCGAACCCGGAACGGGCTGAAGCTTGCTGTCGACGCGCGTGTAGTGGAGCTTCTTGATCTTGCCGTTCTCGCCGGAGAAGCCGGTCGTCGAGATCGAGTATTCCACGTTCGCGCCCTCGGCCTGGCTCGATGAGATGCGCAGCTTGAGCGGCCAGTGCGGCCAGGAGAGCGCCTTGTTCTCCATCTTCGGCGGCTGCGGCATGATCTCGAGCTGAGTCACGGATTTGGCACCCTGGCGGAAGGACGTGCCGATACAGTCCGAGCCGGTGTCACCGCCGCCGATGACGATGACGTGCTTGTCCTTGGCGGAAATCTCGTGCGTGCCTTTGGCGACGCCCTCGCCGGAGACGCGGCGGTTCTGCTGCGGCAGGAAATCCATGGCGAAGTGAATGCCATCGAGGTCGCGGCCGGGGGACTTCGCGAAGAAGTCGAAGGGGTTCTCCGAGCCGCCCGTGAGCAGCACGGCATCGTGCTTCTTCTTGAGCGACGAGACGGTCACGTCCTTGCCGACGTGCGTGTTGCAGTGGAAGGTCACGCCCTCGGCTTCCATCTGCTTCACGCGGCGCTCGACGACGGTCTTCTCGAGCTTGAAGTCGGGAATGCCATAGCGCAGCAGGCCGCCGGGAAAGGCGTTCTTCTCGTAGACGTGAACCTCGTGGCCCGCGCGCGCGAGCTGCTGCGCCGCGGCGAGACCTGCCGGGCCCGAGCCGATGACGGCGACGCGCTTTCCGGTCTTCGTCTCTGCCGGCTGCGGCACCCACTGGTTGCCGTTGTCGGCGAAGGCGCGCTCGGCAATGGAGTATTCGATCGTCTTGATGGTGACGGGCACGTCCTCGATGTTGAGCGTGCAGGAGGCTTCGCACGGCGCCGGGCAAACGCGGCCCGTGACCTCGGGGAAGTTGTTCGTCGAGTGCAGGTTCATCGCTGCCGTCGACCACTGGCCCTGATAGACGAGGTCGTTCCAGTCGGGGATCTGGTTGTTGATCGGGCAGCCGTTGTGGCAATAGGGAATGCCGCAGTCCATGCAGCGCGCGGCCTGCGTCTTCACTTCCTTCTCAGGCAGCGGCTCGACGAACTCGCGATAATGCTTCAGCCGCTCATCGACCGGACGATAGCCGCGGTCGGCGCGGTCAAACTCCATGAAGCCTGTGATCTTGCCCATTTTGAATGTCTTTCGGATCGGCGTGTATCGGAATTGTTGCTAGTGGATGCGCAAGCTGTCTTCACAGCGCGCGATCCATTTTCGGACGCCGGGACGTTCGCCAAGATCGAAGCCGCCTTCGTGCGCGAGCCGCGTGTAGGCGACGACTGCGACATCGGCGATCGTGACATCGGGTCCGGCGAGGAAGTCGCCTCCCGCGAGCTGCTGCTCGATGAAGTCGAGGGCTTTTTCAGCCCGCTCGACGCGCCACGCATCGCGCTCGGCCTTCGCCTTGCCGAGATACTTCATGTGAAAGCGGCAGACGGCGACATAGGGCTCATGACTGTACTGTTCCCAGAAGAGCCACTCGTCCACCTTTGCCTGCGCGAAACCGTCGTCGGGCAGCAGGCGCGAGCCGCGCGCGAGATAGCGGATGATCGCGTTCGACTGCGCGAGCGTGCGCCCGTCGTCGAACTCGACGGCCGGCACCTGACCCTGCGGGAATTTCGCGAGATAGGCGGGCGTGCGGGTCTCGCCCTTCATGATGTCGATCGGCACCCAGGTGTAGGGCCGGCCGCCAGCGTCGGCCGGCCACATCACCTTAAGGCAGTTGCCCGAGATGGGGTCACCAGAGATAT
>JAEWIJ010000284.1 GCA_023387235.1 Pseudomonadota bacterium
TTCGTGTACGGCTTCACGTAGTCCCACTGCACCTTGTCGTTCCGGATGCAGTAGTTGATCACGCCGAGCAGATAGGCGATGTCCGTTCCCTGCCGGATGGGACAGTAGAAGTCAGCGACGGACGCCGACCGCGTGAAGCGCGGATCGACGACGATCAGCTTTGCGCCGCGACTATGCTTCGCCTCGGTGACCCACTTGAAGCCGCACGGATGGGCTTCGGCGGCATTGCCGCCCATGATGACGACGAGATCGGTATTCTTGATGTCGGTCCAGGAGTTCGTCATTGCACCGCGACCGAACGTCGGGGCCAGACTGGCCACCGTCGGTCCGTGTCAAACGCGCGCTTGGTTGTCGAACGCCACGATTCCGGTCGAGCGGACGACCTTGTAGGTGGCCCACGCCGTCTCGTTGGTTGTCGCCGATGCGGCAAGGAAGCCGGTCGAGGTCCAGCGGTTGACCGTAGTGCCCGCATCGTTTCTCTCGACGATATTCTTGTCGCGGTCGTCCTTCATGAGGCGCGCGATGCGGTTCAGGGCATCATCCCAGGAAATGCGCTCGAACTTGTCCGATCCGGGCTTGCGCACCTGCGGATAGAGCGTGCGCGTCTTCGAATGGACATAGTCGAGGAGGGCGGCGCCCTTGGGGCAGAGCGTGCCCCGGTTGGTCGGATGCTCGGTGTCACCCTCGATATGGAAGATGTTCGCCTTCTCGCCCTTCGTCACGTCGCCGCGCGAATACATGATGATGCCGCACGCGACGGAGCAGTACGTGCAGGTGTTCCGAGTTTCCGTGGCTTTCGAGAGCTTGAAGTTCTTGACGCGGGCCGCTACTTCCGCCTCCGCATCGCCATAACCGAACGCCGTGATCGACGTTGCCGCGGCTACGCCGCCACCCGCCAGCTGCAAGAAGCGCCGGCGCGAGACCTGGATGTTCATTCCGGAGCCTCCGGATAAATTTGTTACCTTGGCGTGGAACCTCCCACGAGCGCCTTCTGTTCCCGGATCGGATGCCGCTGATCGCGAGCGCGTGCGATTGGCGTTCACTTTGTGGTGATGCTGATGGTCTCTAGTCCACGCAAGGCGACGTTGGTCGCGCTTCTCGTAACGGCGCTGGTCGCGGCTTCGGCCCTCGTCGAGGCCCAGACGCCTCCCGGTGCCAGGCCTGATTGCGCCCCGTCGCAATCGGGCGGCTCATCGACCCCGGTCGAGAACAGCGCGGCGGGCGGCAGCAAGAACATGGGCGCCACCGGTTGGTCCGGCGGCGGGCTCGGTGGCTCGCACAATTACACGTCGCAGGATGGTGCCGCGTCCCGGTCGCGCATGATCCAGCCCGAGCTCGCAAGGGGGCTCGATCCGACCAAGTCGCAGCCGAGGCGCACGGCGAGTTCCGAGGAGTGCGTGAGGAAATAGAGCGCTCCCGAGTTTTTTCGAACTGCCGCGATTGGTGCGATATGAGCAGATGTCCAATCGTCGGTGTCCCGCAGTAGCAATGGAACGGCGGACCGTCGCCGTGAATTGATGCGGTAAGGTGGGCGCATAGCGCGGTGCCGTCCGGGTCACTGGACCGGCGCGAGCTTTTGTGTAGGATCACACCGAATTTCGGCCCGGGTCACCGGGGCCCGACGCTAGGCCCATGTAGCAGCGGCATTTTCGGGGGCAAGGGAGAGATGGCAACTGCAGGTGGCGATGGGGCGAGGCCGGGCGCGGGGCTGATGGCCGGCAAGCGTGGGCTCATCATGGGGCTCGCGAACAGCCGCTCGATCGCCTGGGGCATATCGAAGGCCTGCGCGGCCGAGGGCGCCGAGCTCGCCTTTACCTTCCAGGGTGATGCGCTAAAGAAGCGCGTGGAGCCGCTCGCTGCCGAAGTGGGCTCGAAGATCGTCCTTCCCTGCGACGTGACGGACTACGCTTCCGTCGATGCCGTCTTCGAGGCGCTGAAGGCCGAATGGGGCCGGCTCGACTTCCTCGTCCATGCGATCGCGTTCTCGGACAAGGCGGAGCTCGACGGTCGCTACGTCGACACGAGCGAGCGCAATTTCGTCCAGTCCATGCTGATCTCCTGCTACTCCTTCACGGCGCTCGCCCAGCGGGCCGAGAAGCTGATGACCGATGGCGGCTCGATGCTCACGCTGACCTATTACGGCGCCGAGAAGGTCATGCCGCACTACAACGTCATGGGTGTCGCCAAGGCCGCGCTCGAGGCGAGCGTGCGTTATCTGGCCGCCGACCTCGGCAAGCAGGGCATTCGCGTCAATGCGATCTCGGCGGGCCCGATCAAGACGCTCGCGGCCTCCGGCATCGCCGACTTCCGCTACATCCTCCGCTGGAACGAGTACAACTCGGCGCTCCGTCGCAACGTGACCATCGAGGAGGTCGGCGGCTCGGCCCTGTACCTGCTCTCCGATCTCGGCCGCGCGGTCACCGGCGAGATTCATCACGTCGATTCCGGCTATCACATCCAGGGCATGAAGAATGAGGATGCGCCCGACATCTCCGTCGTGAAGGGCGAAGGCTGAGCGGCATTCGCGACAGGCTGACAGATGAGCGAGGGGCACCACGAGGGCTTGCGCGTCGACGCTCGCATCCACATTCCGGAAGCCGAGCTGAGCGAGAGCTTCATGCGTGCCTCGGGACCGGGCGGCCAGAACGTCAATAAGGTCGCGACGGCTGTGGAGCTTCGCTTCGACGTGCGCGGGAGCCCGAGTTTGGCGCCACCCGTGCGCCGGCGTCTCGAGCGTCTCGCCGGGCGCCGTCTCACCAAAGATGGCATTCTCGTCATCCGCGCCGACCGTTTCCGCACGCAGGACATGAACCGCAGCGAAGCGCGTGAGCGCCTTGCCGATCTCATCCGAGAGGCGGCGACGCCTCCGAAGCCGCGCATCAAGACCAAGCCGACCAAGGCGAGCCGTGAGCGCCGCCTCAAGAGCAAGGGCGAGCGCGGCGAGGTGAAGCGCGGGCGCCAGAAGCGCATTTCTTTCGACTGATGTCATCGGCCCCGTGGGGCCCGCAGAGTGGGGACGACATGATGATCTCGGACCGGCGGCCGGATGAGGTGCTGATCGCGCCGGGCGCCGACGTGACAGGCATTCCGATCTGGCTTGCGGCGCAGGGCGAGTGGAAGAAGACCCTGGGGCAGTTGCCGAGCGCGCAGATTGCGTGGCTCGAAGCCAATGGCTTCGACGGTGCCGCGCGCAAGTTCGTCGTGCTGCCCGGTCCTGACGGCGCGATCGACGGCGTGGTGCTCGGCATCGGCACTGCCGACGGCGCCAATGCGAGTATTGGCGCGGCGGCGCTCATCGGCACGCTGCCGCCGGTGCTGCCATCCGGCACGTATCGCCTCGGCGATCCGGCGATGTGCGATCCGACCATGGCCGTCATCGCCTGGGGGCTCGGCGCTTATGCCTTCCGCCGATACAAGGCGAACGGCTTGCGCAAAGGGCCCGCGCTCGTCATGCCCGAGACGGCTGACGCAAAGCAGGCCATGGCCGCCGTCGAAGGCGTGTGGCTCGGCCGCGACCTGATCAACACGCCGGCCAACGACATGGGCCCGGCAGAGCTGGAGATCGCCGCGCGCGCGCTCGGGGCGCGGCATGATGCGTCGGTCGAGGCCGTGATCGGCGATGATCTTGTCGAGAAGAATTTCCCGCTCATCCATGCCGTCGGTCGCGCGAGCGGGCGCCCGCCGCGCCTCATCGACTTCACCTGGGGCCGCGACGATGCCGTGAAGATCACGCTCATCGGCAAGGGCATCTGCTTCGATACGGGCGGGCTCGATATCAAGAGCGCGAGCGGCATGCTGCTCATGAAGAAGGACATGGGCGGTGCCGCGGCCGCACTGGCGCTCGCGCATATGATCATGAGCGCCGAGCTCGACGTGCGCCTGCGCGTGCTCATTCCGGCAGCGGAGAACGCCATTGCGGGCTCGTCCTTCCGGCCGAGCGACGTCATCCGCTCGCGCGCCGGCATGACCGTCGAAATCGGCAATACGGATGCGGAAGGCCGTCTCGTGCTCGCCGATGCGCTCTCGCTCGCCGACGAGGAGGCGCCCGACTATCTCTTCACGTTCGCGACGCTGACGGGTGCAGCGCGCGTGGCGCTCGGACCCGACCTGCCGCCATTCTTCTGCGACGACGAAAGTCTCGCGAGCGAGATCGGCGCGGCCGGAATGGCGGTCGCCGATCCCGTGTGGCGTCTGCCGCTGACCACGCCCTACGAGTCCTGGCTCGAGAGCAACGTCGCCGATATGAACAACGTCGCCGAGGGCGGTTTCGCGGGCGCCATCGTTGCGGCGATCTTCCTCAAGCGTTTCGTGAAGCAGGCGCGGGCCTTCGCGCATTTCGACATTTATGGCTGGCGTCCTTCTCCGCGCGCGCTGGGCCCCAAGGGCGGCGAGCCTCAGGCCGCGCGCGCCATGTTCGAGGTCGTCCGCCGCATCGCGGGCGGCTGAGAGGCACACGCATGGACAAAGCCCCGCTCGATCCGCGCCGGAATGCCTTTCGCGATGATCTGGCAGACGCGCGCCTGCAGGGGCAGCTTGCAGCGCCGCGCTTTGTCGAGGGGCGGCCGGGACAGGTGCGCGTCGCAATCGCGCCCGTGTTCGGCACGCCCGATGCCGGCACCGCGCTGACGACGCAGCTCATCTTCGGCGAGAGCGTCCGCGTGTTCGAGGAGAAGGATGGCTGGGCGTGGCTGCAGGGCGAGGCCGATGGCTATGTCGGCTATGCGGCGGCGGCCGCGATCGGTTACGAGATCAGCGCGCCCACGCATCGGCTGTCGGCGCTTTCGTCACCGGCCCTCGCGCGACCGGAGCTGAAGTCGGTGCCGCTCGTCGATCTGCCCATGGGCGCGCGTCTCAAGGTCGAGCGCGAGGAGAACGGTTTTGCCGTGCTGGCGATCGGCGCCTTTGTGCCGATGCAGCATCTCGCCCTGATCGATACGCGCGTTGCGGATTTCGTTGCGGTCGCGGAGCAGTTCATCGGCACGCCCTATCTGTGGGGCGGGCGGACGCGCGCGGGGATCGACTGCTCGGGGCTTGTGCAGATCGCCATGCAGGCGGCGGGCGTTTCGGCGCCGCGCGACAGCGACATGCAACTTGCGGATATCGGCAGCGCGGTCGAGATCGGGAAGTTGCGTCGCGGCGATCTCGTGTTCTGGCGCGGGCATGTCGGCATCATGACGGATGCGGCGCACATGCTGCACGCGAATGCCTTTCACATGCGCGTCGTCGTCGAGCCGCTCGCGGAAGCGGTCGCGCGCATCAAGGCTGCGGGCAGCGTAGTCATCGGCGTGCGGCGTGCGTAGGGTGGCGGCGCAAGCGGCGACTTGTCCCTTCTCCCCGTTCTTCACGGGGAGAAGGGATTTTCAGCGCCGATACGGCAAGTACCACCGATCATCGCGTGTCATGGCGCCGGGGCGTGTGCCCATCACGATCCAGCGCTCCGCCTTCCACAGTTGGCCATCGGCGAGCCGTATCTCGGTTTCGATCGCGAGCACGAGGCCGGTCATGATGCTCGCCTTGCTGCGCGTCAGAACGCGGCCGGCGGCAATGGCTTCCGCCATGGCCGGCAGACGATCGAGCTCGTCGCTCGT
>JAEWIJ010000010.1 GCA_023387235.1 Pseudomonadota bacterium
CTCCCGAACCCACCCGTATTTATGGACTGAGAGTTCGCCGCGAGCGCCGTCATGTCCCTTCTCCCCGTCCTTTACGGTGAGAAGGTTAGGATGAGGGGCGGCACAATCGCTGACGTTCGTGTGTGCCGCCGCCCGTCACCCTAGCCCTCTCCCCGCAAGGGCGGGGAGAGGGGATAAGAACGTAAAACGCGACGCCCTTTCGAGCGCCGCGATTCTATCGTCCAGGCGTGGTCGCCGCCGCCATGGCTCCACGGAAGAAGGCGAAGCACCTCTTCCCAGCAGGCGGCGGCAAACCAATCAATGCGCCAAAATCGCGAGCAGCAGGAGCGCCACGATGTTGGTGATCTTGATCATCGGGTTCACGGCGGGACCGGCGGTGTCCTTGTAGGGATCGCCGACCGTATCACCGGTGACCGAGGCCTTGTGCGCCTCGGAGCCCTTGAGGTGCTTGACGCCGTCCTTGTCGACGAAACCGTCCTCGAAGGCCTTCTTGGCGTTGTCCCAGGCACCGCCGCCGGCCGTCATGGAGATGGCGACGAAGAGGCCCGTGACGATGACGCCGAGCAGCATGGCGCCGAGCGCGGCGAAGGCGTTGCCCGTGCCGGCGATCCACTTCACGAGGAAGAAGCAGGCGATCGGCGAGAGGACAGGCAGCAGCGACGGCACGATCATTTCCTTGATCGCGGCGCGCGTCAGCATGTCGACGGCGCGGGCATAGTCGGGCTTGTCGGTGCCCTTCATGATGCCCGGCTTCTCCTTGAACTGGCGGCGCACTTCCTCGACGATCGAGGAGGCGGCGCGGCCGACGGCAGTCATCGCGATGCCGCCGAAGAGGTACGGCAGCAGGCCGCCGAACAGCAGGCCGACGACGACGTACGGATTCGACAGCGAGAAGTCGACCGTCAGATTGTGGAACATCGACCCCGGCTGCGCCTGACTTATGAAGTACTTCAAGTCTTCATTGTAGGCCGCGAACAGCACCAATGCGCCGAGACCGGCCGAGCCGATCGCGTAGCCCTTGGTGACCGCCTTCGTAGTGTTGCCGACGGCGTCGAGCGCGTCGGTCGTGCGGCGGATCTCCTTCGGCAGGCCCGCCATCTCGGCGATGCCGCCGGCGTTGTCGGTGACCGGGCCGAAGGCATCGAGCGCCACGACCATGCCGGCGAGCGCAAGCATGGTCGTCACCGCGATCGCGATCCCGAAGAGGCCGGCGAGCTTGAAGGTGACGATGATGCCCGCGACAATGATGATCGCTGGCAGCGCCGTCGCCTCGAGGCTGACCGCGAGGCCCTGGATCACGTTCGTGCCGTGGCCGGTGACGGAGGCCTGGCTGATCGAGCGCACGGGGCGATAGCCGATGCCCGTGTAGTACTCGGTCACGACGATGATCAGCGCGGTCACCGCGAGGCCGACCGCGCCGCACCAGAAGAGATCCATGCCGGTGAAGGTGACGCCGCCGGTCGTCTTGAAGACCGTGCCCATGCCGAGCATGTAGTCGGTGAGCGGGTAGAGCGCGATGAGCGAGAGGACGCCCGTGGCGATGATGCCCTTGTAGAGCGCACCCATGATTGACTGGTTGGCGCCGAGGCGGACGAAATACGTGCCGATGATCGACGTCACGACGCAGATGCCGCAGATCGCCAGCGGGAAGATCATGAGGCTGCTGACGACGGGCTGGCCGACGAAGTAGATGGCCGCGAGCACCATGGTGGCGACGACCGTCACCGCGTAGGTCTCGAAGAGGTCGGCCGCCATGCCGGCGCAGTCACCGACGTTGTCGCCGACGTTGTCGGCGATCGTCGCGGGGTTGCGCGGATCGTCCTCGGGGATGCCGGCTTCGACCTTGCCGACGAGATCACCGCCGACGTCGGCGCCCTTCGTGAAGATGCCGCCGCCGAGACGAGCGAAAATCGAGATGAGCGAGGCGCCGAAGCCGAGGGCGACGAGCGAGTCGATCACCGTGCGGCTGGTCGGGCCGTAGCCCATCATGCCGGTCAGGATGCCGAAGTAGACGACCACGCCGAGGAGCGCGAGGCCGGCGACAAGCAAGCCGGTCACCGCACCCGCACGGAAGGCCATCGAAAGACCGTCCGCGAGCGAGACCGTCGATGCCTGCGCCGTGCGGACGTTGGCGCGCACCGAGACGTGCATGCCGACGAAACCTGCGAGGCCCGAGAGCACGGCACCGATCAAGAAGCCGATGGCCACGAGCCAGCCGAGGAACAGTCCGACGATGATGAAGATGGGAACGCCCGCGATGGCGATCGTCTGGTACTGGCGCGTGAGGTAGGCCTGGGCGCCTTCCTGGATCGCGCCGGCGATCTCCTGCATGCGCGCGTTGCCGGCGTCCGACGCCATCACGGCGCGTATCGTGAACGCGCCATAGGCAATCGAAAGCAGGCCACAGATGATGATGGCCCACAAGATGGACTGCATGGGTAGAGTGCTCCCCGTTGGTCAGATGCCCCCTTCAGGGCTCGAAGTGCGCGCGGCCGTGGTGCTGCCACCATGATCGCGGAACGCACGGCAAAGCGAAAACCCCGCAGCGCTCCGGCTGCCGCTGGCCTGCCGGTCCGATGCAAGGAAAGACGTCATGGCGCCGCCCGGCGCGCAATGCCGGCTCCCGCCGTCAGTACGCGCCCGGTCGGGATTGGCGGGCGGACCATGCCAAAACAGGTGCCGCTATGCAACATTCAATGGTGTGTCTTTAGTCGCGCTTGCACGGAATTGCAGCATCGGGGCCGCGGCGGGAGGCCGCCGTGCCACAGATTGAGGAGCCGCAGCGAGGCTTTGTCAGTTGCGGGGCGAGCCCACGGTGGTCGCCGCGCCGCCGGTTGCTGTCCGTCCGCCGTCTACGACGTATTGCGCGCCCGTGATCCCGCTGGCGAGGTCCGAGCATAGGAAAAGGACCGTACTCGCGATTTCGTCCACGGTGGCGTAGCGCCCCATGGGAATAGATGCCTGATAGCGCGCGCTGACGGCCTCGGCGTCGGACGGATTGATCATCGCCTCGATGGAATGGATCATGCGCGTGTCGACCGGTCCAGGTAGGACGGCGTTCACACGAATGCCCTGGCGCGCGACCTCGCCGGAAACGGATTTGGTCAGCCCGATGACGGCATGCTTCGTGGCGACATAGGGGCCGAGACCCGGCGTGCCCGTGATGCCGGCGACCGATGCCGTATTGACGATGGCGCCGCTGCCCTGGGCGATCATGACCGGCAGGACGTGCCGCAGGCCCAAAAAGACGCCTTTGAGGTTCACGCCGATGACCGCGTCGAATGTCGCCTCGTCATATTCGGCGATCGGCGCCACTTTTCCCTCGATGCCGGCATTGTTGAAGAAAGCATCGATCCGGCCATAAGCGTCGACAGCCGCCTTGACGTAGCGGGCGACGTCGGTGGACCGCGTGACATCCGCGGCGACGGCGAGCGCCTCGCCTCCCTTGCCGCGGATCTCCTCGGCGATCTTCTCCACGCCTCCGGCATCGCGATCGACGGCGACGACCTTGGCGCCGCGCGCTGCGAAGGCGAGGGCGGCGGCGCGGCCGATGCCGTTCGCGGCGCCGGTGATAACGGCAACTTGCCCGCTGAAGTCCATGGCGTTCTCTCCGCGATCGTCGTTGCATTCGGCGGGCTCTTCAGGGCCCGTGGCGTGCGTCGCAGCAGGTAGATTTGCAGGGGGCTCGCGTGTCGTCAATGCAGGCACGCGCAAGGCATTGTGCCCCCCTGCCCGAAGGTCGTTCGCGCACGGACGGCATTCATACGTCCTTCAGCTTATGCTCCGCGAAAAGACACATTTCGACCATCGCCCCATGTTTCGCTCCGTCAGCGGCACTATCGATGTCGCTTGGCAAAAAGATACGGGGGCCAGAAATGTTCACGCGTAATGGTTCGACCTCACCCAAGGCGTCTGCGGAGCCGCAGCGCCTCGACGCCATGCGGCTTCAGCCGGTGTCGCCGATATCCGGGCGGACGCCGGGCGAGCCGCCGCCGACGCCGCATCATCAGGCTCCTGTCGAGACAGTAATCCCGACCGGACCCGCCAACGACGGTTCGGGCAGCGGCATTTCCATCATCGGCCAGGATCTGACGATCATCGGCCAGGGCCTCAGGATCATCTCGAAGGGCAAGATTCGCGTCGAAGGGGAAATCCAGGGTGACGTGCTCGGCACCGAGGTCATCATCGGCGATGTCGGCAAGGTCACGGGCGTCGTCTCGGCCGAGACGATCACGGTCTTCGGCTCGATCATGGGCACGATCCGCGGCATCAGGGTGCTTCTCGAGTCCGGCGCGAGGGTCGAAGGCGACGTGCACCATCAGACGCTGAGCGTCGACGAGGGCGCGCAGCTCGAAGGGCGCGTTCGCCGTGCGCAGAGCGCCGACGAACTCAAGCCGGAGCTCAACGAGCGGCCGGCCCCGACCTGATTTCGGCGCTACTGCTTTACCGAAAAGAGCAAGGCCCCGCCGAGTGACGGGGCCTTTCTTTATTTCGTCGGGCGGATGCTTCCGCGCGCTAGAGCACGTCAGCGTTGGATGGAATCACCGGCCATCGTCCAGCGTGCTCTAGTTTAATGTTTGAGAGACTGATTCACGCTCTCGATGGAAGCGCCAGCGCTTCCATCTCGACCGATCAGGCTCTAGCCGAGCATTTCCTCGACGTGCTCCCAGTTCACGAGATTGTCGAACCAGGCCTCGAGATACTTCGGGCGCGCGTTGCGATAGTCGATGTAGTAGCTGTGCTCCCACACGTCGACGCCGAGGATCGGCTGCGCGCCGTGCATGAGCGGGTTCTCGCCGTTCGGCGTCTTCTGGACCTCGAGCTTGCCGTTCTTTACCGCAAGCCACGCCCAGCCCGAGCCGAACTGGCCAACGCCCGCCGCAATAAAGTCCGCGCGGACCTTGTCGAAGCCGCCGATCTCGCCGACGAGCTTCTCGAGCTTGCCCGGCAGCTTCTTGCCGCCGCCGCCCTTCTTCATCCACTTCCAGAAGTGGATGTGATTGTAGTGCTGCCCGATGTTGTTGACGACCGGCGCGTCCTTGGCAGCGAACGCTTCCTTGCAGATGTCCTCGATGCTCTTGCCTTCGTACTTCGTACCGGGACCGGCGAA
The DNA here is from genome assembly GCA_023387235.1 of Pseudomonadota bacterium. Taxonomy (GTDB): domain Bacteria; phylum Pseudomonadota; class Alphaproteobacteria; order Rhizobiales; family Hyphomicrobiaceae. Next base: position 5,111 of record JAEWIJ010000010.1, read on the forward strand.
CTTGTTGCCGTTGTCGACGTACGCGAGGTGATGCTTGTCGTGATGGAACTCGAGCGTCTCCTTCGACATGTACGGCGCGAGCGCGTCATAAGCGTAAGGCAGTTCGGGCAGCTTGAAGGTCATGGGGGCATCTCCTGTCGGTACTGGATTGGTTCGGCCTGGAAATGGTCGCGGCACGCGCGCAATCGATAGAATTGAGCGAGGGCTGGTCTCGCTTGGTCATATGTCGGATCGCGGCGGCAGTGTGCAAGCGTTCTCGACGATGCAGTGGGGTGCTCGGCGCATAGCGCGTCTCTCCGCTAAGCGCTTCGCTGAAACGAAGGTTCCCGATGGCTCGCGGCGCGCGGACATCGGCTCGGCCGGGCGTCTGCCGGTAGAGCGTCGGTTTCTGCCCCCTCTTAACTTGTTGGTGAGAATTCAACTGCGTGCCCACGCAAAATGCGTGTCGTTCAGGACACAATGTGACTCTTTACGAACGCCGCACACGGTCAGCGGACTGGTTTCAACTCCAGGTTGTTAGACCACGAACACGCCGAAACATAAAGGTCAAGCACCTAGTCGAGTCGTGCGGCGAGTCCTCCAGTCGAGGGCTCATCGTAGCGGTCTTTTGGGATGAACCTCTCATCTCATCGGGCCGTGGCGCAGGAAGCAAGCCCGGCGCTCAATGGTCCTGCCGCAGGCCGCGTAACCCAGTCAGTTCCCGCGTTGTTCAATCGCGTTCCCTCGTGACGGCGTGCGCTTGAGGCGCGTGCGTGCAGTTTCGAAGGAGCGTGAACCTGCCCGCCGCCGGGCTGCGCACTCTGCTTCCGCGCTGGAAGCATTGGAAATGGAGCACTAGAGAGATGAATGGGGGATCGATGACGACACTAAGTCGCATTACGATGGCCGCCGTCGCCGCGCTGATCGTTGGGGGTATGGGCCCCGCGAAAGCCGCCGACCTCGGTGGCAATTGCTGCGCCGACCTCGAAGAGCGGGTGGCCGAGCTCGAGGCGACGACGGCACGCAAGGGCAACCGGAAGGTCTCGCTGACCATCTCCGGCCAGATTTCGACGGAGCTGATGTACTGGGACGACGG
>JAEWIJ010000031.1 GCA_023387235.1 Pseudomonadota bacterium
ACGCGCTATGAAGCCAAGGCCGTCCGCGAAGGCCGCCGCTGCACGTACCTGCGCTTCGTGCGCGTCGCCGATCCCATGTGATGGCGAACGAGCGTCTTCGCGGCCCGCATGGCCGCGGAGGAATAGCCGCGATCGCCGTGCACGAGAATGAGCGAGATCGCACCCTCGGAAAGAAGCCAAACCTCACGCGCAAGCGCCTGCGGCTCCGCGATGCCTGAGCGCCCCAGCAGCTCGGCGAAGAGTTGCTCCAGTTGCGCCTTGTGCCGCCGCGCGATCTTGCGCGCCGGATGACCTGGCAGATCCGCGAGCTCGATGACGAGCCGCGTAAAGCCCGAGCCCGCCCAGCGCGGCCGGTCGACCCACACGGCAAGCTCACGGAACATCGCCTCGACGATCGCTTCCGCCGATCCCGTGAGCTGGTCGCCGAACGTGCGGAAGGCCTGCAGCGCCAGCTCGTGCTGCGCTTCGAGCACACGCGCGAGCAGATCGTCCTTGCTTCTGAAATGATGATAGAGCGTGCGCTTGGTCAGGCGCGCGGCCGCCGCGATCTCGTCCATGCTGACGCGGCTGTAGCCCTGTCGGCGGAACAGGCGATAGGCCGCTTCGAGAATGCGCTTGCGTGTCTGCTCGGCGGACCGCGGCATCGGCGTTCTCCGGTAACGTCGCCGGCAAAGTATACTGCATAGTGAATTTACTTCCGCGCGCCGCGGATTGAAATGGCAGGCCATCGCAGCATTCTTGCGGAGGTCCGATCATGCGGAAGGCACCTCTCAAAATCAGGCACCTTTCGGCGCGGCCGATCGTCCTGAAGCTTCAGCGCCCCGTCGCAGCCCGCATTGCCACCATCACCGACTGGCCGATCATCCTCATCGATCTCCAGACCGAGGAGGGCATCGTCGGGCACAGCTATCTCGAACCCTACGTCGTGAAGTCCATGCGCTATCTCGTGCCGGCACTGCATGATCTCGGCGACATGCTCAAGGGGCGACCGCTGGCCCCCATCGAGATCTTCGAGGCTGCGCGCAAATCCCTGCATTTCGTCGGCTACGAGGGCCTATCGATGATCGCCGCATCGGGCCTCGACATGGCCGCTTGGGATGCGCACGCAAAGGCCGCCGGCGTACCGCTCTGCGTGCTGCTCGGCGGATCGGTCGGCGCCGTGAAGGCCTACAACAGCAATGGGCTGTGGCTGAAGGCGCCCGAGGCCGTCGCCGAGGAAGCTATCGCGCTCAGGGACGAGGGCGGCTTCTCTGGGCTCAAGCTGCGGCTCGGACGCGCGCGCATGGCCGACGATCTCGCGACACTCGACGCCGTGCGCCGCACGATCGGCGAGGACATGAACCTCATGATCGACTTCAACCAGGGTCTCAACCTTGCCGAAGCACTCGAGCGCTGCCACGCGATCGACAATCACGGTCTCGCCTGGATCGAGGAGCCCATCGTCTACGACGATCTCGACGGCTATGCGCGCCTCGCATCGGAGCTGAAGACGCCGCTGCAGATCGGCGAGAATTTCTACGGGCCCCGCCAGATGCACGTGGCGCTGCAGAAAAGAGCCTGCGACCTCGTCATGCCGGACTTCATGCGCATCGGCGGCGTGACGGGCTGGATGCGCGCGGCCGCGCTTGCCGGTGCGCATGGCGTGCCGATGTCGACGCACCTCTATCCGGAGGTCGCCGCCCACGTCATGCGCGTCACCGAGACGGCGCACTGGCTCGAATGGCAGGATTGGGCGAACCCTATCCTGCAACGGCCCTATCGCGTGGAGGCGGGCGACCTCGTCATCCCCGACGTGCCCGGCGTCGGCCTCGACTGGGACGAGCATGCGGTGGCGAAGCATCTCGTGAGCTAAAGGCGCAATATCCCCTCTCCCCGCACTTGCGGGAGAAGGAGAAGTGGGGCGGCGGTGGAAAGCGCGACCGCTACTTTTCTGCTTTCTCGTACTTGTCCGCGATCATGCGGTCGAGGAGACGCACGCCCCAGCCGGATGACCAGCTCTGGTTCAACTCGTCCTTCGGCGAGTCGAGCGCCGTGCCGGCAATGTCGAGATGCGCCCAGGGCGTGTCCTTCACGAAGCGCTGAATAAATTGCGCCGCCGTGATCGCGCCGCCGAAGCGCCCGCCGATGTTCTTCATGTCGGCATTCTTGCTGTCGATGAGCTTGTCGTAGGCCTTGCCGAGAGGCATGCGCCAGACTTTCTCGCCGGTCGCGAGGCCGGCATCGGTGATCTCGCCCGCAAGCCGGTCGTCATTGGAGAAGAGGCCCGCGTGCTCCTTGCCGAGCGCCACCATGATCGCACCCGTCAGCGTCGCGAGATCGACCATGAAGCGCGGCTTGAAACGCTCCTGCGCGTACCAGATGACATCGGCCAGCACGAGACGGCCTTCGGCATCCGTATTCAGGACCTCGATGGTCTGACCCGACATGGACGTCACGATATCGCCGGGCCGCTGCGCCGCGCCCGAGACCATGTTCTCCACGAGACCGATGATGCCGACGACGTTGGCCGCGGCCTTGCGCGCCGCGAGCGCCCGCATGAGCCCGACGACGCAGGCCGCACCGCCCATGTCGCCCTTCATGTCCTCCATGCCGCCGGCCGGCTTCATCGAGAGGCCGCCGCTGTCGAACACGACGCCCTTGCCGATGATGCAGAGCGGCTTGGCGCGCTTGGACTTCGCACCATTCCACTGCATGACGACGACGCGCGCCGGCCGCGTGCTCCCCTGCGCGACGCCGAGCAGCGCACCCATGCCGAGCTTTTCGAGCGCATCCGGCTCCAGCACCTCGACCTCGACGCCGAGCGATGACAGCTCCTCCGCGCGCGCGGCGAACTCGACGGGGCCGAGCGCATTGGCCGGCTCGTTGACCAGATCGCGCGCCGTGAATACGCCTTCGGCAACGGCGAGCTTGTCGGCGAAGGCCTTCTCGGCCGCGCGCGGGTCCTTGCAGTGAATGTAGAGGACGCTCGGCTTTTCCTCGGGCTCGGCTTCGCCGTTGTTGTTCTCGCGCGGCGGGCGCGTGCGGTATTTGCGGAAGTTGTAGCTCCTGAGCAGCGCGCCATAAGCCATCAGCGCCGCAAGCTCGTCGGCCGCGGGCGCACTCTTGTCCGGCGCCTCCGCAATGAGGCTCGCCGTCGGCGTCTTGCGCGCGTGAATAGCGGCGTAGGCGACCGCGCCGGCCCGGATCCAGTCGAGATCGCCCGAAGACTCGCTGAGCGCGGTGCCGATGAGATACAGGCGCGTCGCGTCGAGCTTCTCGGGGGAAAGAATTTCGATGCTGCTCTTCGCGCGGCCCTTGAAGTCGGCAGCCTTGGCGGCGCGCGTCAGAGCCCCGCCCGATTGCTGATCCAGGCTCTTGAGCCGCGGCGGCAACTGCAGATCCTGCCCGACCAGCGCGGCGATCACTGGGCTCGCGGACGCATCGAGTGCGACAAAGCGGATCTCGGGACGTTGGGACATCGAAGGCTTACTCCTGCAGTCGCGGACGGCGGGCGGCACGCACAAACGTCTGCTATAGGCGGCGCCCGCGCCCCCCCGCAAGCACTCCGCGCGTCGGACGGCCCGCTGCCGCATGGCACGGCAGCCCTCATTGCATGGAGAGCGCGCGGCGGGGCGCTTTTCGGCAACCCCCGGCCCGCAATCCACGTCCCTCGGGCCCGCCGGCGTTGGCAGGGCCCCAGAATCGCCCCCATGGTGCGGGAGCAACCAAATCCTTCGCGCCGCCGGATGCCACGCATGACCTTGTTCGCCCTTCAGACGCCCACGGCCTCCCACTGGGACGCCGAAGAGGCCTTCGGGCGCGCCCAGGCCATTCTCGAGACGACCTTCGGCTATCGCGCCTTCCGCTCACATCAGGAAAGCGCGATCCGCGCGCTGCTCGAGAACCGCGACGCCTTCGTGCTCATGCCGACCGGCGGCGGCAAATCCATCTGCTACCAGATCCCGGCGCTCGTGCGCCCCGGTACGGCCGTCGTCGTCTCGCCGCTGATCGCGCTCATGCAGGACCAGGTCGACGCGCTGAAGTCGCTCGGCGTGAATGCGGCGTTCCTCAATTCCTCGCTCTCATGGCCCGAGCAGATCGAGATCGAAAAGGCTGTGCGCGCCGGCGTGCTCGATCTTCTCTACGTCGCGCCCGAGCGGCTCGTGCAGCCGCGCCTGCTGGACCTGCTCTCCTCGACCGATGTCGCGCTGTTCGCCATCGACGAGGCGCACTGCGTCTCGCAATGGGGACACGACTTCCGCCCGGAATATCGCCAGCTTCGCATTCTGGCCGAGCGCTTTCCGGGCGTGCCGCGCATCGCGCTCACCGCAACGGCCGACGAGAAGACGCGCGCCGAGATCGTGCGCGAGCTGGCGCTCGAAAAGGCCGAGAAGCTCGTCGCGAGCTTCGATCGCCCGAATATCCGCTACCGCATTGCCGAGACCGGCAGCATGGGCGCGCGCGAACGCCTCTGGCGCTTCATTGCCGAGGATCACGCGGGCAGCGCCGGCATCGTCTACTGCCTGAGCCGCAAGCAGGTCGAGGAAACGGCGGACTGGCTCACATCCAAGGGGCGCACCGCGCTTGCCTATCATGCGGGGCTTGCACCGGAAGTGCGGCGCAGCGTGCAGCAGCGCTTTCTCGCCGAGGACGGGCTCATCGTCGTTGCGACGATCGCCTTCGGCATGGGCATCGACAAGCCGGACGTGCGCTTCGTCGCGCATCTGAGCCTGCCGAAATCCATCGAAGCCTACTACCAGGAGACCGGCCGCGCGGGCCGCGATGGCGAGCCGGCCGATGCCTGGATGGCCTATGGGCTCGGCGACATCATCACGCAGCGCCAGTGGATCGCGCAATCGGAAGCGGGCGAGCAGCACAAGGCCGTGCAGCGCGCGAAGCTCGATGCGCTCATCGCGCTCGCAGAGGCTGCGAGCTGCCGCCGCCAGCTTCTTCTTGCCTACTTCGGCGAGCAGCGCAGCGAGCCGTGCGGCAACTGCGACAACTGCCTCGAACCACCCGACTGCATCGACGGCACCGTGCTCGCGCAGAAGGCGCTCTCCACCGTCTACCGCACGGACCAGCGCTTCGGCGTCGGCTATGTCGTCGATGTACTGACGGGCAAGGTCGACGAGCGCATCGTGCGCAATCATCACGACAAGCTCTCGGTGTTCGGCATCGGCCGCGATGTGGACGGGGCGCAGTGGCGCGGCATCATCCGCCAGCTCGTCGCCGCCGGCCATCTCGTCGCCGACGACGAAGGCCATGGCACGCTCGCCCTCTCGGAAAGCGCACGGACGGTACTGCGCGGCGAAGCGCCGTTCATGGTGCGCAAGGCCTCGGCGAGCGCACGCGTGCGCGGCGAAGGGCGCAAGCGCGCGTCACGGCGCAATGCCGCAGTGCCGGGTCTGCAGGAGCACGAGGTGGAGCTCTACCGCGCGCTCCGCGAAGTGCGTGGCCAGCTTGCGCGCGACGCCAACGTGCCGCCCTATATCGTCTGCCATGATCGCTCGCTCATAGACATGGTGCGCCTGAAGCCGCGCACGCGCGACGAGCTGAAGATGGTGCATGGCATGGGCGAGGCGCGCGTGACCCGTTACGGCGGGGCCTTTCTGGCCGCCGTCGGCGCGGGCGAAAGCCGCTAGCCAGCTTCGACCACGCATAGAGCTATTGGCATTTCTGCGGCCAGATGCTAGCGGGGCATCCAGCGAGGCGTCGTGCGTGTTGGCACGGCCATCATCCACAGGTGTCCGTGTGCTGTTTCCGACCGATCTCACGTCCTTTCTCGAGCTGATCCGCCAGAACCACGACGCCATCTACGGCTTGATGTTCGCCTACGCGACCTCGCACAGCCTGCTGCTGGCGATGTTCGCCGGATATGCGGCGCATTCCGGCGCGCTCGATCTCAGGACCTTGATCATCGTGTGCTGGCTCGGCAGCTTCGTCGGCGACGTCGTGCGCTTCTGGATCGGGCGCCGCTTCGGCACGAGCTGGCTCGGCTCCTATCCTCGGCTCCAGCGCGGGATTCATACGGCGGCGCTCCTCGCGGCCCGGCATCATATCTGGATGATCCTGATCCACCGCTACCCGCACGGCATCCGCGGCGTCGCGGGCTTCGCCTACGGCGTGTCCTCGCTTTCCTGGGCGAGCTTTCTCGTCATGAACTTCATAGCGGCCGGCATCTGGTCCGCCGCCGTCGTCTATGCGGGCTACGCGTTCGGCGAGGTCTCCGAGAAATTCATGAGCCAGGCCTCCTCGGGTCTCGGCGCGTTCATGCTGGTGGCCTTTCTCGGGCTGTCCTGGGTGCTGAGCAAGCGCCTCGAGCGGGCCATCGAGCGCGCCTGACGCCCGCAATCGGCATCCTCTCAGCGTCCCTTCCCCTTGCCTTTCGCGCGCGTCGAGAAGCGCGCGTTGCCGAGCCCGGTGCCGATCGTGAGAATGCCCCAGTGCTTGCGCTTCTGGGCGAGCGGCAGATGGCTCAGTCCCTGCACGACGGCGTCATTGTGCATGACGACCATGGTCTCGTGATCACCGATGTGTGGAATGCTCTCGATGACGGCTGTCGGGAAATTGAAGCGGCTGCTTTCCCAGTTGCCCGGCAGGTTCTGCGCGCCGCGCGCAATACTGCCGTCGGCCTCGATGATGCCGGGACATCCGACGCCGACGACCGGCGCGAGCGAGATCTTCTCCTTCTTCGCCGTCTTGATCAGCGACTGCAGCAGATCCGTCAGGTGCTCGATGGTTTCCGTCCGGGAGACTTTCTCGTCGGCGTGACGCCACAGATGCGACTCGGCAATGCGGGCCGAGGAGAGATCCTTGGCCTTGCCGAGCCGCAGCTCGACGATGCCGGCGCGAATGTTCGTGCCACCGATATCGACGGCAAGAATGCCGCTATGCCCTTCGAGCATCCACGCCGGCAGGAGGTGCGCCGCGCCGATCAGGCCCGCCTCGTCGGGATCATGCGTGATCAGCTCGAGATCGACATCGAAGTCCTCCGCCTTGAGCAGCGCCCCGGCGCGGCCGATGGCGAGTTCGCCGATGCGGCTCGCGCGAAATCCGCCGCCGAAGACGATGGCCTCCGTCCCGGCCCAGGCCTTGTTCTTGAGAAAGCGGTGCAGCACCGTGAAGAGTGCCTGCGCGTAATCCTCGATCGCGCTGAGAACGATGCCGGCCGCTTCGACGGAGCCGCTCGCGAGCAGCTCGTCGAGCTGCTTCTTGCTGATGTCGGCGGTCTTGGTATCGCCGAGCGGATCGTCGCCGGCAGCCGCCTTGTGGCGCTTGCGCCAGTCGTCGAGCGCCTCGCGGAAGGCATCGCGTCGGGCCTTGTCGCCGATGAAGCCGTCGGCGTCCTCGAGCTCCAGGTTGTAGCTGTCGACCGTCACGCTCGGCAGGGTCGCAGCGCCGTGCGTGGGGAGCGTCGGGCGATCGGCAGTGTCGGCCATTTTGTGCGGATCTCGATGTTCTGGGGATCAAAGCGCGGAGGAGCCGCGCTGCTCGCCGACTGAACGGCCGAATGACGGTCCGGGTTCCCAATCTGATGTCTGAGCAATAGTGCCGCGGGGGTTAAGCCTCCGCGCGGGCTGTCACACGCCACCCCTTGCCGCCGCCCAATGGGCAGGCCATAAACCGGCGCGCTTCCACCAGGACACTGAACGATGATCGAGCTCAAACCCCGCGTCTTCTCAGGCATGCAGCCGACCGGCAGCCTGCACCTCGGCAACTATCTGGGGGCGCTCATCAACTGGGTGGCCATGCAGAAGACGCACGAGTGCATCTACTGCGTCGTCGACCTCCACGCGATCACCGCCGAGTGGCTGGAGCCGGAGGAGCTGCGCCAGTCGATCCGACGCGCCGCCGCGGCCTATATCGCCTGCGGCATCGACCCGAAGACCAGCATCCTCTTCAACCAGAGCCAGGTGCACCAGCACGCGGAGCTGGCCTGGATCTTCAATTGCGTCGCCCGGCTCGGCTGGCTGAACCGCATGACGCAATTCAAGGAGAAGGCGGGCAAGGATCGCGAGAACGCCTCGGTCGGTCTCTACGCCTATCCGAACCTCATGGCAGCGGACATCCTCGTATATCGCGGCACGCACGTGCCCGTCGGCGAGGACCAGAAGCAGCATCTGGAGCTTGCCCGCGACATCGCGCAGAAGTTCAACAACGACTGGCGCGAACCGATCGTCGCCAAGGGCTATGCGGACGGGATGTTCTTTCCGCAGCCCGAGCCGATCATTCTCGGGCCCGCGACACGCGTCATGAGCCTGCGTGACGGCACTAAGAAAATGTCCAAGTCGGACCCTTCCGACCTCTCGCGCATCAACCTCACGGACGATGCGGACGCGATCGCGCGCAAGATCCAGCGGGCGAAGACGGACCCTGACGCGCTCCCATCCGAGCCGAAGGGGCTCGACAACCGTCCCGAGGCCGACAACCTCACCGGCATTTACGCGGCGCTGGCGGGCTCGACGCAGGAATCTGTCTTGAAGGAGTTCGGCGGCGGCCAGTTCTCGACCTTCAAGAAGGCGCTCGCCGATCTGGCCGTGGCCAAGCTCGCGCCCATAACTTCCGAGATGACGCGGCTTTCCGCCGATCCGGCCGAGATCGACCGCATTCTCGCCGACGGCGCCCGGCGTGCGCGTGAAATCGCCCAACCGATCATGGACGAGGTCAAGGACATCGTCGGCTTCGTCCGTTCGTGATAGGCTGGACGCAGGCGAGGTGAGCTAAGGCGCGCGGATCGCTGCGCGCCCCCAGCAAGGGCAGGTCACTCCATGGCCAAGCAGAGACGGGTCTTCGAGCAGGGGCACCACAGGAAATTCCTGGTGGTGGTCGACGAATCCCCGGAGGTCGAATCCGCGCTTTTCTACGCGGCGCTGCGCATCTCGCATACGAGCGGCAAGCTGCTGCTCCTCTACGTCATCGAGCCGCAGGAATATCAGCACTGGGCCGGCATCCGGCAGGTGCAGCTCGAGGAGGAGACCAACAAGGCGAAGGCGCTCTTCCGGCTCATGCGGCGCAAGCTCAACAATGCGGGCTTCGAGGCCCTGGAGCACGAGGAGGTCATCCTCGAAGGCACCAAGTCCGAGCAGATCGTGAAGGCCATCGAGGACGACGAGGACATCGCCATCCTGGTCCTCGGCGCCTCGACCGATCCCAAGGGCCCAGGCCCCCTCGTCTCGGCGATCGGCTCGGGCCAGATGGCCGGGAGCTTCCTCGTGCCGATCACCATCGTGCCGGGCAACCTGGCGTTCGAGGATCTGAAGGCCTTTGCCTGAGCACAGGGCTCATGGTGCCGACGCCGTCGACGGCCGCAAGCGGCCGGTCGACCTGAGCCCGTGCGCCGAACGTCGGCGCGATCTCCGCCTCCGGCAGCCAGATGTATTCGCGCCTGGTGCCGCCGGGGTCCGGTGCCGTCGCTCTCGGCAATGACGTTGCCGAAGCGATCGTGCACGAAGTGCGTGAGGTCGGGCCCGGCATTGGTCAGCTCGCGAACGACAAGCTGCTCGATGCCGTTGTAGGCATAGCCCCAGATCAGCGCCCCCGAAGTTACCG
>JAEWIJ010000042.1 GCA_023387235.1 Pseudomonadota bacterium
TCGAGCACGTCGTCGATACGCGCGGGCTTGAGATATTCGAGATGCATCCGCCGCACGACGAACGCGGAGGGCTCCGCGCCGTCGCCGCCTTCGATCAGGGTGCGATGCTCATTGCCGACGAGCCGCAGATAGTCGGAGCGGCCGCGCTCACACCAGCGCAGGTAACTCGCGTGATAGACGAGGCCGGAAAAATCTGTGTCTTCGAAGTAGACGCGCACCGGCAGCACGTGGTGGCGTCTTCCCTCGCCCTCGCTCACCATGCGGCCGGCAAGGTCGGGCCATGCCGCCGGATCAGGCATGTCGCTCTCCGAGCTCGACGAGAACGATCTCCGGAGGCACGCCGAAGCGCACCGGCAGACCACTGCAGCCGAGGCCCGCGGATACGATGAGATGCCGCTTTTCCTCGACGATGAGGCCGCGGGTGAAGCGCCGGCCATAGGCGGACGGCACGATCGGCGCGAAGCCGGCGAGCGCCACCTGTCCACCGTGCGTATGACCGGCCACCGTCAGGGAAACGCGCTCCGGCACGAGCGGGAAGATGTCCGGCTCGTGCGCCATGAGCAGCACCGGCGCATCGTCGGTGATCTTCTCGAGCGTGCCCGGCAGGTCATCGACGCCCTCGAACTGTACGCGGCGGCGCAGGCGGCCCTGCCGCACATCGCGGAAGGCCAGTTGATCGCCGAGGCCGGCAAGCCAGAACGGCCGGCCATCCTTCATGAGACGCCGCGCGTCGTTCTCGTAGACGGGAACGCCGGCCGCTTCGAGCGCGCGATGTGCCCTGACGGGCCCGCGCCGCTTGTCGAAGGCTTCGCGATCGTCCCACCAGTCGTGATTGCCGAGAATGGCGTGGGTCCCGAGCGGCGCCTTGAAGCGCGCGAGAACGCTGGCCCATTCCTTGGCAGGAATTTGCCGCTGCACGAAGCGATGATGCGCCATGTAGTCACCGAGCAGCAGAACGAGATCGGGCTTGAGCGCGTTCGTATCGGCGACGATCTGCTCGATGCGTTCGAGATCCATCCACGGCTCACAGGCGTGGATGTCCGCGACGAGTGCGACCCTCAGATGGAGATCACGCGGCCATGCGGCGGGACGCGGACGGTACCGCACGATGCGGTGGCGCCAAGGTTCGACACCCAGCGCATAGCCGCTGAAACCGAATGTCGTGATCCCGAAGCCCGCAACGGTCTTGAGGAATGCGCGACGCGTAAACATTCACCAGTCGCCCCGTGAGAAAACCTGAATCAACACTCGATCGAATCCGGATCGAGCCTCGCGGCCATACGGCGTCAGCCGCTTCCCGACGCGGCAGCCTCATCGTCCTCGTCCGAGGTGGCCTCGAAAAGACCGATCTGTGCGGCGGATGAGCGCGCTGGACCGGTCAGCCCGAGATGACGGTAAGCTCGTAGCGTCAGAACACGGCCACGAGGCGTCCGCCCGATGAACCCCTGCTGAAGAAGAAATGGCTCGACGACCTCCTCCAAGGCATCACGCGCCTCCGAGAGGGCCGCCGCAATCGTCTCAATTCCGACGGGGCCGCCGTCGTAGTTTTTCGCAATACAGTTAAGGTAGCGATGATCGAGGGCGTCGAGGCCTTCGTTGTCGACCTCGAGCAGATTGAGGGCGCGGTCGGCGGCGGCCGCATCGATGATGGCGACGCCATCGACGGTCGCGAAGTCGCGCACGCGCCGCAAGAGCCGGCCGGCAATGCGCGGCGTCCCACGCGAGCGGCGCGCGACCTCGCGTGCGCCATCGGGCGACATGCGCGTGCCGAGCACACGCGCGCCGCGGCTCACGACCTTTTCGAGCTCGTCGATCGTGTAGAAATTGAGCCTGATCGGGATGCCGAAGCGGTCGCGCAGCGGGTTCGTCAGCAGGCCCGCGCGAGTGGTCGCGCCAACGAGGGTGAATTTCGCGAGATCGATCTTCACCGAGCGCGCCGCAGGGCCCTCGCCGATGATCAGATCGAGCTGATAATCCTCCATGGCCGGATAGAGGATCTCCTCGACGGCGGGGCTCAGACGATGGATCTCGTCGATGAAGAGGACGTCGCGTTCCTCCAGATTCGTCAGCAGCGCTGCGAGATCGCCCGCCTTGGCGATGACGGGACCGGACGTCGAGCGAAATCCGACGCCCATCTCCTTGGCCATGATCTGCGCGAGCGTCGTCTTGCCGAGGCCCGGAGGTCCGGCGAACAACACATGATCGAGCGCATCGCCACGCCCCCTGGCAGCCTGGATGAAAACGCGGAGATTGCTGCGCGCGGCTTCCTGGCCGACGAACTCGTCGAGCGACTGCGGACGGATCGACGCCTCGAAGGCATCGACCTCGCGCTTGACGCTCGAAACCAGCCGATCCCGGTCGGCGTCGCTCATCGAACCCACCCCGTTCGAAGCTCGGCGCAAGCCTGATCACCGAGTAACGATGAGCCCGGCCGCGCGCCAATCGCTTAGCATGTCGTTTCGCATTCGTTCCTGCGGCTCTTAACATGATTTGCCGCACGTGCGCGAGCGACGATCACGCTTTGCTGAGGCTGTTTCCCCGGCCTGTGGCCGCTCGTCGCCGCAGATAGTCGCGGTGCGTAAAATCAGTTGTGCCGCCTCTGCAAAGCGCTATGTTCGGGCGGTTTTGCAGCTCAGGCGGCCTTGGGGGAATCAGGGACACGTCGCCGCGTATCAGCTAAGCCGCCCTCCGGAAGAACAGACAAGAATCATATGGCAGAGCCTCGCATAATCGCCATCGATGCGATGGGGGGCGACCATGGTGCTCCGGTGACCGTGCCGGGAGCCGCCATGGCTCTCGCATCCCATCCGGGGATCGGCTTCATCCTGTGCGGCGATCGCAATCGCATAGAAGCGGAGCTGAAGGCCTTCCCGGCCCTCGCCGGCGCCTCGCGGATCGTGCACACCGACACCGCGATCTCCATGCAGGACAAGCCGAGCCAGGCTGTCCGGCGCGGCAAGGGCACGAGCATGTGGCTCGCGCTCGAGCAGGTGCGGGAGGGCGCGGCGCAGGCGGCGCTTTCGGCGGGCAATACCGGCGCGCTCATGGCCATGTCGAGGCTCGTTCTGCGGCCCATGGCCGGCATCGAGCGCCCGGCAATCGCAGCCTTCTGGCCGACAGTCAGAGGCGTATCGATCGTGCTCGACGTCGGCGCCAATATCGGCGCTTCGGCGCGCCAGCTTGCGGAGTACGCCCTCATGGGTGCCGCCATGGCGCGCGCCTACCTCAAGATCGAGCGCCCGAGCGTCGGCCTCCTCAATGTCGGCGTCGAAGAGATCAAGGGCGCCGACGAGGTGAAGCAGGCGCACGCCTGGCTGAAGCTTCCCGAGCTCGGCCTGCCGCTCGACTATCGCGGCTTCGTCGAGGGCGACCAGATCGGCCGGGGCGACGTCGACGTGGTCGTCGTCGAGGGCTTTGCCGGCAATATCGCGCTCAAAACGGCCGAAGGCACCGCGCGCCAGATCGGGGTCTATCTCCGTGAGGCCATGACACAATCGCTGGTAACCAAGATCGGCGCCCTGCTGGCCAAACCCGGTTTCCGGACCCTCCGCCACCGCATGGACCCGCGCCGCGTCAATGGCGGCGTGTTTCTCGGCCTCGAGGGAATCGCGGTCAAAAGCCACGGCGGCACGGACGCTTTCGGCTTTGCGAGCGCGATCAATGTCGGCTACGAGATGGCCGCGGGCGACCTCAAAGGGCGGATCGCGTCGGACCTCGACGCCTTCAACGGCAAGCTGGCCGCGATCCCGGAGAACTGAGGCAGGAAACGCATTCGCCGGCACTGGCCGGGACGAGAAAATCTCGCGAGGTAAAGCAAAGTGGCCGTCATCAGATCGGTTATCCGTGGCGTGGGCGCTTATCTCCCGAAGCGCGTCATGACCAACGACGACTTCTCGCGCATCGTCGATACGACCGACGCCTGGATCACCGAGCGCACGGGCATCAAGCAGCGCCACATTGCCGCCGAAGACGAGCTGACCTCCGACCTCGGCATCGCCGCCGCGAAGCAGGCGCTGGTGCGCTCCGGCATCGCCCCCGGCGACATCGATCTCATCATCTGCGCGACGGCGACACCCGACCGCACATTCCCCGCGACGGCCGTCCGCATCCAGGCTGGGCTCGGCATCACGAACGGCGCTGCCTTCGACGTCCAGGCCGTGTGCTCCGGCTTCGTCTATGCCATGACGACGGCCGACAACTTCCTCAAGACCGGCCTATTCAAGCGCGCGATCGTCGTCGGCGCCGAGACTTTCTCGCGCATTCTCGACTGGTCCGACCGCGGGACGTGCGTGCTGTTCGGCGACGGCGCGGGCGCGGTGGTGCTCGAGGCACAGCCGCAGAAAGGCACGCGCGAGGACCGCGGCATCCTCGCCGCCCGCATCCGCTCGGACGGACGCTACGAGGATCTGCTCTACGTCGACGGCGGTCCTGGATCGACCAAAACCACAGGTCACCTGCGCATGAATGGCAGGGAGGTCTTCCGCCACGCCATCCAGAAGATCTCCGGCGTCATCGAGGAAACGCTCGTCAAGACCGGTTACGCCGCCGAGGAGATCGATCTTTTCGTCCCCCACCAGGCCAACCAGCGCATTCTCGACGGCATTGCCAAGCGGCTCGGCGTCAGCCCCAATAAAATCATGACAACGCTGGCAAAACACGGGAATACATCGGCCGCGTCGATCCCGCTGGCGCTGAACCAGGCCTTCGAGGAGCATCGCCTGAAGGAGGGCAATCTCGTCCTCATGGAGGCCATGGGCGGCGGATTTACCTGGGGTGCGGTGCTCGCGCGCTGGTGAACAATGCGCCGTGCGCTGTAACATGCGCCGGCCCGGCCTGTTGCTGCGGAACAATTTTGATTGCGATATCAGCCGGTTGTTGTTCACAGGCATTGACCGCCCGGCGCGCTGCCGGTAGCTTCTCCATAATCAAGCATCGGGGAGGCGTTTACCAATGGGCAGCAAAACATTGACCCGTGCGGATCTGGCGGACGCTTTGGTGCGCAAGGTCGGTCTGCCACGGAACGAGTCACAAGAGCTCGTCGAGCGCGTACTCAGCGAAATTTCGGAGACGCTTTCGCAGGGCGAGGGCGTCAAGCTATCCTCGTTCGGGTCATTCGGCGTGCGGGCCAAGGCGCAGCGCATGGGCCGCAATCCCAAGACCGGTGAAGAGGTGCCGATCACGCCGCGCCGGGTGCTGGTCTTTCGACCGAGCAATATCATGAAGGATCGCATCAATACGCGCCTCAACCGGCGGAAAGCCGCCGAGTAGGTTTCGGGGGATGTGATCGGAGAAATTCGGCGAGCCATCGAGGCGTGCGTGAATTTCCGAATCACCTGAGCAGGATTATGATCCTATTATCGTGAGTGACTCCGGTTATCGGACTGGAGGGTCGGATCACAGCATCGCGCATTTCGGAATTGGGACCTAGGGATGGCCTCGTGTCGTTGGGCGACGGCATGGAGCCATGAACACGGCGGGGCAATGTCATGGCGAAGTCGGCGGATGCATTCCGCACGATCAGCGAGGTATCCACCGAGCTGGACGTGCCGAAGCACGTACTGCGATTCTGGGAGCAGCGCTTCAAACAGCTGAAGCCGCTGAAGCGAGGCGGCGGCCGACGCTTCTATCGGCCCGAGGATGTCGAGCTGATCAAAGGCATCCAGACGCTCCTCAATCGGGATGCCTACACGATCCGCGGCGTGCAGCGGATCCTCAAGGAGCAAGGCGTGGAGATCGTCAAGCGCCTCGCTTCGGGCGATGCCGCGGCGCTGCTTGCGGCGGCGCCTGCAGTTGGTGAGGGCGCGAGCCCGCCGGCCCCGAAAGGCCCTCGCACGGCATCATCACGCAAGCCGCGACGCACGCGCGCCGATGTACTGCACGCCGACCGCGATGTCGTGGAGGCTGCGATCTCGGAGCTCAGCGCCTGCCGCGCATTGCTGGCCGGCGAGACGCTGCGCACGAAGGCACCGCTGGCGGCCAGCCCAGCAGCGACCAGCCGACGGTAGACGCGTGACCGGCAGCGCCCGTCCAGCACAGGCACTGCACTCCGCCGGCGATGTGTGGATCGTCGATCTCGCGACCGAGACCGCGGCGCTGCTTGCCGTGCACGGGTCGCGCGCACTGCTGACCGAGCCGGAGCAAGCGCGCGCCGAACGCTTCGTCGATGCGGCCCAGCGCGAACGTTGGGTCGCCGCGCACACGGCGCTGCACCTCGTGCTCGCAGACCGCATCGGCCATCCGATCTTATTCGAACAGCCGAACGCAACGGCAAAGCCCTGCGTCGCGGGCTGGAAGGGCGACTTTAGCCTCACGCATACGGGCGAGCTCGTGCTGATTGCCGTCTGCGATGAAGGAATGATTGGCATCGACGCCGAGATTCGCCGTTCGATCCGCATGAGTGCCCAGCGCCGCGAGCTGATCGAGATTGCCGGCGCGGCCGTGCTGCCGGATGTCGCCCTGTCCGAGGGCGATCCCGATCTGCGCTTTCTCGCAGCCTGGACGCGGCTCGAGGCCATCGGAAAGCTGCGCGCAACAGGCATCGGGGCACTGCTCGAGACGCTCGGCATCATCGCCAATGGCCCCGGTGCGGACGCCGTCGCGGAGCGTGCACGCGCACTCGTCAGCGACCCCGCGCAGCCCATCGGACTTTTCGGAATTGACGTCAGCCGTTTGGACGGCATTGCGACGCTCGCAGCGTCACCTGGAGCCAGCCCGCCGCGGATCCACCATTTCTCCCTGCAGAACGAACGCCCGCACGGCTGATCCGAGGGCTGCGGGCTCCGCATGGGCCTATCGAACGCGCGATTGCGGCTGGAGCCTGCTCCTTGCGCCTGCTATCTCGTGCCATCAGCAGAAAAACGAGCGCAGGGACGAGAGCACGATGAACGACGCCAGCCGCACGCCCATGGAGCGCGCCATCACCGTCGAGGATGCGATCCGCGGCCGCAAGTCGACACGCGCCTTCCTGAAGACACCCGTCCCGCGCGAGCTGATCGCGCGCATCCTGACGACGGCAGGGCGCGCCCCCTCAGGCTCGAACATCCAGCCATGGAAAGTGCACGTCGTCGACGGCGCGGCGCGCGATCAGATCGTCGCGGATCTCTGCCATCGCTACGACACGGTCGGTGAAGGCACGCGCGAATACGAATACTATCCGACCAAGTGGTACGAGCCTTATCTCGCGCGCCGCCGCGCGTGCGGCTGGGGGCTCTACAGCACCATGGGCATCACGCGCGAGGACAAGGCGGGCATGAATTCCCAGCGCCGGCAGAACTACGAGTTCTTCGGCGCGCCGACCGCTTTCATCTTCTCGATCGACCGCCAGCTCGAAAAGGGCTCATGGCTCGATACCGGCATGTTCATCCAATCGATCATGATCGCAGCACGCCAGTTCGGGCTCGAGACCATCCCGCAGGCAGCTCTCGCGAATTTCCATGAGGTTCTGCGCGCCCGCCTCGGCGTTCCGGATGACGAGATCATCATCTGCGGCATGGGGCTAGGCTATCCCGACACGAGCGCGAAGGTGAACTCCTTCACCACGGAGCGCGAGCCGCTCGAGAACTTCGTCACCTGGGTGAATGAGCTCCAGCCGGTGAAGTGACGTCTCTCCTTCTCCCGCAAGAGCGGGGAGAGGGGAGAAGCTACTTCTTCCCCTCGATGCGATCGATCGCGGCCTGGACCTGGTCGCTCGTCAGCGTCCAGTCGTTGTCGAGATCGGAGACGACCTCGCGCATGAACGGCTCCGAGAGCGCGATCGCCCGCGGCCCATCGCGCAGGTGATCGTAGAGCACCGCCAGCGCGAGCTGCTGCGGGCTCTCGCCTTCGTATGTCCACTCGAAACCCCAGGTCGTGAACTGCTTGACCTCGTAGTGCTCGGGGAGCGGCGCCCCGTCGACCAGAACGACCAGTCCGTCGAACTCGCGCGCGCCGCTGTATGTCTTCATGGCCTGCTCCCCATCAAATCCACCCGAGAGCCTGATATGTCATAACGCGATCAGAGTGCAAGCTCGAGTCGCAGCAAGCGCCGGCCCGGCGGCGGCGCGGGGTTGGCCGTCCAACGCGCGGCCCTTGTCGCCATGGCCTGCTCTGCCGTAGCTTCTGCCTGCGTCCGGCACCGCGGGGCTCGGCCGGGCGCGTCACCATTCCAGGGGAAAGGTCACGCACATGGCCGAAGCACGGGACGCGGGTGGCGACGCCGCCGCGATGAGAGCTGCGAGAATGCACGCCCAGGCCCAACGGGCCGCGGCACCGCGCGAGGTTCGCCTCGTCGCCCACTCCAACATCCTCTACTGGTGGGTCGTCTGGTTCTACGGCTACATGTGCGCACTCGCGACGTACCTCAACAACGTCCCGGTCCCCTTCGCCGGCAAGCAGATCAAGTTCTTCCCGGAAAGCTGGCTCGGCATCTCCTACGTCGCCGTCGTCCTTTTCGTCATCGTCTTCACGAATGTGCGGGCGCGGGTGCTGCACACGTTCATCATCGCGGCCCTCGTGGCGCTGGCGCTCGTCGGCATCGAATGGCAGTGGGGGCTCGGCTCGGTCTTCCGCTTCGTGCCGGAAATCCGCCTGCACATGAACCTCGCGTTCTACATGATGATGTCGACGGGACTGCTGCTCATCTGGATCGTCGTCGTCTTCTTCATCGACCAGCTCACGTACTGGCGCTTCGCCGGTGGCCAAGTGGTCGAGCGTCACCGGCTCGGCAATGCCACCGGCCTCGTCTAC
The DNA here is from genome assembly GCA_023387235.1 of Pseudomonadota bacterium. Taxonomy (GTDB): domain Bacteria; phylum Pseudomonadota; class Alphaproteobacteria; order Rhizobiales; family Hyphomicrobiaceae. The sequence goes on from JAEWIJ010000042.1 coordinate 8,725, forward strand.
GACACGCGCGGGATGCTCATGCGTCGCGCCCCGGACGATCTCTTTCGCCACAAGCTGTTAGGTCTCGGCTTTCTCGGGCTCGGCACGGGCGATGTGATCTTCAAGCCGGCCATCGCGGGCGCGGAGCCGTTTCTCATCGAGAACGTCTGGCGCAGCAACGAGCAGCAGCGGCGCATCGAGCGCCTGCTCACATCATCGGGCGGCTCCAGTTCGGCTTGATGATACCTTAGTCTAGTCGGCCGGCTCCGATCCTCCGTACAGCGGCATTCCGCGCACAAGTTTGCGGCGGACGCACCCTCGGCCGTGGACAATGCGATGAGGCACCACTAAGGAGTACTCGCAGCTGACATATTGCAGCGATCTCGCTGCACGTGATGGAGACGAGCCCGGCGTGCGCAGACCGCCGCGAAGCACTTTCCGATGCCGACATGCCGCGCGCTGCGTGGCGATCGTGGAGCCGCGACCGCGCCAGGACCGTTCCGATATTCATTGCCCGAGCCGCAATCGCCGTTTGCACGCCGGGCGACGCGCCCGATGACATTCCTACCCAATCCACTGATCATTCCGGCCGGCATCATGATTGGTGTGCTGATCGCCATGCCGGTCGGCCCGGTCAATCTTCTGTGCCTGCAGCGCTCCCTCGAGCGCGGGTTCTGGGGCGGCGTCGCGGCGGGGCTTGGCGTCGTCATCGGCGATGGCCTCATCGCACTCTTCGCGGCGCTCGGCGTCGGCGCCGTGACGGGCGTGATCCGGCACTATCGCATGACCGTCCAGACGATCGGCGGCCTCGCTCTGGTCGCGTTCGGCATCCGCCTCTATTTCACGCGGCCGCAAATCTTTCGCGACGAGAATGCCGACGGCCAGCGCCCGTCGCTTGCCGCTTTCGCGTGGGATATTCCGCAAACTTTCTTCCTCACGATCACCAACCCTGGCGCCGTGCTCGGCCTCTTCGCGATCTTCGGCGGCGTCAGCTCGTACGTCGAAGTCGAAACCTATATCGATGCCTTCACGATGGTCGCCGCGATCATGGGCGGCAGCCTGTTGTGGTGGGTCGTGCTCTCGCACACGATCAGCCGCTTCCGCAATCGCATGGATGTGGACATGCTGCGGCTTCTCAATCGCCTGGCGAGCCTCCTTCTGATCGGCTTCGGCGCACTACTGCTTTCCGAGGTCGCAATGAAGTTCATCTCGGGCAGGATCGTCTGATCCTACTGTGACGTCTTGGCGAGCTCGGTCGCGATCTCGGCCCCCTCGGCGAGGAAGCGCGTGACCGCAGTCTGCGCCGAAGGCGTGCAGGACTGATACGTGCGGCTGTAGCTGCGATAGCCGTTGTTGAACCGGCTCGTGAGCTGCGCGCGGCGGAGCGAGGCATTGCCCTCGCCCTCGATGAGTTCTTCCATGCGCTTGCGCCAGGTCTGCCCCTCGTTGGCGCCGCAGAGCTCGCGCAGATAGTGCACCGCGCCGAGGATCTCGGCGAGGCGCATGAGCTTGGCGTCGTAAGGCCGCACGTCGCCGGCCGGCCCCTGCGCGGCAAGCGGCGGCGCCAGCGCCGTGAGCAGCGTCAGCATGGACAGTACGGCTGCAAAGACCCCGACAAGTGCGCGATGGCGCATGGTGCGTCTCATTTCCTCAGGTGCGGCACCGCAGGGCCACGCTCGCGCAACCGATACCCGCAAGTTCGGCAATTCTAAGCCTCGGCGCCGATTCGCGCACCTGGGGTGAAACTCCCCCGCGTGACACGCAGTTATGGTCTTTACCACCCCGCCCGTGACGGCTCATTGTGGGGCCATGAGCCGACCAACAGGCCGTTGTCAGGGAGGAATACGATGAGCGCCGATGGAACGACGCAGTTTGCCTTCGACGAGACGCGCTCCGCCGACCTCGTCGTCGCCGCCATGGCGAGCGCCAAGAACGAGCGCCTCCGCCTAGTCATGGAGAGCGTGGTCCGCCATCTCCACGCCGTCGTGAAGGAAGTGGAGCCGACCGAGGAGGAATGGCTGACGGCCATAAAATTCCTCACCGAGACGGGCCACTGGTGCAACGACTGGCGGCAGGAGTTCATCCTCTTCTCGGATACGTTCGGCGTTTCCATGCTGGTCGACGCCATCAATCATCGCAAGCCCTCGGGCGCGACTGAGACGACCGTACTCGGGCCTTTCCACGTCGCGGCCGCGCCGTTGAGGCAGATGGGCGATACGATCAACCTCGAGGACAAGGGCGAGCCTCTGATCGTCGCCGGCACCGTCGTGGACGAGAACGGCAAAGCCATTGAAGGCGCGACGCTGGACGTCTGGCAGGCGAACAGCGAGGGCTTCTACGATGTCCAGCAGAAGGACATCCAGCCGGACATGAACCTGCGCGGACGCTTCGTCACCGGCACCGATGGCCGCTACTGGTTCCGCTCATCGAAGCCACTGTTCTATCCGATCCCTTCCGACGGGCCCGTCGGCGATCTTCTCCGCGCGCTTGGCCGCCATCCATATCGCCCGGCGCACATTCATTTCATCGTCTCCGCGCCCGGCTACCAGACGATCGTCACGCACCTTTTCGACAAGGGCGATCCCTATCTCGCGTCGGACGTCGTGTTCGGCGTGAAGGACAGTCTTGTGTGCGAGATCACGCAGCACGCCGATCCGAAGGCTGCAGCCGACGCGGGCCTGACGAGCCCGTTCTGGTCGCTGCAGCACGAGTTCAAGCTGGTGCGGGAGGAATAGACTTTCCCCTTCTCCCCGTTCTGACGGGGAGAAGGGGAAGTGTTAGGCCACGCAAACTTCCCCATCACCCGCGCCGGCATGGATCGAGAGATCCTTGATCGTCGCGTGACGGCCGCTGAGCGCGTTCTCCGGATCCCACGCGACCTTCACCTGCTCGAAGCGACTGGCGAGCGCGTCGTAGATCATGAGCCGGCCCGCGAGCGTCTCGCCGATGCCGAGGATCTCCTTCAGCGCCTCCGTCGCGAGCAGCGTGCCGACGACGCCAGCCACCGCGCCGAGAATGCCGACCTCGGCACAGTTCGCAACCGTGCCCGGCGGCGGCGCCTCGGGAAAGATGCAACGGTATGTCGGCCACGGCGTGCCGTCAGGTTTCGTCTCATGCGGCTTGAAGGTCGTGATGTAGCCGTCGAAAGCGCCGAGCGCGCCGAACACGAGCGGCCGCTTCGCGAAGTAGCAGGCATCGGAGACGAGATAGCGCGTCGCGAAGTTGTCCGAGCCGTCGATCACGAGATCGTACTTGGTGATGAGGTCGAGGGCGTTCCCGGCCGTGATGCGCGTCGCGTGCGTTTCGACGCTCACATGCGGATTGATGCGTCCGAGCGTCTCCCGCGTGCTCTCGACCTTGAGCGTACCGACACTCGCGGTGTCGTGCACGATCTGGCGCTGAAGATTGTCGAGGGAAACGGTGTCGTCATCGATGATGCCGAGTGTGCCGATGCCGGCCGCCGCGAGATACATGGCAACGGGCGAACCGAGCCCGCCGGCACCGATGACCAGCACGCGCGCTGCCTTGAGCTTCTGCTGGCCCTGCCCGCCCACGTCTCGCAGCACGAGATGGCGCTTGTAGCGGGCGATCTCCTCGGGTGTCAGGATCATGGCCGGATATATAGTCGCTCGCGCCGCGCGTGGCCAGCATAGGACCCGACCGGCCCATTGCCTTGCTTTTTCCGCCCCCCTGCCGGATGTTCCTCCCCTAAAGGAAACGCCCGCAAGAATGGAGCCCGAACGTGGCCACAGCAGGAGGGACGCCGGCGCCGGCCGGCGACAATCTCAAACGCCTCACCGACCTCTACCGCATGATGGTGCGGATCCGCACCTTCGAGGAAACGGCACTCGAAGCCTACAAGGCGGGCGAGATCCCCGGCCCCCTGCACGTCTCGTTCGGACAGGAGGCGATCCCCGCCGGCGTCTGCGCGAGCCTGCGCACCGATGACCGCCTCACCTCCAATCATCGCGGTCACGGCCATGCGCTCGCCAAAGGCGCCGACGCGGCCACGATGTACCTCGAGTTGTACGGACGCGAGGGCGGATACTGCGGTGGCAAGGGCGGCTCCATGCACATCGCCGATTTCTCCGTCGGCATGCTCGGCGCGAATGGCGTCGTCGCGGGCGGATTGCCGATCGCGGTCGGCGCAGCGCAGGGCCTCAAGCTCCTCAAGTCGGATGCGATCGTCGTCTGCATGTTCGGCGATGGCGCGACGAACCGCGGGCCCTTTCTCGAGGCGCTGAACTGGGCGGCGATCTATACGCTCCCCGTCCTCTTCGTCTGCGAGGACAACGGCGTCGCCGCACATACGGAGACGCGCACCGTGACCGCTGGCGACGGCCCCGCCGCGCGCGCCAACGCGATCGGCGTGCCCGCGGTTACGATCGACGGCAATGACCCGCTCACCGTCGAGGAGACGGCCGCGCACCTCATCGGCGAAGTTCGCGGTGGCGGCGGCCCGCGCATGATCCATGCGCACACCTATCGCTGGAGCGGCCACACCGCCACGGATGCGGCGGCATGGCGCGATCCCAAGCAGGTGGAAGCGGCGAAAACCCGCTGTCCGATCGCGCGTCTCAAAGCCGTACTCGTCGAGCGTGGCATCGCACCTGCGCAGTTGGACGAGATCGCCGGCGCGGCGCGCGCCGAAATGCTCGCCGGCAGGAAAGCGGCCAACGCCGCGCCATGGCCGAGCATGGCCTCGGCTTTCGAGGACGTGCAGGACGCGGGAGCGGTCCATGGCTGAAACAACGCTCGTCGAAGCGGGTCGCCTCGCGGTCCTCCAGGAAATGCGCCGCGATCCGACCGTGTGGGTGCTCGGTGAGGATGTCGGGCGCGGCGGCCTCTGGGGCCAGTACCGCGGTATGCTCGAGGAGTTCGGCGCGACGCGCATCGTGTCCACGCCGATCGCGGAGTCGACGATCATGGGCGCGGGCCTCGGCGCGGCGCTCGTCGGCACGCGGCCGATCATCGAGATGCGCATGTTCGATTTCGTCATGTGCGCGATGGACGAGCTCGTCAATCAGATCGCCAAGGTGCGCTACATGTTCGGCGGGCAGGCCAAGCCCGCCGTCGTCGTGCGCATGCCGCACGGCATGTGGCGCAACTCGGCCGCCCAGCACAGCCAGATGCTCGAAGCATGGTTCGCGCACCTGCCGGGCGTCGTCGTCGTCGCGCCCTCGAATGCGGAGGATGAAGCCGGTCTGCTCGTTTCCGCGATCCGCTCGGATGATCCCGTGCTGTTTTTCGATCCGAAGGATCTCTGGCTCGCGCCCGGCAGCATGACCGATGGCGAGATCGCGCCCATTCCCTTCGGCACGGCGCGACATGCGCGCCAAGGCGATGCCCTCACGATCGTCACGTGGTCGGCCATCGTGCCGAACGTGCTGACCGCCGCCGATCAACTCGCGGGCGAAGGCATCAAGGCGGACGTCTTCGACCTGCGCACGATCTGGCCCTGGGACCAGGATGCGGTCGCGACCTCGCTCGCACGAACGGGCCGTTTGCTCGTGGTGCACGAGGCCGTCGAGGTCGGCGGCTTTGGCGCCGAGATCATCGCGACCATGATCGACCGGCTCGGCCCGTCCGCCATCAAGGTTGCAAAGCGCCTCGGTGCGCCGCGCATTCCCGTACCTTTCGCACCGCCACTCGAGGACGAGGTACGCATCTCGCCCGCCAAGATCGTCGCCGCCGCCAAAGCAGCGCTCAAATAAGGAGATATGAAAATGCCCCGCGCCGCGCGCACTGCACTCATCACCGGATCGAACAAGAACATCGGCCGCGCGTGCGCGCTGGCGCTTGCGAAAGGCGGCTTCAACGTCGTCGTCAACGGCGCGAAGGATCGTGCAGCAGCCGAGGCCGTCGCGCGCGAGGTCGAAGTGCTCGGCGTGGAGGCGCTCGTCGCCATGGGCGATGTCGGCAAGCGCGAGGACTGCGCGCGCATCGCCAAGGAGGCGCTTGGCCACTTCGGCACCATCGATGCGCTGCTCAACAACGCCGCCTTGCGGCCCGACGGCAAATTCCTCGAGATGAGCGAGGCGGACTTCGATCGCGTCGTCGATACGGACTACAAGGCGGCGTACTGGCTCGCGCGTGCGACCCTACCGGGGATGCTCGACAAGGGCTGGGGCCGCATCGTCAATTTTGCCGGCATGAATGCCATCCACGGCTACAACGGGCGGGCTGCCGTGTCGGTCGCCAAGCACGCCGCGTGGGGTCTTACCAAGGCCCTCGCCAAGGAGTTCGGCCCCAAGGGCATCACGACGAACATCATCTCGCCCGGCCCCATCATGGGCGAGGCGCAGGACCCGCACATGGCGGCCCATATCAAGCCCATGGTCGCCCGCGTGCCGGTCGGCCGCCTCGGCACGCCCGACGAGGTCGCGGCCATGGCGGCGCTGCTGGCGTCGAATGCGGGTGCCTTCGTCAACGGCCAGATGCTGCAGGTCAACGGCGGCGCCGAGACCTAAGCGCGGGCGGGTTACTCCTCAGCCGAACCTGTGCTAGAGGGGCGCCAACCCTCAACGCTCACACGAGAGCGCCCCCTCAATGACCACACCTGACCGCAAGGTCGTCACGCGCTTTGCGCCTTCGCCGACGGGCATGCTGCACATCGGCGGCGCCCGCACGGCCCTCTTCAACTGGCTCTACGCCAAGCACACCGGCGGCACGTTCCTGCTGCGCATCGAGGATACGGATCGCGAGCGCTCTAAGCCCGAGCACGTCGATGCCATCACGAACGGCCTCAAGTGGCTGGAGCTCGATTGGGATGGCGATCCGCTCTTCCAGTTCGCGCGCGTCGATCGCCATCGCGAGGTTGCGCTCGGCCTGCTCGCGTCGGGTGGCGCTTATAACTGCTACCTGACGGCCGAAGAGCTGACCGCCATGCGCGAGAAGGCCAAGGCCGAGGGCCGTCCGCAGGTCATCGAGAGCCCGTGGCGCGACCGCGATCCCAAGGAAGCGCCGGCGGGCGTCAAGCCATCGGTGCGCCTCAAGACGCGCCGCGACGGCGAGACCGTCGTCGACGACAAGGTGCAGGGCCGCGTCGTGATCCCGAACAAGGATCTCGACGACATGATCATCCTGCGCTCGGACGGCACGCCGACGTACAATTTTGCCGTCGTCGTCGACGATCACGACATGGGCATCACGCACGTCATCCGCGGCGTCGATCATCTCACGAACGCCGCGCGCCAGACGCAGGTCTATGTCGCGTGCGGCTGGGACGTGCCGGTGTTCGCGCACGTGCCGCTGATCCATGGCCCCGACGGCGCCAAGCTGTCGAAGCGCCACGGCGCCGAGGCGACCGACGCCTACCGCGCCATGGGCTACCTGCCCGAAGCCATGCGCAACTATCTCGTGCGCCTCGGCTGGAGCCACGGCGACGACGAGATCATCTCGACCGAGCAGCTCGTGGAATGGTTCGACCTCGACGCGGTCGGCCGCTCGCCGGCGCGCTTCGATTTCGCCAAGCTCGCCGACCTCAATGGCCACTACATCCGCAAGGCCAGCGACGACGAGCTTGTCCGGCGGCTCCAGGAGCTGCTCGCGGTCATCGACGGCGGCTCTGACAAACTTGCAATGCTGGCCCGCGACGGCGGCTGGGATCGCCTCCGCATTGCACTCCCCGGCCTCAAGGAGCGCGCCAAGACCCTGCTCGAGCTCGTGGATGGCGCAGGCTTCCTCTTTGCCGCGCGCCCCCTGCAGCTCGACGAGAAGGCCGCCAAGCTCATGGACGCCGACGCGAAAGTCACCCTCCGCGCGCTCATTCCCCACCTGGAGAACGCCCCGGACTGGACCGCCGCGGGGCTCGAATCGCAGGTCCGCACATTTGCGGAGGCCACCGGCGCCAAGCTCGGCAAGGTGGCCCAGCCGCTGCGCGCGGCCCTCACGGGACGGAGCGTCTCCCCACCCGTCTTCGACGTCATGCACGCCCTTGGCAAGACAGAGACAATCGCCCGGCTGGGGGACCAGACACGTTGACCATTCTCGACTATTTGATGCCTCGCAGAGCAGCCTCTGCCGCTTTATTAAACAGCGGCACGCTGCTATGGTGCATTGCGGCAACGGCGCTGCAGCGCCCGTGGATTGGCTCGCTGTTCAAAGGACATCGACATGAACGCACATGATGGGTCCAAAGCACCCGATGGCGACCGGACGGCATCGCTTCTGATCAAGAACAAAAAGGTCGAGATGCCGGTGCGATCGGGTTCGATCGGGCCCGACGTGATCGATGTCGGAAGGCTTTACCGAGAATCCGGCTGCTTCACCTACGACCCGGGCTTCACCTCGACCGCGAACTGCTCGTCGAAGATCACGTACATCGACGGCGAGGAAGGCATCCTGCTCTATCGCGGCTATCCGATCGAGCAGCTCGCCAAGGCGTCGAACTTCGTCGAAGTCTGCTACCTCCTGCTCCACGGCGAGCTGCCGTCCGCCGCGCAGTTCAAGGAATTCGACAACCACATCACGCGCCACACGATGGTGCACGAGCAGATGACGCGGTTCTTCACCGGCTTCCGCCGTGACGCGCATCCTATGGCCATCATGTGCGGCGTGGTCGGTGCGCTTTCATCGTTCTATCACGACAGCACGGACATTCACGATCCGCAGCATCGCGTCATCGCGAGCCATCGCATGATCGCGAAGATGCCAACGATCGCGGCGATGGCTTACAAGTACTCGGTCGGTCAGCCGTTCATCTATCCGCGCAACGATCTCGATTTTGCATCGAACTTCCTGCAGATGTGCTTCGCGGTTCCTTGCGAGCCTTACCAGGTCGATCCGGTGGTATCGAAGGCGCTCGACCGCATCATGATCCTGCACGCCGATCATGAGCAGAATGCGTCCACGTCGACGGTGCGCCTCGCGGGTTCTTCGGGCGCCAATCCTTTTGCCTGCATCGCGGCAGGCATTGCTTGCCTGTGGGGGCCCGCACACGGCGGCGCCAACGAGGCCGCGCTCAAGATGCTCGAGGAGATCGGGCACGTCAGAAACATCCCCGAGTTCATCAAGCGCGTGAAGGACAAGAACGAGGGCGTGCGCCTGATGGGCTTCGGCCATCGCGTGTACAAGAACTACGACCCTCGCGCGAAGGTCATGCAGGAGACCTGCCACGAAGTGCTCGCCAAGCTCGGCATCAAGGACGATCTCCTCGACGTCGCCATGGAGCTCGAGCGCATCGCGCTGCACGATGACTACTTCATCGAGAAGAAGCTCTACCCGAACGTCGACTTCTACTCGGGGATCGTGCTCCGTGCGATCGGCTTCCCCGTTTCGATGTTCACGCCGCTCTTCGCCGTCTCGCGCACCGTCGGCTGGATCGCGCAGTGGAAGGAAATGATCGAGGATCCGGAGCAGAAGATCGGCCGCCCGCGTCAGCTCTACGTCGGTCCGACCGAGCGCGACTACGTGACTGTCGAAAAGCGCTGAGTAGATCGATCTTTCAGTATTTCGGGACCATCGACCGCAAGGTCGGTGGTCTTTTTGTTTTTCAGCGCTCGGCGTGCGCGAGGACGCGCATGGCAGCCGCGATCGCAGGTGAGGTGCCGGTCGTTATGGCATCGGGTATACGCGCGAGTGCCGCGAGCTGCGCCGCGCGCTCGGGCGTGTCGGTGAGCAGCGCCGCAAGTGCGGGCGCCAGTTGCTCCGGTACGCACGACTCCTGCATGAGCTCCGGAAAGGCGCGCTCACCGAGCACGAGATTGGCGAGCGCGAAATGCGGTGGCTTCACGAGTCGGCGGAAAAGGAGCGCCAGGCGATCGACGCGATAGGCGACAATCATCGGGCAACCTGCGAGGCCTAGCTCGAGCGTCACGGTACCCGAAGCGGCAAGCGCCGCATTCGCGAGCTTGAAGGCGCGGAACTTGTCGGCCTCGTCCTCGATGACGTGCGTCGGGAACGGCCATTGCTTCACGCGCTCGGTGACGAGATCGCGCACGTTCTCAACGGTCGGCACGATCACATCGAGCCGATGGCCCGTCGCACGCAGGGCCCGCAACGTCGCTGAGAAGGGATTCCACAACCGCGTGATCTCACTGCGGCGGCTGCCGGGCAGCACGAGCAGCACCGGCCGGCCCTCCTTCAGGTCGAAGCGCTCGCGAAGCCCCTGCGGATCGAGCGCGTCGATCCAGTGTCGGCGCTCGATCAGCGGATGGCCGACGTACGTGCAGGGCGGACCGCCGAGACGCACGTGCACGTCGGGCTCGAAGGGCAGCAGCGCCAGCACCTCGTCGATGTAGGCGCGCATGCGCGGCGCGCGCCATGAGCGCCACGCCCAAACACTCGGCGAGACGTAGTCGACGATCGGCAGATTTGGCTGCGCCTTGCGGATGCGACGCGCGACACGATGCGTGAACTCAGGCGCGTCGATGATGACGACCGCATCGGGTGCGCAATCGATGGCCGCGCTCGCCGTCTGGCGGATGCGGCGGAGGAGCTGCGGCAGATGCTCGATGATGGCAGCCGGACCAATGACGGCGATGTCGCTCATGGGAAAGAGCGAGTTCATGCCCGCGGCGGCCATGCGCGGACCACCGACGCCGAAGAACGTGGTGCCCGGCCTCAGTGCCGTGAGCGCCATCATGAGGCGCGCGCCGAGCGCATCACCCGAATGCTCGCCGGCAACGAGAAAAAGGCGCGGCGAACGCTTCGGCACCCCGCTCATTTCGCCCCTCTGCCGTTGGCTGCGTCCGGCGCCATGATGAACAAGCGATGCCGGTCGGCGGCACGCACGAGCAACCGCGCGAGCGACGCCTCCGCCTCGACACGGCCGACGATCGCGACGCCGGCAAGAGCCGCCCGCGCAGCAAGCGCCAGAACGGCATCCATGCTTCCAGCATCCGTGCCGATGTCCTCGATCGCGGCGACGACGAGCACGCCCATGCGGCGCTTGAATGTTCTGAGGCCCCAATGGCTCGGCCGCCGCCCGCTCAACATGCGGTGAATGCCGAGCGCGCCATCGACACGCTGAACGTGCTCGCCGAGTACCAGCACGGCGCGTCCGGCATCGTGTGCGGTCAGTACCGCAAGGGCGCGCGCGCCGATCGCGGCGTCGTGACGCTCCGACGCCGCGGCGCGCCTGCCGCCGATCGTGCGGAATGCGGGTAGCGAGGGCGAGACCTTGTTCTCCGTCGCGCCGCCATCCTCGATGCCGGCAATGAAGAGGCCGAGTTCATCGGCCAGTGCAATCGTGCGCGCGCGCTCGATGACGAGCGAACGCCCGGCAGCAACGACGATGCCGGAAAGGCCGCACGCGTGCGCGCGCTCCACGGTGCGCGGCCCGATCGCAGGGAGATCAACGCGCAGCTCCTGGCCGGGCTTCGGCATTTTGACAAGCACGGCGCCGTATGTTGGTTGCGCGTCCCCGCAACCAGCTTTTTGTCCGGCGGCCTCGACCTGCGCAAGCATCTCGTCCGTGCCGCGCACGCCCTCGACGGCAATGATGCGATCCTCCGTCGCGACCGCGCCCTGCCCGACGTCGAACGCACCGAGCGCACTGAGGAGCGCTGCGGCACGCGACATGGCTCGCGTGCTGGCGGGGCTCGGTTCCAGCCGGCCGAGCGCGCCCGCGTGCGCCAGAAGGTGCGGCGCGATCCGGTCGACGCCGATGACCTCGAATCCTTCCTTCTCGAAGAATCGCACCACCCGGCGCAGCACACTGTCGTCGCCGCCGCGCGTCAGGCTGAGGGCCGTTCGAATGGCGCGGAAGAAGCCATGATCGACACGGATCTTCAGCAGGTTGGGACGGCGCAGCGCGCCAGCGATGACAAGCTGGCGGCAGCCGGCGCGCTTGAGGCTCGTCAGCATCCCGCCGACCTGCCCGATGTTCCGGATCGTATGCGAGTACGCCGCGATGCCGGGCTCCGCGAATCCCTCGATGCCGACGATATGAACCTGACGTCCGGCCTTCAGCGCCGCTTCCGCGATCTCGACCGGCAGGCTGCCCGCGCACGCCAGAATGCCCAAGGGCCCCTGATCCATCCCCGTCCCCGCGAGCCGCTCGCTACTCCGCGTCGTCACGGGGCGTGCAGAGCGACTTCTTTCGGTCGGCACGGATGTAGGCGACGATCTCCTGGACGATCGGATTGTCCTCGAAGGACGCCGCGACATCGTCGACGCGCTCCTTGAGCGTGCCTTCGTCGGCAAAGAGCAGGCGATAGGCGCGCCGCAAGGCATGGATCTGCTCGCGCGTGAAACCGCGCCGCTGCAGGCCGACGATGTTGAGGCCGCTGAGTCGCGCGCGGTTACCGACGGCCATGCCGTACGGAATGAGATCGTTCTCCAGGCCGGACATGCCGCCGACGAAGGCGTGCGCGCCGACGTGCGTGTACTGGATCACGGCCGCGCCGCCGCCGAGGATCACGTAGTCGTCGACGCGGCAATGGCCGGCGAGCATGACGTTGTTGGAAAAGATGACGTTGTTGCCGACGTGGCTGTCATGGCCGACGTGCGAGTTGGCGAGGAAGGCGCACTTGTTGCCGACCGTCGTCGCCATGCCGCCGCCGCTCGTGCCGGGGTTCATGGTCACGCCCTCGCGGATCATGCAGTCCGTGCCGATCGTCAGCGTCGAGGGCTCGCCAGCGTACTTGAGATCCTGCGGCTGATGACCGAGCGAGGCAAAGGGGAAAACGCGCGTCCGCGCACCGATCGTCGTGCGCCCGGCCACCGCGACGTGGCTCATCAGCTCGCAGCTCTCGCCGAGACTGACATGGCCGCCGATCGTGCAGTGCGGCCCGATGCGCACGCCTTCGGCGAGTTGCGCGCCGGCCTCGACGATCGTGAAGGGCCCGATCTGCACGCCCGGCCCGAGCTCGACTTCGCTCGAGACGACGGCAGTCGGGTGGATTACCGCATCAGCCATTCTTTTGAGCCGCGAAGGCGCGCGCTTCGGCCGAGTCCGCGATCATCGCGCTGACCTCCGCCTCCGCCACGACATGACCATTGACCCGCGCTTCGCCGTAGAACCGCCAGACGCGGCCCCGGCTGCGGAGCTTGCGGACATGATAGTGGAGTTGGTCGCCCGGCACTACCGGACGGCGGAACTTCGCCTTGTCGATCCCCATGAAATAGACGACCTGCGGATTGTAGTCCTCGCCGAGGCTCGCGACGCAAAGTGCGCCGGCGGTCTGCGCCAGTCCCTCTATGATCAGCACGCCGGGCATCACGGGGAACTGCGGAAAGTGCCCCTGGAAGAACGGCTCGTTGATCGTGACGTTCTTGATGCCGACGCAGCTCTCGTCACCGTCCATGTCCTGCAGGCGGTCGATCATGAGGAACGGATAGCGATGCGGCAGCAGCTTCATCACCCGCGCAATGTCCGCAGTGCCGAGCTTCTTCCCGGTATTGATCGTCTCTTGCATGGCCACTCACCACATCCTCAAAATCAAAATCCTGGTCGACGCCCGGCCGCTCAGGCCTCCTCGCCGCCATCCTGGTCCGCACCGGCCGCCCGTTCGCTCGCGAGACGGCGCAGCGTCACCCGCTCGCGCGTCCATTCGCGGATCGGCATGGCGGGCGTGCCGACCATGCGGGACCGCGGCGGCACATTCTCGGTGACATGCGAGGCGCCCGCGATCTGCGCGCCGGCGCCGACCTTGAGATGGCCCGCGACCCCGGACTGCCCGCCCATGACCACAAAATCATCGAGCGCTGCGGAGCCCGCAATTCCGGTCTGGGCCACGATCACGCATCGCCGTCCGATGACGACGTTGTGCCCGATCTGCACCAGATTATCAATTTTTGTGCCTTCTCCTATGACGGTATCCTTAAGAGCACCCCGGTCGACGCAGGAATTTGCCCCGATTTCAACGTCATCCTGGATGATCACGCGGCCGATCTGCGGGACCTTGAGGTGCCCGCTGCCGCCCATGGCGAACCCGAAGCCGTCCTGGCCGATGCGCACGCCGGCATGGAGGATGACCCGGTCGCCGACGAGCGCGTGGGTCAGCGAGACCCCGGGCCCGATGTAGCAATCACGCCCAACGGTCACCCGGTAGCCGACCAGCGCGCCGGCGGCGATCGTCGTCCCCTTGCCGATCCAGGCCTCGCGGCCGACCACGGCCCCAGGCTCGATGATGGCGCCGGGCTCGATGCGCGCCGTTGGATGGATGGGCGCCGCGCCCGCCTCGCGTGCGTCGTAGCCGGCCGTCTTGGGCTTCAGCGAGGTTGGATAAAACGCCTGGAGTGCCAGCGCGAAGCCGCGATAGGGCGCCGGCATGAGCAGCGCCGCGACGCCGGCCGGCAGGCGCTCCGCAAAGGCCGGCGCGATGATGCAGGCCGCCGCGCCGGTCGAGGCGAGCTGCTCGAGGTACCTGCGGTTGTCGACGAACGTCAGATGCGTGGCGCCGGCCTCGCCCAGCGGGCGCAGGTCGTCGAGGGACCGGCCACCGTCGTCGCCGGAGCGGAGCGTCGCGCCGATCCGACCAGCGATCTCGGCTGCGGTGAACGGTCCCGCACGCTCGAAGAAACCTGGATGCTCCATACGCCGGGGCACCTTCCAAATGGCGGCCAAAGGGCAGCTTGTGTCAAAGGGCGACGGTCCGAGGGCCGAGCGCTGGCCCCATATAGCAAACGCGTGCCCCGAAGGCACGCGCTGCTGTGTGTCAAACGTTCAGATCTCTCGGACCACCCGATCAGAAGCGGGTGCTGGCACCGAAGCGGAAGACCTGCTCCTTGTCGTAGTCTTCCTTGACCAGCGCCCAGCCGAAGTCGCCACGGAGCGGCCCGAGCGGGGAGTTCCACATGATGCCGAAGCCGGCGGACACGCGGATTCCAGCGCCGTCCTTGATATTGACGACACCCTTGCTCGGATCGCTGGGATCCTCGAGCTGACCATTCAGCGCTTTCACGCTGTTCGAGATACCGAACAGTGAGCCCGCGTCCACGAACACGGCACCCGAGATGCCGAGCTCATCCGGCACGAACGGGATCGGGAAGCGCACCTCGGCCGTACCCACGTAGTAGGTGTGACCACCAAGGCTGTCGTCCGTCGTCAGGTCGCGCGCGCCGATGCCGATGCGATCGAAGCCGCGGATCGTCTCGCCGCCCTTGTAGAACTGGTCGAGCAGACGGACCTCGTCACCACCCCAGCCCAGGATGTGACCACCGGCGACGCGTCCGACGAACGTGATGCGCTCGGTGATCGGGTAGTAGTAGCGCGCCTCGCCCTGGAAGCGGACGTACTGCACGTCGCCACCGACACCCGCGAAATCGACGCCGCCGTTCAGATAGTAACCGGAGGTTGGCGTCTTCGTGTGATTGCGCCGGTCATACGTCAGCGAGGTGCCGATCGACGATGTCCAGTAGTCGAAGCTGTTGCCGGTGCCGGCCAGCTCCCTGATGGCACGCGATGCATCGTCGCTGATGTCGTTCATCTCGTCATAGCTGAGCGTGTAGTTCGTGTTCAGCCAGAGATACTCGGTCAGCGGCGCGCCGAGACGGACAGTACCGCCAGCCCGCGTGTGCTGGAAGGGCTGGAAGTCGTACTTCTCCGTAATGCGATAGAAAAGATCGAAGCCGGCAGCCAGATTGCGGTCCATGAACCGCGGCTCGGTGAAGCTCAGATCGACCTGCAGGCGCTCCAGCGAGCCGCCGAGCTTCAGGCGCAGGAACTGCCCCTTGCCCATGAAGTTGCGCTCGGTGAAACCGATGTCGCCGATGATGCCTTCCTGCGTCGAGTAGCCGGCGCCGAAGGAGATTTCGCCCGTCGGCTGTTCGACCACCGTCACGTCGAGGATAATACGGTCCTCGGCCGAGCCGGGCCGGCGCTTGATGTCGACGCCCTTGAAGAGGCCGAGGTTCTGCAGGCGCTTCTTCGCGGAATCGACCAGCAACGGATTGTAAGCGTCGCCCTCGGCCAGCCGGAACTCACGCCGGATCACGTAGTCGCGCGTGCGCAGGTTGCCGATGACGTTGATGCGCTCGACATAGATGCGCGGCCCTTCGTCGATCACATACGTCAGCGCGATCACGCGACCCACCGCATCGCGATCGGCGCGCGGGCGGACGCGGGCGAAGGTGACGCCGCGCTCGGTCAGCACGAGCGTGAGCTGCTCGACGGACTTGTCGATCTCGGCGGCATTGAAGGTGCTGCCGGTGTGCGTGATGATGTAGCGCGAGAGATCGCTGGAATCGAGCCCGGGAATCTTGCTCTCGATGCGCACGTCACCGAACGCGTAGGGCTCGCCTTCCTCGATCACGAAGGTGACGAAGAAGCCCGAACCGTCGCGGTCGAGGTGGACGTCGGCCGCGACGACGCGCACGTCGGCGTGGCCGTTCTTCAGGTAGTACTGGCGCAGCAGCTCGCGATCGAGGTTCAGGCGGTCGGGATCGTAGAACGCCGTGCCCTTGAGGAAGTCGAACCAGCTCTCCTGCGTCGTCGTGACGATGTCGCGGAGCTGCGAGTCGGAGAAGTACCGGTTTCCGACGAACTGGATGCTCTTGACCTTGGTCGCGCCGCCCTCGTTGATCTCGAAGACGAGGTTCACGCGCCCATGGTCGAGCTCGATGATTTTCGGCTCGACGGTCGCGGAGAAGCGGCCCTGGCGGCGATAGACGTCGAGGATGCGCTGGACGTCGGCCTGCGCCTTGGCGCGCGTGAAGACGGAGCGCGGCTTGAGCTGCACTTCGCTCTCGAGCGTGGCCTTGTCGACCTGGCTGTTACCCTCGAAGGCAATCTGGTTGATCACCGGGTTCTCGACCACGGTGACGGTCACGATGCCGCCGCTGCGATCGATCCGCACATCGGAGAACAGCCCCGTGGCGAAGAGCGCCGTGATCGACTGGTTGGCACGCGCCTCACTGTACGCATCACCAACCGAGAAGCGCAGATACGACCGAACTGTCTCGGGCTCTACGCGGCGGTTACCCGCGACCTGGATTTCGCGAACGCGAAGATCCTGCGCCTGCGCCTCGACTGCGATCAGCCCGAAGCCCCCCGCGAAACCAACCGCGAGGGGGGCCAAAAGCGCCAGGACAAGCGCGATCGAAGATCCCCCAATCCCCAACTTCCGCAACATCGGCATCCTTATCGTCTGCCTTTTCTTGCCGTTCCCCCAAAAGCGGCGCAGCGCCCGGCTTTAGTCGAGCTGCGCCTTCGCGTGCGTGGTCTCCCTATCAGGTACCCACGTCGGCCGGTCCCCACCGGCACTCTCGGCGCCCATGGTTGTACCCACGAAACGCCGACACCCGACTGAACTTAATTAACGATTCACCCCCCTTGATGGAAGTGGCAAGAATAACGCACCGACCCGAATTCACCCCAGACCGATCCATTTTCTGACGATCGGAAGATCGTTGAACGTGGCATAAATCATCAGCATAAGCACCAAGCTCAATCCGATCCTGAAACCAATCTCCTGCGTGCGTTCGCTGAGCGGTTTACGGCGAATGGCTTCCATGAGGTAGAACAGCAGGTGGCCGCCATCCAGGAGCGGGATCGGGAAGAGGTTCAGGAGCCCGATGCTGACCGACAGAATTGCGGTCAGGTTGAGCAGGGGGACGAAGCCGCTGCTGGCCACCTGTCCCGAGACCTCCGCGATCCGGATCGGGCCTCCGAGCTGATCGGCCGCCTCCCGCCCCATGACCACGTCCCTGAGGTACCCGAGCGTGCGGCTGATCACGAAGTGGGTCTCGCGCACGCCGAGCACGACCGCATCGAGTACGCCATGGCGCTGATATTCGAGGTCCTGCGCCTGCATGGTGCGGCGGATGCCGATCACGCCGACTCGGATCTTGTTGCCGAACCGGTCCTCGTGCTCACGCCGGTCGGGCGTTGCGGTCAGGTCCATTTTGAGCCCGCCGCGGTCGATCGTGAAACTCAGCGCCTGGTCGGCGCTCGTGGAGACAACCCGCTGCATCTCCTGGAAACTTTTGATCGGCGCGCCGTCGATGGCAACGATCACGTCACCGGCCTGGAAGCCGGCCCGCGCCGCCGGTCCATCGGCGATCACCTCGTCGATCTTGGCGCTCGTGATCTGCACGCCGACGACCGCGAAGATGCCGGCGAAGATCACGATCGCGAGCAGGAAGTTGGCGATCGGACCCGCGGCGACGATGGCCGCCCGCTGGCCGAGCGATTTCGTTTGGAACGCTCCCTGGCGCTCCTCGCGGCTCATGCGAGCCAGATTGTCCCGAGAAGGGACACTCGCCCCGTTTTCGTCGTCGACGAACTTCACGTAGCCGCCGAGCGGAATCCATGCGAGCCGCCAGCGCGTGCCGTGGCGATCGTTGAAGCCCCAGATCTCACGGCCGAATCCTATTGAAAACGCTTGCACTTTCACGCCGCACCAGCGCGCGACGAGGAAGTGCCCGAGCTCGTGGATGAAGACGACGACGGTCAGCACAAAGAGAAAGGGCAGCAGGACGGACAGGAAACTCCAGATCATGTCCAAGGGTAGTACTCCCGACATTCTTTTACGGATCAAGCCCTTGTGGGCTCAGCAAAGGCGGCCGGCGAGGAACTGAGGCATCCTGCCTGGGTTAACCGTCGGCTAACTATACCGCCGCAGCAAGCTGCGTGCCAGCGCGCGGCCTTCCTCATCCGCCGCGATCACATCGTCGAGCCCGGCCGGCTCCCTCACCTGGCCGAGCCGGGCCGCCGTCTCCTGAGCCTCCCCGGCGAGAGACGCGATCGCCGGGAACGGCACCCGGCGCTCGAGGAATGCCTCGACAGCCACCTCGTTGGCGGCATTGAGCACCGCGCCGGCGGTCCCGCCGAGCTCCATGGTGCGGCGCGCGAGGCCGAGGGCGGGGAAGCGCTGCTCGTCCGGCGCCTCGAAGGTGAGCGCCCCGAGGCGCACCAGGTCGAGCCGCATGGTCGGCGCCGCCATGCGCTCCGGCCAAGCGAGGCTGAGCGCGATCGGCGTGCGCATGTCGGGATTGGCCATCTGGGCCAGCACCGAGCCGTCGGCGAATTCAACCAGGCAGTGCACGATCGACTGCGGATGTACGACGACCGCGAGCTGATCGGCACCTACGGGGAAAAGATGATAGGCCTCGATAAGCTCGAGGCATTTGTTCATGAGGGTCGCCGAATCGACGGTGATCTTGCGCCCCATAGACCAATTCGGGTGGCGGGCCGCCTGCTCGGGGGTCGCCGTCGCGAGCTGCTCCGCCGTCCACGTGCGGAAGGGCCCGCCCGAGGCTGTCAGGACGATCCGCTCGATGTCCTTCGGGTCGTAGCCGCCGATCGACTGCAGGGCGGCGGAGTGCTCGGAATCGACCGGAACGAGTTGCACGCCCGCGTCGCGCACGGCTTGCATGAAGACCGTACCTCCCGAGACGAGGCACTCCTTGTTGGCTAGGGCAAGACGCCGCGCCGAGCGGACGGCCGCAAAGGTCGGCCGCAGTCCGGCAGCCCCCACGATCGCGGCCATGACGCAATCGACCGGCCGCATGGCGGCTTCGACGAGCGCCGCCTCGCCCGCGGCGACCTCGATGCCGCTGCCGGCGAGGCGCGACTTCAGCTCCGCATAGCGCGCCGGATCGCCGATCACGGCCACGCGCGCGCGATGCTTCAGGGCGCGCTCGGCAAGATCGACGACGTTGGTCTGGGCCGTCAGTGCCTCGACTTCGAAATCCTCAGGATGTCCGGCGATCAGATCGAGCGTGCTCGTCCCGACCGAGCCCGTTGCGCCGAGGATGCTGATGCGCCGAGGCAGTTTGTTGACCGCGCGGGTACGGGATGTCGTGGCCGGAATGACCGATACATTCTGCATGACGCTCAATTCAGTCCGAGCAGCGCGCGGGCGGGCGCCTGAATGTCGACCACCACGGCATAGATCGCCGATACGACCACCGCGGCAGCCAATCCATCGATCCGGTCCATGAAGCCGCCATGCCCCGGGATCAGCGTGCTCGCGTCCTTGACCCCATACTCGCGTTTCAGCGCCGATTCCAGCAGATCGCCAGCCTGCGACACAACGCCGAGCAGGGCGCCGGCCAGCATCATATACGCGATCGACAGCTCGGGCCGCATGAGCGCGAGCGCGAGCCCGACGAGGCTGCCGGCGATGATCCCTCCGGCGAGACCGCTCCAGGTCTTGTTCGGCGAGATCCGGGGCATCAGCTTCGGCCCCCCGATCAGGCGGCCGGCGAAATACGCGCCCGTATCCGTCGCCCATACCGCGAGCAGCAGGAAGAGCACCCCCAGAAACCCGAAGGCGCCATGATGGAACCAGACCAGCGCCACGGCCGGGAGCCCGGCATAGAGCGCGCCGAAAGCGGCCATGTGCCCGCGCTCGCCGAACGCCAGAAGCGCCGAGATGATGGCTGCGACCAGGATGAGAACGAGCCCCAGCCCGGCAAGGCCCCTGGCCGACAGCAGCACGCCCGTGGCGACGGCCAGCGCCTGGATGATCAGGATGGCATCCACCCCGGCCGATCGGACAATGCGGCCCCATTCCCACGCGACGAGGACGCCGACGATCCCGACGACCATCGCGAAGGGCAGGACGCCTGCCCAGAGCGCACCGATCACCACGATCGCGAGCGCCACGGCCGAGGCGATGCGCAGACCGAGATCCCGCATGGGGGCTCCGGCCGGCTTGGGCGTCTCGCCTTCCGTCACGCCGACATCCTTCGCGCGCTCTCCGGCGCCCAGATGTTGGCAATCCAGGTCTTGGCGATCATGAGCCGAGCACCTCTTTCGCCAGCCCCCCGAAACGCCGGTCGCGCGCCTGGAAGATCGAGATGGCCTCGAGAAGCTGATCGCGCCCGAAATCCGGCCATTTGACATCCATGAACACGAGCTCCGCGTAGGCTACCTGCCAGAGCAGGAAGTTCGAGAGGCGCTGCTCGCCGCTCGTGCGGATCAAGACATCGGGATCGGGCACGCCGACGGTATCGAGCTCCTGAGCGAGCAGCGCTTCCGTGACCGCACCGGGATCGATCTCGCCGCGACGCACACGCTCCGCAAGCCGCCGTGCGGCGGACGCGATCTCGGCCCGCGCACCATAGTTGAAGGCAATGACCAATGTCAGCGCCTGATTGCTGCGGGTGAGCGTCTGCGCCTCGTCGATGAGGCCGAGGAGCTCGCCGTCCACACGCCCGCGCTCGCCGATCACGCGGATGGCGACGCCGGCACGGTGCAGCTCCTGAAGATCACGCCGAATGAAGCGCTTGAGGAGCCCCATGAGATCGTCGATCTCGCTCGCCGGACGCGCCCAGTTCTCCGAGGAGAAGCTGAAGAGCGTGAGATAGGGAATATTCAGGTCGATCGCGGCGCGGACCGTGCGCCGGACGGCCTCGACGCCCATGCGGTGGCCGAGGCGACGCGGCAAGCCGCGGCCATTCGCCCAGCGGCCGTTGCCATCCATGATAATGGCGACGTGCCGCGGCAGCGCTGGGCCGCTCCCTACAAGGCCAAGCTGTTGGCTGCGCTGGCTCACCCGCCCTTATTGCGCCCCCGTTCTGAACTGGCGCCGCATCGGCGACAATAACTGCCGAGCGCGGAAAAATCGTTTGTGCGCGAACCGGTGGGCATCGGTCAAGGATGTTGATCTCGCCCCTTCGTCCGAACCGCTAGCCCTCGCGGAAGTGCAGTGGGAATGAATTCACAAGGCGTCCGTCCACCCTCTGCCGGGCTCCGACGGGTCAAACCTGTTTGATCTCAGTCTCCTTGACGCCCAGCATCTGATCAATGTCCTTGATCAGACGGTCCGTCAGCTCCTGAACCTTCGTCGAATTCTTGCGCTGATCGTCCTCACTGATCTTGTGATCCTTTTCCAGCTTTTTCAGGACGTCCATGCCGTCGCGGCGCACGTTCCTGACGCCGACGCGGGCGTGCTCGGCATACTTATGGGCGAGCTTGACGAGTTCCTGGCGCCGCTCGGCATTGAGCGCGGGCACCGGAAGCCGCAGCAGTGTGCCGTCGACGATCGGATTGAGGCCGAGATTCGCCTCGCGGATGCCCTTGTCGACAGCGCCGACCTGGCTCTTGTCCCAGACCTGCACCGAGATCGTGCGCGCATCCGACACCGACACCGTCGCCACCTGGTTGAGCGGCATCTTGGCGCCATAGACCGTAACGACGACCGGATCGAGCAGGTTGGCGGACGCACGCCCCGTGCGCAGGCCTCCGAACTCGCGCTTCAGGCTCTCGATAACGCCGCGCATCCGGCGCTCGAGATCGTTCATGTCGAAGCTCGCCGTTGCCATGGTTTCAGCCTCCAAGACTGCTTGGGCTGCCCGTATTGCTTCGGCCGACGGGCTGCCGTGTCGCGTTCCTCCTGCGCCGGCCATGGCGCGGGCGACCTCGGTGAGCCGGCATCATATCCGGCCCGCTCGGTATGCCGTGGCGAAATCCGCCTACGGCGCTGCGGTGACCAGGGTGGAGCGGGCCTCGCCTTTCAGCATCTTGATGAGGTTGCCGCTCTCCTCGATGGAGAAGACAATTACCGGAAGATTGTTGTCGCGGGCAAGGGCAATGGCGGCACCGTCCATGACCTTGAGGTTGCGCGTCAGTAGCTCGTCGTAGGTCAAACGATCGTAGCGCGTGGCGTTCTTGTCGTGCTTCGGATCGGCCGAGTAGACGCCATCGACCTGCGTCGCCTTCGCCAGAATTTCGCATTCCGTCTCGATCGCGCGCAGCGCCGCCGTCGTATCGGTCGTGAAGAACGGGTTGCCGGTGCCAGCGGCGAAGATGACGACGCGCCGCTCCTGGAGATGATGCAGCGCCTTGCTGCGCACGTAGGATTCGCACACCGTCGGCATGGGAATCGCGGACATCACGCGGGAATCGACGTTGGCCTGCTCGAGCGCATTCTGGAAGGCGAGCGCATTCATCACCGTCGCCAGCATGCCCATGTAGTCGGCCGCGGCGCGGTCCATGCCTTTCGCCGCACCGGCGAGGCCGCGGAAGATGTTGCCGCCGCCGATCACGACGGCAACCTCGACGCCGATGTCCACCGCCTGCTTGATGTCAGCCGCAAGCGCCTGGCAGACGCTGATATCGATACCGTAGCCCTGCTTGCCCATGAGGGCTTCGCCGGAGAGCTTGAGGAGAATGCGCTTGTAGCGTGGTCCGCTCGTGGTTCCGCTCACTGCCATTCTCCTCCTGTCGCCGACGTCGCGCATCGAATGCCGCCGCCGGGCACGATCGTCAAGCGCCGAAAAAGCCGAAGCTGCTGCCTCAGGCGGGCTCGGCGTCGCGCTTGGCCATCATGGCTTTGAAGGCCGGACGCGCCTGCACCTTCGCGAGCCAAGCCTTGACGTTCGGATTGGCCTCGAACAGCTCGGGCGCGGCCTGGGCGTAGCGCACGCATTCCGCAAGGTTGATGTCCGCGACGGTGAAGCGGCCACCGACGACGTAGCCGCTCTCCGCGAGCGCCTTGTCCAGAACGGCGAATGGCGCCTTGAGCGCGGCAACCGCCGCATCGGCGACCTTCGGATCGCGCTCCGCCGCAGGCTTCGCCACGCGATGATAGAGGATCTGGATGGCGTGCGGCTCGACCTCGGTGAGCGCCCACGCCGTCCACGTCGTCATGAGGCCATCTTCCGCGATGTTCGCCGGTCCGAGCGGCCCGCCGTGCTTCTTTGCGAGATACAGGTTGATGCCGAGCGACTCGTGCAGAATGACGCCACTGTCGTCGATCGACGGGATATGCCCGTTCGGGTTGATCTTGAGGAACTCTGGCGACTTGGTCGTCAGCGGAAACTGAGCTGTCGCCGCGCCGGCAGGGCGGTTGGCCTGGACGACCGGCACGAGCTCGAATGGAATGCCGACTTCGTCGCAGAGCCAGATGTTGCGCGTCGCGCGTGAGCGGTACAGCCCGTAGATCTTGAGCATGGAGTTCCCCGTTCTGAGAAAGGCTCCGCGCTTTTCGCACACCACACGACAACCGGGAAGCCGTTAGGCCCCCCGGTTTCGGAATATCTTTCCTCTGCTCGGCGCTCTCTATTCCGCAGCGATGCGGGCGGGCTTCGGGTCGCGCAGCATGGCCAGCAGCGCCGCCTCCTTGCGCTTCGTCTTCTCGTAATTGGCGTGCTTGACGTGACCGAAGCCGCGGATCTCCTCCGGCAGGCGCGCAAGCGCCATCGCGGTCGCGTGCGTCTCCTTGGAGAGCCGCCGCTCGATCTCGCCGAGCATGGCCTCGTAGTCGAGGATCATCTGGCGCTCGAGTTTCCGCTCCGCCGTCATGCCGAAGACATCCCAGCGCGTGCCACGCAGCTTCTTGCCCTTCGCGAGGAAGCCGAACACCGGCATCATCCAGGCGCCGAGGCTGATCTTGCGCGGATGCCCCGTCACCTTGTCCTTGAAGAACCACGAAAGCAGCGGCGGCGCGAGGTGGAACTCGAGCTTGTGCTGCCCGTCGAAAGCGGTCTTGATCGCTTCGGCGAGCCGTCCGTCCGACTGGAGCCGCGCGACCTCGTACTCGTCCTTGTAGGCGAGCAGCTTGTAGTAGCCCGTGGCCACCGCCTCCGCGAGCCCCGAGGCCCCCGGCACCTTCTCCGCTTCGAGCTTCTCGAAGCGCGAGATCATGTCGCTGAAGCGCTTCGCGTATGCGGCGTCCTGGTAGTCGGTCAGATACTTCACGCGCGTCGCCGTGATATCGGCGAGCGTCGGCGCGACCTTCGCCGTACGCGGCTTCACGATGCGCTCGATGGCCTTCATGTCGTGCGCGGCGAGACGGCCGAAGCGGAAGGCGGAGCGGTTCATCTCGACCGCGGCGCCGTTGAGCTCGATGGCTTTCTCGATAGCCTCGGCGCCGACCGGCACCTTGCCGAGCTGGTAGGCATAGCCGAGCATGAACATGTTCGACGCGATCGAATCGGCGAAGAGCTTTACCGCGAGGTCATGCGCGTCGAGCGTATGGAGATCGCCCTTGCGGACGCGCTCCTCGATCGACCGCAGCAGCGCCATGCCCGGCACCTTGAGATCGGGCTGGCGCGTGAAGTCCGCAACCGGCATCTCGTGCGTCGAGGCGACAACCGCCGTGTGATCCGGCCGGATGGTCTCGAGCACCTTGTTCGACGCGGTCACGACGAGATCGCAGCCGATGACGAGATCGCTCGCCGCCGTGCCGATGCGGATCGCGTGGATGTCGTCGGCCGACTTCGCCACGCGGATATGACACGCGACGGCGCCGCCCTTCTGCGCGAGGCCCGTCATGTCGATCGAGCCGAAGCCCTTGTTGTCGAGATGCGCGGCCTGGCCGAGCACGGCCGAAATGGTCACGACGCCGGTGCCGCCGACGCCGGTCACGATGATCGTGTAGGGCTTGGCGAGATCCGGCTGCGTCGGCTCGGGCAAGCTCGCGAGCATCGTCGCGAGGCCGCCGTCGCCTGCCGCACCCTTGGGCTTTCTCGGCACGGCGCCGTGCACGGTCACGAAGCTGGGGCAGAAGCCGTTGACGCACGAGAAATCCTTGTTGCACGTCGACTGGTCGATGGCGCGCTTCGTGCCGAGCTCCGTCTCGAGCGGCACGACCGCGACGCAGTTCGACTTCACGCCGCAGTCGCCGCAGCCTTCGCACACTGCGGGATTGATGAAGGCGCGCTTGACCGGATCGGGGAACGCACCGCGCTTCCTGCGACGCCGCTTCTCGGCCGCACAGGTCTGATCGTAGATGAGCGCTGTAACGCCATCGATCTCTGAAAGCTCCTTCTGGACCTTCATGAGATCGCGGCGGTGATAGACGGGCGTACCCGCGGGCAGGAAGCCGGACGGATACTTGTGCGGCTCGTCCGTCACGACGACGAGCTTCTTCACGCCTTCGGCGAGCACCTGCGCCGCAATGCGCCCAACGGTCGTGCCGCTTTCGAGCGACTGGCCTCCGGTCATGGCGACAGCGTCGTTGTAGAGGATCTTGTACGTCATGTTGACGTTGGCGGCGACCGCCGCGCGGATCGCAAGGCTGCCGGAATGCAGGTACGTGCCGTCGCCGAGGTTCTGGAAGACGTGCTTGCGCTTGGAGAATGGCGCTTCGCCGACCCAGTTCACGCCCTCGCCACCCATATGGGTGAAGCCTTCGGTCTTACGGTCCATCCACTGCGCCATGTAGTGGCAGCCGATGCCTGCGTAGGCGCGCGAGCCTTCCGGCACGACCGTCGATGAGTTGTGCGGGCAGCCCGGGCAGAAGTACGGAATGCGTGTCGCGGCCTCGGTGCCGAGCGCCTTGTTGCCGCGGAGCTTCTTCAGGCCATCGACGCGCGTTCGAACACCGTCGTCGGTGCACCCCATGCGGATCATGCGCTCGCCGATCTCCAGCGCGATCTGGGTCGGCTCGAGCGCGCCTTTCGCGGGGAAGAGCCACTGCTCGTTCTCGTCCTTCTTGCCGAGCACGCGCGGACGGTTCGGCAGATCGTAGAGCTGCTCCTTGACCTGCGTCTCGATGAGCGCCCGCTTCTCCTCGACGACGAGAATGAGATCGAGCCCTTCGGCGAACTTCTTCACGCCTTCGGATTCGAGCGGCCAGGGCATGCCGACCTTGTAGAGGCGCAGGCCGAGCTGGTTCGCCTTGATCTCGTCGATGCCGAGCTCCTCCATGGCCGCGCGGACATCGAGGTAGCTCTTGCCGGTCGTGATGATGCCGATCTTGGGATCGGGTCCGCCGCTCGTGACGATGCGGTCGATCTTGTTGGCGCGGGCGAAAGCGAGGATGGCGCCGCGCTTGTAGTCGTGCAGGCGCGCTTCCTTGTCGAGCGCCTGATCGCCGACGCGGATGTTGAGCCCGCCCGGCGGCATGATGAAGTCGTCCGGGATCTTGATCTTCACGCGGTCGAGCCGGCCATCCACCGTCGCCGTCGACTCGATGTTGTCCTTGACGCACTTGATGCCGACCCAGACGCCGGCAAAGCGCGAAAGCCCGATGCCAATGAGGCCGTAGTCGAGGATCTCCTGCACGCCCGCAGGATTGAGCACCGGGATCATCGCGTCGAGCATCGCGAACTCGGACTGGTGCGCCGAGGTCGAGCTTTCGCAGGTATGGTCGTCGCCGAGCAGCGCGAGCACGCCGCCGTTCTTCGATGTGCCGGAATGGTTGGCATGGCGGAAGACGTCGCCGGTGCGATCGACGCCCGGGCCCTTGCCGTACCAGATGCCGAATACGCCGTCGTACTTGCCCTCGCCGCGCATCTCGGCCTGCTGGCTGCCCCAGATGGCCGTCGCCGCGATGTCCTCGTTCAGGCCGGGATTGAAGACGACGTTGTGTTTTGCGAGCAGCTTTTGCGTGCGCAGCATCGCGGCTTCGAGACCGGCAATGGGCGAGCCGCGGTAGCCGCTGACGTAACCGCCGGTATTGAGCCCCGCCTGCTTGTCGCGCACCTGCTGCATCATGACGAGCCGGACGATCGCCTGCGCGCCCGTGAGGAGCTGGTGGCTGTCGTCGAGATCGAACTTGTCGTCCAGCGTCGGGCTGCTCTTGACCATGAAGATCACCTTTTCGGCAGCGGCCCCGTCCACGAAACGCTGCTGAAGCGCGGCCGGGCGCATTGGTTCGCGCCGCTCGGCAAAATCGGCGGCGCATTGGTCAGTAATGCTGACATAGTTCGTGTTCAGGATCAAACATTGCAATCGCCTAGCAGGCATTCAAGAGCGAAACGGCAATGTGCAGGCGATGTCATCGCTCGGCCGGACAATAAACAATCAAAATGTCGTCCAATCGGCTAAGAAAAAGCCGCCGGAGAACCGGCGGCTTGCAATCTCGCGGGCGCACACCAGCGCCAGGAGCTCTTTGCCGAGCGCTATTTCTTGCCGGGCCGCTGCGTGAGGGCCGATGCCGCCGCCGTCTTGGCTTCCTTGCTGGCCTTCGGATCTCTCATGACCTTGGCCGCCGCTGCCGCCGCCTTGGCGCTGGTGACTTCCTTGCTCTTGCTCTGGGTGAGGGTCGAGGCCGCCGCCGTCTTGGCATCCTTGCTGGCCTTCGGATCCTTCAGAACCTTGGCCGCTGCCGCGGCCGCCTTGCTGCCAGTGCTCTCGCTCTTCTTCGCTGCCATTTCAGCTCCCTCCGAGGATAGGCAAACGTGACCATTGACGAATCCATCAGTAAACGAATTCGCGCCCGTCCGTAATGGGCTTCCAATGCGCCGGCGCGCGATTTCCGCACGCTCGCTCACCCTTTGCCCGCCGGCGCTCGCTCCGTCCAAATGCGCGCGTGGCAATTGACAGAAGGCGCGGCCGCGCGCCAAAAGCGGCCGACCTCATCAACGCCACGCCAAGGAGCCTCGCCATGTCGACCGCCGACCTCGCTTCCACGATCGACGCGGCCTGGGAGACGCGCGACCAGGTGAATGCCCAGACCAAGGGCACCGTCCGCGATGCCGTCGAGGCTGCCCTCGACATGCTCGACTCCGGCAAGGCGCGGACCGCCGAGAAGAAGGGCGAGGATTGGGTCGTCAATCAGTGGCTGAAGAAGGCGGTCCTCCTCTCCTTCCGCCTCAACGACATGGGGTTGATCTCCGGCGCCCCCGGCGGCGCGAGCTGGTGGGACAAGGTGCCCTCCAAGTTTGCCGGCATGAGCCCCGATGATTTCAAGAAGGCCGCGTTCCGCGCCGTTCCCGGCGCCATCGTCCGCCGCGGCGCCTATGTGGCCCCGAACGTCGTGCTGATGCCGTCGTTCGTGAACCTCGGCGCCTACGTCGGCGAGCGCACCATGGTCGACACCTGGGCAACCGTCGGCTCGTGCGCCCAGATCGGCCGCGACGTGCATCTATCCGGCGGCGTCGGCATCGGCGGCGTGCTCGAGCCGCTCCAGGCCAACCCCGTCATCATCGAGGACAACTGCTTCGTCGGTGCGCGGTCGGAGGTCGTCGAGGGCGTGATCGTCGGCGAGGGATCGGTGCTCTCGATGGGCGTATTCATCTCGGCAACGACCAAGATCGTCGACCGCAGCACCGGCCAGATCCACATTGGCAAGGTGCCGCCCTACTCGGTGGTCGTGCCCGGCACGCTTCCGGGCCTGCCGCTGCCGAACGGCATGACCGGTCCCGGGCTCTACTGCGCGGTGATCGTCAAGACGGTGGACGCGCAGACCCGCTCCAAGACGAGCATCAACGACCTGCTGCGGGACTGACGGCGGGGCCCCGGCTCACTTCTTCTTCGGAGCCGGCGCCTTCTTCTCGGCTGCCGCTTCCTTGCCGGCCGGAGCATCCTGTCCTACCAGGGCCTGGATGCTCTCCCGGATCTGCTTCTTCTGCTCGTCGCTGCACTTCACGTCGCCCGGCTTGATGGGCTCGAGGATCACCTTGAGCTCGCCAGCCTTCTCCTCGACCCGGAGCTTTCCGGCGACGGCATGGATGGTCATGCGGTGCAGCGTCGTGATGTAGAGAAGCTGCTGCTCGGTCCACTTCTTCTTCAGCACTTCCCGTCGCATCAGCGCGTCATAGTTGGCCTGCTGCTCCTCCCACAACTCGCACACCTGCGCCTGAGCGGAACTGTAGCCGACCCGGATGATGTCGCGGCCGGCCTCGACCGGCACCATGTTGCCGTCGCGCTTCGACTTGTCGACCTCGATGACCTTGCCTTCCGGCGTCGTGAACTTGGCCGGAAGAATCTGCCAAGCGTATTCCATCAGCGTGTTCACCGACTTGTCGCTGAGCTTTCCCTGGGACTGGGCCTCGGCGCCGAATGCCAGCGCCGCCGAGAGGGCCACGCCGGCGATCGCACCCAAGAACATCGTCGAAGCCATTCTCATCACACCTCAGCCCCTCAATAGCCGCAGCTCACCCGTGCCGACGCCTCACCACGCCGATGCGGCAACGCTGACGATCCTCCCGGACAGCGCGCCGCCGGGACCAGCCCCCAAAGCGAAGCGCATCGCTCGGCTGCAAGTTGGGCAAACTTATGGCGCCTTTCGCGAGCGCCCTTTCCCCTGTGCCAAAGCGGCTACAATGCCCCTGAGAGTGCGCACTTCTTGCTCGGTCGCTTCCATCCGGGCAAGCATGGATCTGATGTTACGCACCATTGTCTGGCGCTTCTCGGGCGGCTTGAAAAAACCGAGCCGTTCGAGCTCGCTCTCGAGGTGCTCATAGACGCCGAGCATCTCCTCCTTGGTCGCCGGCCGGCTGGCGCCGACATTCAGGCCTGATGCCAAAGGCGTTTCGTAGGTTGTAACGCGGCCGAGGCTCGCGTGCTCGTGCTGGCGCATCCACTCGTAGCCGACGAGCAGGACCGCCTGGGCGAGATTGAGCGAGGCAAAGCGTGCATTGACCGGGATCATGACGACTGCGTCACAGACCGCGACCTCGTCCGTCTCGAGGCCGTTTCGCTCGCGTCCGAAGAGGATGCCGCATCGCTGCCCCTCCGCAATCCGTCGCCGCAATTCCGTCACCAACTGTTCCGGCGTCAGAACAGGTTTCCTGAGGTCCCTCTGGCGCGCCGTCGTGGCCGCCACCCAGTTGAGGTCGCCGATCGCGTCCGCGAGCGTCTCGCAGGCAACGCCATCGTCGACGACGTAGTTCGCGCCCGAAGCAGCGACGCGCGCCTTCTCGTTCGGCCAGCCGTCGCGGGGCGCGATGAGGCGCAGCTCGTCGAGGCCGGTGTTGGCCATGGCCCGCGCGACCATCCCTATGTTGTCGGCGAGCTGGGGTTCCATGAGCAGCACGGCCGGCGCCTGGCCGCCCGAGAAGGGTGTTCCCTTGATATGCGCGCGGCGGATGCCGTGGCGGAGCTTGCGGATGACCCGGCGCGCCCAGAACCAGTAGCTCTCGCCTGCCCAGTCACGCGCGAGCGCATCGAGCGACAGCGCCTCGCCCCGAGCCTCTCCCGGCCCCTCGATCCGCACCGCCCCATCCCCGATGATGATCTCGCGGTGGCGTCGCGCCAGGGCATCGAGGGACGTGATGCCGGCCTCCTCCGTGCGCCGCTTGCAGCCTGGGCACGTCGCCTCGGCGCCCTCGCACTTGAGTTCCGCGCAATAGACCAGCACGGGCTCGAGTGTTTCGCGATCCAGGCCGTCGATGGCGAGCGCCGCGAGGCCCTGGTCGATGGTCCGCTCGTGCACCGCCGCAACGATATCGGCAATGGGCCGCCCACCCGGCGCGAGCACCGGCACGCGCCTTCCGCCGCGCTCCTCGATCACGACATCAACTGCCAAGAAGAAACGTCCTTTCCGAGCGATTCGCCGCCGCCGTGGTGCCGGCCCGGCCTCGGATCGAGCTTATAGCGGCTTGGCCGCGCGCCGTCGCCGTGCAGAGCGGGCCCAAGGGCTCGAGATCGGCCTTGATCGGGCGCCCGCCGTCCCCTATAGGAGGCGGCGAGCGCTGCCCCGTTCGTCTAGCGGTTAGGACGTCAGCCTCTCACGTTGAAAACAGGGGTTCGATTCCCCTACGGGGCGCCAGACCAGCCATAAGCCATTGATGCTGCAGAATCCCTTGTAATCCAAGGGCTTCCTTAACTCGACTGCTACGAATTTCTGCTACGTAGCACGAGTATGAGCACCATGGCGAAATTCCCCTATCTGACCCCACGCAAGGGCAGCCGCAATTTGTATTACAAGCGGGATGTCGATCCCTTGCTTGCGGCTGACGGACGACCGAAACAGATCTGGCGCTCATTGAAGACTCCAGACCGCAAGAAGGCTGAGAAGGCTTATGCCGCCCAGCACGCCGAAATCGAACTGTTGCTCGAGCAGTGGCGGGATGAGGACGAGCAGTCCGCGTCGTCTTCTGGCAAACCTATCGCAGCACCCAGCGGCCCAGAGTTGCCTATCGCACCTTTGACTCCCGCGCTTCTCCGGCGCCTCGCCGATCAGCACTACTCTAGAGTCTTTGAAGCTGATTTCAGATGGCGTGGAGATCTCTGGAAGGCGACAGAGGCCGACGCCGACGCGTTCTGGCGTGGCGAGATCATCGAACATCCTGTCGACGATTCCGTCGTGCTGCGTGGGCAAGAGTTCAGCTACTACGCCTTCCTTATGGGAGAAGCGCATCTCTTGGACGTCTTCCAGTATTGTGTCTTTAGAGCACAAAAGGCACGTCTGCAGGGGCTGAGGCAGAAATACAAGCTAGGCGACAGCCGGGGCTTCGACGACGTCGCCCAAACGCTCCTGAAAGACAAACATCTGTGTTTAGACGATTTTGCCCGCTTGAAGCGCGAGCTGATGCAGGTCGAGATCAAAGTGCTTGAGGATCTTCTGGCTGGTGACGAGGCACACCTCGATCAGCTTTCCGCCGAAATGCCGACAGGAAATCCTCATACCAGCTCGCCAACGGTCCCCGGCGAGTTGATGTCGACCCTCATAGAAAAGTATTTGGGAGATACCGCTGCCGACAAGAGCTGGCCACGTAAAACCGTCATACGCAAGCGCAGTGAATTGCGAGAGTTCATTGAGATCGTCGGGGACAAGCCGGTCAACACATACGGACATGAGAACGGCGTGCGGTTTCTTGATATCCAGCGATCTCTGCCGAGGAACCGTCAGGTATCGCCTTTCAAAGGCTTGTCGCTGGTTGCTGCCGCAAACAAGGCCAGCCAATCGATCTCGGCGGGCTCAATGGCTGAGTTCTTGAATCCAATTACGATCAACGACAAAATTGGCACTGTCTCGGTCTTCTTCAAATGGGCCCACAAGCGCGACCCGAGCGTGATCAATCCCGTATTGGGTTTGCGCATCGAGCTATCGAAGAGGGGCAGAACACCGAGCAAACGTAAGCCTTGGAACATTGAAGAGCTCAACCGATTGTTTCGTGCTCCCGTGTATGTCGGTTGCAAATCAGAGGCGAAGTGGGCTGAACCTGGCCCTGAAATATTTGACAAGTCGGCCAAGTTTTGGGTGCCTCTTATCGGTCTCTACACTGGCATGAGGCTCGGTGAAATTATTCAGCTGCAGGTTGCCGATGTTAGGTCCGTGGAGGGGATACAATTCTTCGACGTGACCCCAGTTTCGGAGATCGAAGCGGACGATAGCGATCTGAAGTCGTTGAAGACGGCTTCGAGCAGGCGTGGCATTCCAATTCACCAGATGCTCTTCGACATAGGTTTTGGATCGTTTCTTGAATACCGAGTCAATTCCGGCGCCAGTCGACTATTTCCTGACTATGTTAGGGCGATGGACGATGGCTCCTGGTCGAAGCACTTCTCGAAGCATTTCACACGATTCAAGAACGCAACGGGACTTAGCCGGATGGGCGTCGATTTTCATAGCTTCCGTCACAACATGGAAGACGCACTACGTAATGCCAGCGTACCTAAGGATGTTCGCGATGCCATCCAAGGGCATGGCGAAAATGGCGTCTCCGGCGAGTACGGATCCGGCTACTACGTGGAAACGCTAAATGCCGCGATCCAGAAGGTAGTTTACCGAGGGCTCGATCTCAGCCACCTGTTTCCACCACGCTCCGTTTCTTAGGAGGCAGGAGTCGCTCGCCTCAGGCTGCGCCTCACGTGGTCACGCTCCTTACCAGCGGCATAACGGTGGTCCGCAAGTCCGAGAACCTGGCGTCGGGTCTTCCTCACGTTCCGAGTGCGTGACAAGAACGGCAGCTATCGAAGGCATAGGAGAAGGGATCAGCTGAGCCCCAAACCGTCGCTCGTGACCCAACTCGGACATCAGGCACGATCTGCCACGCTGTCATGGACTCCATCCCGACGTGCTCCGGAAGCTCCAACGCAGCGACTACCGCGAAGCAGAACCAGCCGTTGCCTTCGCCCTATCGATGGCGTTGACGACGAGGCCGCTGACGACCTCGTGGCCTCTCGCATCGAAGTGGCAATGGTCGAAGAACAGGCTTGGGTCCTTGTTGAGTTCGCTCGCCGCATCGATCACCGGCACGTCCATCTGCGCCTCCACATCCCGCATGATCTCGTGATAGTCGGTATCGAGAACAATGGGCTGGCCGCCGTGAAGTCCTGCAAACAGATCATCGACCATACGGACTCGTTTGGCTTCAGCACTGCGCCCCGCCGCCTCGTATGCTTTCGCCAGATGCAAGCGCATGAGCATTGCGAAGGATTCGTCGGCGCCCTCGTCCAGGCCGGCTTCGAGCATGTCGATGGCTTCCTTGAGGAACCCACTTGCAAGTAGACGAATACCTTCCTTCAGCATGTGTGTCTGGTCGGGATTGTCACCCAGCTGAATGAACACGACGGCGATGCCCCGCGCCCGCGCCCACTGGACCATGCCTGTGAGATTGGCCCGATAACTCGCGGCGTCGACGCGTGGCCGGAGTGTGCTGAGGTCCGCCTTCGGCGCGTAGCCGAGCATGGAGGGCTCAGGCGGACTGACCTTCTCCATGAGGTAGCGCGCGCCGCTGAAGAGATAGATGAGCTCGGCGAACGCAGAGATGCGGCCGGCCATGTGCATCCGGCCGAAAGTCTCTCGGCTATCTGCAAACTCCGGATCGAGTACCAGCCGGCGATCGTTGAAGTTGAACGAGATGAAAACAATGTCTGGCTTCAGTTGATCGCCATACTGAAGAAGCGCCTGATATCCCTGGTAGGAGCTGTAGCCGCTGACGCCGAGATTCAACGCATGCGTGTCCGCGAGACGGCGATTGGTCTCTGCAATGAAAGTTTCGTCAGAATCGAGGCAGTAGCCGTAGGTGTTTGAGTCGCCGAGAAAGAGCGCGCGGAACTTTCTTGGTCCTTGCTCTTGCAGTCGCGCGACATCTCCCACCAGAAATCCCTGCTCTCCGAACGCGCGATGCTCGCCGCAGTCGTCGAGCCCCGAGAAATAGGGCCGGCGCTCCCATCCGAGATCGGCGGAGTACGCAAACCACGTGGGCTCCTGCGTCAGGTTCTGATGAACCGTGTAGATCAATCGCGCGGCCGCTTCGAGCGCCACGAGAAGGCCGATGGTGACGAGTGCCTGCAGGCTGAGCCACCTCACGAAAGACATTCGATTCTGCTTCGTCACTGACGGCTCACAAGGTCGGCGATGATCCGACTGAGCGGCCGGCTCTTCAGGCCATGCCACCAATCGTGCGCGCACTATCGACACACGTGCAAGTTCCATGTTTATGCTTGGGATGCAAGTCGGGCCGAAGGAAGCCGTGCGAGAGTTGGGATGACGCTTCCAGAACGACGAGCAGCGAGATCGAAGACGCAGATCCCGCTCCTGCCGGTGCGCGTGCGTACATCCGGCACCACCGAGTTCCGGACGACGTATGAGCATGAACACCGATAGAGTCCACGTCGCTCCCCCACCCGCAAAAGCACGCGCTTTCGCCGCAATCTTCATTGCCACGCTGGTGATCCTGCCTTTGCTGGTCATCGAAGGGACGGTCCGACTCCTCGGATGGGCATCGCCGCGCGACCCCTACATCAGCTTCGGCCGTACGACGTCCTTCTTTTCCGACTTCAAGGAAGATGGCACCGCCTACAAGGTGGTCAATGGGCGCGATCTCTATCGGGAGCGAGAACTCACCTTCTCTCGCGACAAGCCGAATGGCGCCGTCCGCATTTTCTTCGTTGGCGGCTCCGCAAGCGCCGGCTGGCCGCACCCTGACGGTGAGACATATACCGACTATCTCGAAAGCGCACTCTATCGCGCATTTCCGGACCGCGAGATCGAGATCCTCAACATCAGCGCCCACGCCTACGCGGCCTATCGCGTCCGCCTCATAGTCGATGAGATCCTCGCCTTTCAGCCGGATCTCATCGTGATCTACTCAGGCAACAACGAGTTCGTGGAGCAACGCCAGTACGCGGTAGCGGACAACTGGTACGACCCGGTCGCAAGGATCGCGAATCTCTCGACGGCCTATCGTCTGCTGCGCGGGAGCCCGGCCCTCTCGAGTCTGTTTGCGACGAGTTCCCTCAGCGCGGAAGCGCGCGGCGGCATTGCCATGGAGCAGTGGTCGAAGATCGAGGGGCTGCCCGCCACTCTGCGAACGGACGCCGCTCAGTTTCAAAAGGTGAAGGAGCACTACGCGTTCAGCATCCGGTCCATGTTGCAAGGTGCCAAGGACCTCGGCATTCCTGCCGTACTGCTGACGGTCCCGACGAACACGCGCGACTGGCAACCGAATGTTTCGGCCGAGCGGGCAGAGGGCGAGCCGGCGAGGACGTGGCGCAAAGCCTACCGCGCGGGGCGCGCCGCATTTATCAGGGCACAAAATGAGCAAGCCGTTGACTGGCTGCAGAAGGCCGTCGACGCGGACCCAGGCCATGCGGGGACACACTATCATCTGGCGCGAGCGCTCGAAGCATCGGGACGATTGGCAGACGCGAATGTCAGCTACGACCGGGCGCGCGATCTCGATGCCAATCCCTTCAGGGCGCTCACGGCGTTCAATGACATCCTCCGCGGACTTGCCCGCGAGTTCGACCATGTCCACCTCGTGGATGCCGACAGACTGTTCCGCGACGCCAGCGCGCCTCGTGCCCCAGGCTTCGACCTCTTCCTGGATTACGTTCACCCAACGCGGCGCGGGAACATCATCCTGGCCCGTGCTGTCTTCGACAGCATCCTGGAAAGCGGTATTCTCGGCGCGAAAGAGGTGAAGTTCGAGTACACGCCTGAGGCCGGCGACGACGGCACCGTCTACGACGAAGGAAAGGACCAGGACCTCCAGCGTCTCCTGCTGATCCTCGCGATGATGATGCATCAGCACGAGACGGCAGTGGCGATCGCGGAGCGCATACTGGCCAATCCCGTGGGCCTGGAGGCTTTCGACGAAGAAGAGGCGCGCACCGTCACGCAAGCCCGCATTCTCTTTGCCAGGCTCGTGGCGATGGAGCGCGTGGAACTCCTGACCGGTCCGGTCGCCAGGGACGAGAAGGATCGGCTAAACGCCGAGCTCGACGCGCTCTACAAGGAAACCTTCGGCAACTATCTCGAGTATCAGCGGCAGCGCGGCAAGTAACCCATATCGATCATGACCGTCGGCGGCTCAATCCAGCTCGAACCTGTCCTTGTAATCGATCCTGAGTGCCGGGTCCTGGTCGCGCTTGTCCAGGATGCAGTTGCCGATCACGAGTGTCTCCATCTCGCAGCCCATGAAGCAGCGGAAGGCATCTTCCGGTGTTTGCACGATCGGCTCGCCGCGCACGTTGAAGCTGGTATTGATGACGACCGGACAGCCCGTCCGCGCTTTGAAGGCCGAAATCAGCGCGTGGTAGCGCGGGTTCGTCTCCTTGTGAACGGTCTGTACACGTGCCGAGTAGTCGACGTGCGTCACAGCCGGAATATCGGAGCGCGGCACGTTGAGCTTATCGATGCCGAATAGCTTTTGCTCCTCGGGCTTGATCTCGCGCCGCCGTTCCTCGCGCACGTCGGCGACAAGGAGCATGTAGGGGCTCTCCCTATCGAGGTCGAAGTAGCTGGAGACATCCTCGGCCAGCACCGAGGGCGCAAACGGACGGAAGCTCTCACGGTACTTGATCTTGAGGTTCAGATTGCGTTGCATGTCGGGATTGCGAGGATCACCGAGGATCGAGCGGGCGCCAAGCGCGCGCGGCCCGAACTCCATTCGCCCCTGAAACCACCCGACCGCATTGCCGGCTTCGAGCGCATCGACTGTGCGCTCAAGCATTCCAGCATCATCATGGACGGTGAAGCGTGCACCGGCTTGGCGCAGTCGCGCCTCGATATCGCTTTGCTCGAAAGACGGCCCAAGATAGGCACCACGCATACCATCGAGCGCGCCATTGATCTTGCGCGGCAGCCCCGCGTGGAGGTTGTGCGCAGCATAGGCCGCGCCGAGCGCGCCACCGGCGTCGCCTGCAGCCGGCTGCACCCAGATGCGTCTGAAATGACCGTCTCGAAGGATCTTGCCGTTGGCGACGCAGTTGAGGGCAACGCCACCGGCCATGCAGAGATTCGGAATGGCGTACGCCTTAGCAAGGTCGCGCGTTATGCGGAGCATGACCTCTTCGGTGACGGCCTGAACTGAGGCCGCCAGATCCATCTCTCGCTGCGTGAGCGGCGCCTCTGGCTTCCTCGGTGGCCCGCCAAATATCTTGTCGAAGGCCGACGATGTCATCGTCAGCCCGGTGGCATAGTTGAAGTAGCTCTGGTCGAGCCAGAAGCTTCCATCGTCCTTGAGATCGATGAGGTGATCGAGAATAAGGTCCTTGTATTTGGGCACGCCGTAGGGGGCGAGACCCATGACCTTGTACTCGCCGGAGTTCACCCTGAAGCCCGTATAGTACGTGAAGGCCGAGTAAAGCAGGCCAAGGCTGTGCGGCCAATGGATCTCGCGCACAGTCTCCAGTGTCTTGCCGCGGCCGATGGCAACCGATGTTGTGGCCCACTCGCCGACGCCGTCGAGCGTGATCACGACAGCCTCTTCGAAAGGCGATGGGAAGAAAGCCGAGGCCGCATGGCTCTGGTGATGCTCGGCGAAGAGAAGCTTTGCTTCGATGTCTTTGCCCGATGATGACAGAGGCTGCAGCGCCTTCACCATTCCCGGCTTTTGAAAGAGCTTCTCCTTGAGCCACACCGGCAACGCCACGCGGAAGGAGGAGAAGCCTGCGGGAGCATTCGCGAGGTAGGTCTCGAGCAAGCGCTCGAACTTAAGGAGCGGCTTCTCGAAGAAGGCGATGTGGTCCAGATCGTCCAGCGTGATCCCGCCCGCTTCGAGACAGTACCGCACGGCATTCTCAGGAAAACTCGGATCGTGCTTCCGGCGCGTGAAGCGCTCCTCCTGTGCCGCTGCTACAGGTTCGCCGTCCACCAGCAGTGCTGCCGCACTGTCATGATAGAAGGCCGAGATTCCGAGGATGCGCATAGTGATGCTTCTGCTCTCCGAGCGCTCGTGCCCGTGTCTGACTCCGGTTGGTGGCGGCGCTCAGAAGACCGTGTAGACGAAGGGCGCGATCGCCGATCCTTGCGCCAGCACGAGCAGGCCGCCAACGACCACCAGGACGAAGAGCACAGGGGCGAGCCACCACTTCTTGCGCGCGCTCATATAGGCACCTAGTTCTTTGAGCAGAGCCAGCATGGCGTCCTCCCTACGATTTATTGATGAACCGACGCTTCGTATCGAGAGGCGGTCGCTAGAACTGATTTATCATGCTCGATTGCGTCGTGCGCGCTCTGGTGTCGACCGGCAGCCAGTACGTGTCGCCCGTGGTCCTGCGACGACGCAGCGGGTCCCGCACGAGCTGCATGATGAGCCCAGCCGGGATGATCGCAAGAGCGAACAGCATCAGCATGACGATCGGATTCATTATGCGGCTGAGCAAGATTGCAAACCGCATCCAAACGATGTTGAGCGGGCGCAGGATAGACGGCGACAGAAAACTGATCGCGACAAGGGCGAACGCAGTAGCAAGAGCCACGGTCAAGACCGTGGGATCTGTTCGCCAGACATAGGCAATGACGAGGGCTACTCCAGCGAACACCAAGCCCGTAGATCGGTCGCTCGGCAGCGGCGCCTCGGGCCGCTCGAACTGCTCATGCAGACTGCCAGACACTACATTCTCCTTGGTGCTTCAATCTTGCGCGCTGGAGCTGGTTTGCGCTCGGCGTGCCCGTCTCCACGCGCCGCATCCTCTCCGGCGGATAGGGTGGCTGCTCGAACTGTCCGTGCAGTGTATCTCTCATTCCCTCCCCCCTTCAAGATGAACGATCCGATGGAGCACACGGCCCAAGGTCTCGACGAGGCGCTCGCAATGCTCATGCGGCAGTACGGTGCCGATCAGCTCCGGTGTGGGAACGACCGAGTCGCCGTCTTCATCTTTCGGCCCGATCGAGAAGTCCAGCCAGCCGTTCGTGCAGCTGACATGCCAAGGCGTGGCCAGCGGTAGCGCGTGCCAACCGTCGTCAGGATCTCGCTCGCGCTCACCGTCGCGCACAACGAGCAAGCCCTTGCGCACTTCTATGTAGCTCCGTAGGCGGCGATCGAGCTCCTGCTCGGCCTTCAACGCATCGCTGAAGAGCGCACGCTCAGCTCTTTCCGCGGCTTCCTGCTCCAAACGTTGCTCGGCCGTCTCCTCTTCTATTACCTTGCAGGCACTGAGCCCGAGTGCAGCCACCAGACCCAGGATTGCCCAATTGATCGACTTCCTCACTATGCAAACCTCCCGCTCGCGACAAAGGCACGCTCAGCATCGACAGCTCTAGGACGGCCTAGCCGTGCCTCCCCACAACAAAGTCCGCCCACCCGTCCGGGCCCAGCATGAAGCCGGCGTTGGTGGCGAGGAGCAGCACGCAGAGCGCGGCGAGCAGCTCCCGCTTTGCGGGAAAGGGCGACGCGACGAACGGCACGAGCAGGAGAGACCAGTGTGCGAACGTCACCGCCGGGCTGAACAGAAGCGGCTCTGACGGATTGAAGATGAAAAAGAACACGCCCCGCACCACAGCATAGGCGGCGATCGGCAACAGCAGCTCACCAGCCGGGCCGAGGCTTACCGCGCGATAGCGGGGAATGAGGTTCACCGCACCGACCAACGTGACCGCGAGAAGGGTCGCGATGGCGAGCGGCGACGTCAGATAGGCGAGGAGTGTCGGCGTGAAATACCCGCCGGCCTCAGGCCAGTGCAGGGCGTGCGGCGTCGGCGCCACAATATTGAAGAAGAACCAGTTCGAGATGAAGCCGTGAAGGCTCGCGAAGCCGTAGTCATTCCTCGCGATGTAATAGAGCAGCATATTGTAGTGGGACTTGCCTTGCGGCACGGTGCTTTCCGGAATGAACCAGCCATTCACCACCACGTCGAGTAGGAGCCACGCGACGAGAACCACTGTCACGTGAGCGGAGAGCCATCTCGAGTGTCCCCAATCGAACCCGCGCTTCATGAGCGCATCGACGATGGGAATGATGACCAGGAACGCCGAGACCACTTCGTTAAGGCAGGCCAGCGCCAGGATCACGCTGAGCTGGATCGCTCCAGACAGGCTCCAGCGCTCGCGGAAATGGGCATAGCTCGCAATGTAGAGCACCGACAGTGTTGCCGTGAGGATCTTGGATTCGGGAATGCCGGAGAAGTACCAGATGCCAAAGGAACTGCCATAGAGGATGCCGCCGAGAAGAACGTAACTTCTTGGCAGCAGTGCCGCGAACGCCGCCATGGCGGCCCAGACTCCGAGCGCGCCGACGGCGGCGAAATAGGCCTGGAGGATCGTTGCGGGAGCGAGCCAGGGCGTCAGGAACGAAAATGCCTTCATCCAGGCCACCCCCATTGTGGCCGTCACCGGATGAAAACGGGCGACGCGATAGTGGACGGTAAAGTCGGCCAGCATGGCATAGTGAGTGGCATCCGCACCGAAGTGTCCTGTGGCATAGCGCGAAGCCAATAGGACGCCCGTGAGCCAATAGAGGCCGAAGGCGACAGCGGTCAACAGGAGGGGCCCCGCCGAGAGCACACCGGATCCGGTGGACTCCTCCGCCGTCCTTGACCTGGGCGCGTTCTTGGGAGGCGAAGCAGTATAAGGCGAGAGGTCGTTCATTCATTCTACCCGGCCGGTCCCTAGCGGGGACCAGCAACTTGCGAAGTCTCCTGTGCTGCCCCCAAGAGGCATGGTGCACTGCGCTCGGCGCGGAAGCGAACACGCCGGCGCCCCCCAATCAAAGACGGCAACGTTCAGAGGATAGGAGGCGTTCCCCACGCTGACCACAGCATTCCGATAGCAGCATACGCGCGCGTGCTAACCACCCGGAACATCCAGGTTAGCGAGCACGCTCGTCGGCTTATGGCCCGTCTCGTTGCGGGCCGCAGAACTGCTTTCAGGTGTACAGCCGACCTGCCTCCGAGCCGTCTGACCGACGTGGTTGACGCAATACTGCCCTCAATCTCCATTGAGCCCTGCTTTGCGCATGCCCTCCAGGAAGCGCTCCATTAACTCCCGCGTTTGGTAGGGAACGCTGGCTCGTATCCAGTCGATGGACAGCTGCGGCTGATCGCGACGCACCATGGCGAAGTACGCTCGCGCCTCATCGATCCGGCCTGCCTGGGCCAGACTCGCACAGCGCAGCCGCTGCGCACCCTGGAAGCCCGGGCGCAGGCGCAGGGCTTCCGTTGTGTATCGGACGGCTTCGGCAAAGCGGCTCGCCCCATATTGGGCAACCGCGATGCCTCCGAGGAAGAACGCCATCTCGGGGTCCAAGGGGCTAAGCCTGATGGCCTCTTCGCCGTGCTCGATCGCCTCGCGGTCCTGGCCGGCAAAGGCGAAGATGTGGCTGAGGTAGCCGTGTGCCGCAGCGGAGTTGGGATTGAGGCTGACCGCCCGGCGAAACGCCGCAATCGATTCTTCGGTGCGCCTTTCCATCATGGCCCAATAGCCGAGTGCAATGTGGCCCCACGGATTACACTCATCGAGTGCGACCGCGCGAAGCGCATGCTGGTGACCGGTGCGCAGCCCTTGCTCGCTATCGACCCATCCCATGTGTGCGGCAAACACCAGGCGAAACCCCAGGAGGCCGCGCGCAGGCGCGTAGTCCGGGTGGGCGTCGACCGCCCGTTCGAGAATGCCGGTGGCCGCCTGATGATCCGCTAGCGTCATGCGCCAGAAGTGCGCCTGCGCCCGCGCCACGTGCTCCCAGGCATCGAGATCGGCCGCGGAGCGCGATAACGCGCGCAGGCCCTCTGCGGCGAGTAAGTGGGGTTCGATGGCCCCGGCAACGCTGCGGGTGATCTCATCCTGCACGGCAAAGACATCGCCGAGCTTGCGGTCGTACTTCTCCGCCCAGTGATGCCCGCCCGTTACCGCATCCACGAGCTGCGCGCTGATGCGCAGCTGCCTGCCCGCCCGGCGCACGCTGCCTTCGAGCACGTAGCGGACGCCCAGCTCTCGGCCTACCAGGCGGATGTCGGGGCACTTGCCCTTGTATTGAAAGGTTGAGTTGCGCGCGATGACGAACAGCCAGCGAATGTACGAGAGCCCGGTGATGAGATCCTCGGTAATGCCGTCGGCGAAGTGCTCCTGATCAACATGGTCGCTGATATTGAGAAACGGCAGGACCGCGATTGAAGGACGGTCTGGCAGAGGTAGAGAACCGCCATGGCGTCCGACGCGGGCGGCATCGAGCACCCC
The DNA here is from genome assembly GCA_023387235.1 of Pseudomonadota bacterium. Taxonomy (GTDB): domain Bacteria; phylum Pseudomonadota; class Alphaproteobacteria; order Rhizobiales; family Hyphomicrobiaceae. The sequence continues at coordinate 51,558 of JAEWIJ010000042.1, forward strand.
CACTTCGGCAGCCTGTCCGGTCGGTGATGATAGTTCAGTTGGGCGCGCGACCGGTGCTCCAGGATGCTCCGCCCCTTCGCTGATGACGGCCGCCGGCTGGATCAGGCGATAGCCGCGGCGGTGCCGTGTCTCGATGTAGCGGGGCGCTCGGGCATCATCGCCGAGCGCTTGGCGCAGCTCCTGAATGCATGAGGTCAGCGCATCATCGCTGACCGCGAGGCCGCCCCACACCCGCTCGAACAGCTCCTGCTTGGAAACGAGCTTTTCGGCGCGCTCGGCAAGCATGGTGAGCACGGCAGCGGCCCTCGGGGTCAGCCTGGCTTGCTTCCGGTTGCCGCGAAGCTCGCCTGTGCGAGCATCGAACCGGAAGCCGCCGAATGCGAACTGCCGATCCATCATTCGCCGCCTCACCTATTTCCCGGAGAAATCCCGGAACTTGGCCAGGACTTTCCGGACCGATCTCGACACCTTCTCGCACACGGCCATCGGGGCTGCAATCCGGTGACCCTGCGCTGGCGCACCGAAGCGGGGAAGGCGCGCATGCCTGGCTCTACCCCTTGCATGGCTGCCGGGTTTGCCGGTGCCCATCGGGCTGGCAGGTCTGGCGCCGCCGTCGGACCTGCAGGCATCGCCGCATCGTCTGTGCGGCGACGCCCCAAGCGCGACAGGGCAACCACCCTCGCGTGCGCGACTTCTTTTGCTGACCCAATGAAGGAGGCGACGATGAAGAAGTTCGTGGGAGGACTTGTACTATCGACGTCTCTGGTCGTCTCGTCGCTGCCTGGCCGGGACGCCTTCGCCCAAAGCGCCAATGTAACGGAAGCTGAAGCAATGATGTTCGCCGCAAGCGCCGGTTACGAGCGCTTCATGGGCCGCTGGAGCCGCCTCCTCGCGCCCCTCTACATTTCGTTTGCCGGTGTCAACAACGGTCACCGCGTTCTCGATGTGGGCACGGGAACCGGATCGGCTGCCGCGGCGGTGGAAGCGAGCATGCCCGAGAGCGAGATCGTCGGCATCGATCCATCGGCCGGTTTCATCGCCTATGCGCAGAAGAACGCCAAGTCCACCCGTTCGCGCTTCGAGGTCGGCGACGCCCAGGCGCTGAAGTTCAAGGATGCATCGTTCGACCAGACGCTGGCGTTGCTCGTCATGAACTTCATCCCGGATCACAACAAGGCAATCGCCGAGATGAGCCGCGTGACCCGTCCGCAGGGCATCGTCAGTGCCTGTGTCTGGGATTACAATGAGGGCATGCAGTCGCTCAGGTTCTTCTGGGACGAAGCCGTTGCACTCGATCCCGCCATCGAGCCCAAGGACGAGCGCCATATGAAGCTTTCCCGCCAAGGGCAGCTGGGCGACCTCTGGAGGAAGGCCGGGCTCATTAACGTCCTGGAGGCACCGCTGGTGATCGACCAGGCGTTCTCATCGTTCAACGACTATTGGGAGCCGTTCACGAAAGGCGCAGGCCCCGGGGGCGCTTTCGTCAAATCGCTCTCAGGGGATCGCCGCCAGCAGCTCGAGGCCCGTATCCGCAAGCGCCTGCTCGGAGAAGCCCAAGATGGCCCGTTCACGCTGAAGGCAAGAGCCTGGTGCGTGCGCGGCGAAGTCCAGAAGACCTGAGCTCCTCTGCTGCGAGCCATCGACGCCCGTGCACGACTACCCTCTGATACGCTCGGAATGGTCGGCTCATGGCCCGATGCGGACCGTTGGCGCAGCCTAGTCCGGTTCCGATTATCGAGGATTAGCGGACGACGACGATCCCGACCGCTACCAAGGTGCGGCGAATATAGCGGCGGCGCCGCACCAGCGAGCTCGTGCCCCTGAAGGAATTGAAAAGCACTTACTGTATCCAACGACTCGGCCGATAGCCGTCACGCGACGGCTCGCCTGAGCCTAACCGACCGTGTTCCCCTTGGCACGCAACCCATCGGCCAGCTTCGATACCGCGGTGACGGGGGTTTCAATTTGGGGCACTTGAATCAATTTGACTCGCCCTTCGGGCTCATGGCTGAACCTCAAATCGTTTCAGAATGGCACCGACGCCCTCCCCTATAATTTAAAGGGCAAGTTTCGGACCTGTTGGCATGCAGCATGCGTAGGGGATGGCACTAGCGACAGCGACTAGGCCCTCGGATCGAGCCAACATAAGCAACCGTCAACGGAGTGACGCAACGTGACGCAATCGGGACGGGCCCGATTGCTTGCCCCGTCCAATTGACGAAACCGGTCTGCAGGTGCCGCCGGAGGCCGAAAGCTCTGGTTTTGATGAGGGTGCGATGTGGCTCAGACCAAGAGCCAGAACGGACGGATCGGCAATGATCGGCAGCGTCGTGACATGTCGTTGGCCGGAGCGAACAATACAGTGTAATTTTAAATAATGGACCGTTTCTTCAGTAATTACGCGGCCATAGATAGCAAAAATTACAAGTTGCCTAGGCATTATGGGCGCTGATTTGACTTTTTACATAGAATATACTAGATTAAGACGTTGGTTGAGTCGGAGTTCAGCATATGAGTACAGGTCGATGGCCTTCCATAAGTGATTTTTCGATCGCGCATCTCATGACCGATGCGCAACTACGTTTTGCTCGCGAACGGATTTCGAGGCCGTTTCATGGAAGGAACACTTTCGTCTTACTGGATCCTCTGCTTGAATTCTCGACAATTATTACGTCATTTGAGGCCTTCGGCCCGCGGATCGACTGGAATAAGGTCCCAGTACTTGCTCATATACCAGCCGCAATTCTGGCCCGGACATTTTCGGTCAGCTTCGGCAGCGGCAAGCGCGCTCTGCATTGGTTTCCTGCCGAGATCACTTTCGGGTCTCTGGCGTTCCTATGCGCCCATGTTTGCCGCAATGCCGAAAAGGAGCGTCGCGGCTTAGTTCTCAGCAGGTTTCATGGCCTGCTGCGGCGGAAGCAGCTGATTGATTCAGAAGGTGTCGCGGCGGTCTACGGCATGAGCCTTGACGACGACGGCGTCATTGGGCGGAGCAACATTACGCCCGGACCGGTCGTCATCGCCTTCTCCACTGCGAATGACGGCAAATCTCAGGACGTAGTCGACCGTGAAGCGTTCGAATTTTTCGCCCAACGCTCAGCGCTAAGCCCTACACCTACCCCCGATACCATGAGCCTCTACCTAAACCATGGCCTAGAGCATGGCCCCGCATTCAGAAACGTCGCATTGGATGGTGTCGGCGCCGAATCGGCGTCGACTTACCGAGTTTTCTTCGAACCTCAGCAACGTACCCGCTACCTTGTCCTCTTCGACAAACCCCTAGAAGGCCAGTTGCTAGCCGCGCTTCTGGCGAGCCCCTCCGCTTACAAGGCTTTTGGCAAACTCGTGGAGTTTGAGGCGCTAGGGGCGCGCGGCACTGACTCTGCTTGCTTCGACCCGGTGCGCGTCGGATACCTTCCGAGTGGCATGAACCCCGCCCCCTACTTCTCGATACTGGGTGGCCACTATTTCCTAGATCCGATCCCGCTGGCGGAAACAGCGCTGCAAGCCTCGCAATCTGTCACGGCGCCGCGCAGCCGAACGGTTAGACCTCAAGAACAGATACTGGTCCGTAACGAAAAGCAGGCCACGTATTCGGGCAAATTGCGACTTAAAGGTCTGCGGCTCGCATCTTTGATTGCAGAGCACCACCCGGAACTCGTTTACAGGCGTATTCAACTCAAGCCGTTGCACCTTTCTTTGTGCCCGTTCGCAAAAGAGCACCGCTCCAATCGCGGGAAAGCCGACGGCAGCCTGTACTGTTACGATCCAGACCCAGAATTCTCTGACTATCCAAAAATGAAGTGCCGGCACCAAACCTGTGCCGACCGCCTAACAGAGGATTTTGTCGAGGCATTGATCGAACAAGGAAGCCTGGACCCCTCCGCATTCCAAACGTTCTCAGAGCAGGCCCCGCTGCCGGGAGCGGATTTCTCTCTGCCACAACTACCCACTGACTGGCGTCAACACATTTCCAACAGGTAGGAGTACAATTATGGCTATAGACATTTCATCCGCAGTTAGAAACCGCAATTTCCTGCCGCTATGCCAACGCACGTTTCCTGAGTACCAGAATCTAACGCAGGGAAAGCACGGACCAGCGGTTGGCGACCCGATTGATGTCGCCGAACTCCGTTCTGCCGCGCAAGCTGCCGAATGCCTGGATTTATTCGAACGCGATATGGCCGTGGCGCCACTTGCCATAAGCTCACGCGCAGCAATCCATCGGTATGTAGATGACGGCGGCAAGTCAACATTTACGAATGACGATTGCTCACTTTTTGCTATCAAGAACCGCGGCAAAGACAACGAATACACCATTCGCATTTGCTCCCCCATTATTATAGGCGCTGAAGGCCACAACATCTCCAGCGAGAGTGCCTGCCTCCAACTTCTGATCCAATCCACAACGGGCGCCTGGAATGAGATCTTCGTGCCCCGTAAGGACCTAGTCGGCGGCGCGGCGCTTCAGGGCCGACTACAGGATGCTGGACTTCGGCCTGGTGACTTTGCGGTTCTGCTGCACATTCTCCAGAATGTTGTGCCGATGAGGCAGTTCGAGCGTCTTGAACACGCCGGCTGGACCGGTGATTGGTACGCCTTGCCCAGCGGTGAGGTGCTGCCTCGTTCTGACGAGGCCATCGCTACATTTCAGCCGGTGCCAAATTTCGGAGTGAACGGAACGCGCGAGGAGGCAGACAGAACTCTGTCCGCGCTCGCCGGGAACCACCGTTTTGTTATCGCCATAGCCGGAGCGCTAGCCGCACCTTTTATGGCAAAAGTCGGTGCGATCGCAGAACCAGGCGGATTCCACTTCTACGGCACCAGCAGTCGAGGAAAAACCACCTTATTGACGTCCGCCGCCAGCGTCTGGGGTTGTGGCGCGGAAAAGAAGGACATGGGTATCGTCGAGACTTGGAATACTACTAGCTATGCCGCTGAGATCACCGCTTCGCAGCACTCAGATTGCGCAATGTTTTTTGACGAAATACGGTCTGCAGATCCTGAGCATTTCGCAAAATTAGCGCTCGGCCTGGCGAACGGCGCGGGGAAACGAGCAGGGAAGGCGGATGGGGGGCTTCGGGAATCCAAAACCTTCAGGCCGTTCCTTCTAAGCACTGGCGAAATAAGTTCAAAAGACTACATCACGAGCAATGATTTAGCATATCACGGGGGTATGTCTGTCCGGATCGTCGACATCAAGGCGGATGCGGGAGGAGGACTGGGCATCTTCGATTCTCTTCCCTCCGAGTTCACCGATGCAGGCGCATTTGCCGATTGGATTAAAGAGCGATCCTCACAGCACTATGGTCACCATGGCCGCGCGATGGTTGAGTGTTATCAAGCTAATCCAGCATCGTTTTTGCAGGATTTGCACGATGCAATCGGCCGCCTCAACTCGCATTTGGGCAGGGTCGCGGCAATGACCGATCCTCAGTCGCAGCGGGTGTGCAAGCGTATTGCCTTCGTGGCCGCTGTTGCGGTCGTGGGTTGCGATCGCGGCATCATCCCGTGGCGGTCCGACGATATCTTGAAGTCGGCTCAGGCAATATTTGAGGACTGGCTCGAAACACGCGGTGGCAAAGGCTCGCAGGAAGGAGTAGCCGCCGAACAGGCTTTTTGTGCCTTCATTTACGCTCATCCGAAACGATTTGACCGTGACCGTGAGCCGGCTGAGCGCGATTCCCGAATCGGAATGACGAGATTGGACAAGAATGGCCATCGCGAGTGGTGGATCGCCAACAAAGAAGGATTGATTGAAATGATCGGTGCACAACCTGAGCGTCTATTTCCATTTTTGGAGCATCTCCGCGGTGGCTCATCTAGCGACTTTGAACTTGTGGAAGGCAAAGGGCGAACACGTCGCGACTCCCCATCGGGTTCGGGGCTACCGAAGCGATGCTATTGTATCCGCGCGAAAGCAGTAGAGCAGTTGGCCGCTGACAACGATGAGTTCGAGTTTTCTCCGGATGACGAATTGCCACCGCGCGCGCGAGCGATCTGATATCCGGTATTCCACCTCGAGCATTTTTTGGCTGAATCGCCCACGCGCTGGTATGCGTGGGAACTCTGCAGCGTTAGCGGCTGCCGCCTCCAAAACCCCGCAATCCCCACTCCCCCAGCCGCTTTTCGAATGAGCGCGGATCGCGCACTCTCGCGAGAGCGGCTTTTTGAAAAAAGGAAGACTCCACTATATTATTATATTGTATTTATTGGGGAAGGACACCTATCCTTGTCGCAAGCCACTGAATTAGAACACATTATCAGCCCCAACGACGTTGGGGGAAGGTGCTTTCCGCGCGGGGGAGGGGGCGTCACTAGGGTCCCAGAGGCTGCTTTCGTCTCGTGGATTTTCGAGTAACGGAAGAAAACGACATTCTCAAACGCACGGCCTCGGCATGTCGGACCGCAGTCCGGTCAAAACGACCGCGACCGAAACTAGGCGTGGGACACTACTCGCTCGGCACAACGATCCTTCTTTTTTGCTCCCTCGACGAGAATAGCCAACTGAGGATCGGGAGTAGAATAACCGAACCGGCGGCGGCAGCACAAGCCTTGCTTCATTTTCCAATAGTTGCATTATGCGCCGCGACTCCGCCTGATACGCTCCCCACGTCTTGCCTGCTTCATGCAGAGCGCTCGCAATTCGGCCCTGCGCCCTTCTCCGAGTTGCATGTCATCCAGTTCGCCGAGTAATCGGTCCCAGATCCCGGAAATAGAGAGTCTTTCAGCTCTCTTCCGGACGACCTCCGAATTCCCATATCTGGGCGGCAAATGAGTCAAAGGACGACCAGTTGCCTGAGCCCAAAGCAAAGCACCGATAACTTCCCTGTTCTTCAGGGCGCCTTCCACGATCGGATCGGGTGGCAGAAACGGCTCGAGCATTTCATATTCTGCATCGGTGAGAGTCGCCGTTTCTGTCTCCATTTCGCATCGGTTGGCGACTGTAACTTTTGCTTCCGAAACTGCTTGGATATCAGGCAGAGTTTTTGGATCGATTCCGAGCAGCAAGGCAAAATCACGAATTTCTAGATCGAACATAAAAACCTCCCGCGGGCCGAGCCGTCTCTCCGGGTTACATGGTGGCGAACGCGCCGCAATTCAATGTTTTCTGGTCCGAAATAGGTCTGGGGCCTAGCTCTTAGGAGAATGGACTTCGGCAAAGATTTATTTTCCCTATTTCGGCGGGAAAAGCGGCGTCGACCCCTTTTAAAATCGGCGTCGGATCGTCATTTTTCATTCGTGTCGTCGTTCGATGTAAGCCGCGTTACGAGGTGTCTAATGCATGCGTTTGTCGCATATCTGCGGGTTTCTTCGGATCAGCAGGGCAAATCGGGTCTTGGGCTCGAAGCCCAGCACGAAGCTGTGACCCGTTTCGTCGGTTCCAACGGTTCAATCATCGCAACTTTTATTGAGGTGGAGTCGGGAAAGAACTCGGAGCGCCCCCACCTGCAGGCGGCGCTGGAAAAATGTCGTCAACACAATGCCGTCTTGCTGATCGCGAAACTCGACCGCCTCGCCCGCGATGTGGAGTTCATTGCTGGCCTAATGAAGTCGGACGTGAAGTTCGTAGCATGTGACTTACCCGGGGCTGATAGGTTCCGCTTACATCTTGAGGCCGCGCTCGCTGAGGAAGAACATCGAAAAATTAGCGAGCGCACCAAAGCGGCGCTTGCCGCTGCCAAGGCCCGTGGAGTCGTCCTAGGCGGCTTTCGTGGTCGTGCCCCGACTGATGCCGACCGGGCCCGTGCCAGCGCTGTACGAGCCGCTGAGGCCCGGAAACGAGCCCTGGGCCTGGCACCTGCTTTGGAAGAGCTCCGGTCTTCAGGCGCGAAGACATTGCAGGCGCTCGCCGACGGCCTCAATGAGCGCAACATTTACGCGCCGCGGGGTGGTAGATGGAACGCTATCCAGATCTCTCGTGCCATCAAACTGATCGGATCGACGCCGTCGAGCTAGCCCGGGATCTATGCGATGGGACCCAGG
>JAEWIJ010000056.1 GCA_023387235.1 Pseudomonadota bacterium
GCGTGCATCAACGCGCACGAGAAGACGATGGCGCAGCCCGGCGGAGGCTTGAAGAGGCGCGAGCCGTACTCGGGAAAGCTCAGCTCGCCACCTTCGAAGTCGGCATTGAGATTGATCGAGACGGCGAAGCGCCGGTGTGCTGTCCCTTTGGTCGTGTTGTCGCGATGCGGCGAGAAATGCCCGCCGCTTTCGGCGTCGTAGCAACCGACCAGATACCGCTCCAATCGCGTCGCGCGGAATTGATGCACCTTATGGATTTCCGGCACGACGCGCCGATTTATTCTCGCGCGCACGCCGTTGATCGTCGTGGCGTCGGTGACGAGGTAGTCCGAGCGTCGCTTGTGCTTCGGATCCGACAGCGACTTGGTCTTGCCGTCGATCTCGCGCATGAAGCCGGATTCCTCGCCTCCATGCCGCTCGTACTGCGCCACGAGCTCACGGCAGAAGTCACGTTCGAACACGTTGGGCAATACGAGGATCGGTGCATGCACTTCGAAGCCGGCAAAGAGATTGACCGGCGGCAGGCGTTCGAGAAAGCGCACAACCTCGTGGCGTCCGGCGTCCTCGCCCGTAAATGGAAATATGGCCATGATCCGCAGTGTCGGATCGAGCACGAACCAGGCCTGCCTGTATTGCACCTTCCCTCCCGCGGGCACCTCCACGGGCACGGCGCCGTACAATCGGCTAGCGGAAGCGTCGATATCCCAAAAGTACTGAGCGCCCGGATGCGGATTGCGCAGGATCTCCGCGTGCTCGTCCTGCGGATCGACCGTGACCCCGAAGAAGGCGATCTTCGCCACATCAAAAAGCGCCTGCTTCTCTTTCAGGATCTGCAGGGCGGCCTGGCTCGACGGCTCCGCGCTACGCCCGAAAAAGCAGAGCACCACATAGCGCCCTGCTGCCTGGCTGAACGAAAAGTCGGGATGGCTGGAGGCGCGCTGCGTGAACCAGGGCGCCGGATCACCTGGGGTGAGGAGATTGAATTTCATCGCCGTTCCAATTCTCAAATGAAGACGGCGAGTGTCGAGCAGGTTCAGGGATCGCGTCAACTGCCCATTTGCAGGATCAGTCGGCGACGCGCGCCCGCACGCTCGCAAGGAACCAGTCCGGCCCGCGCTGCTCGAGCCAGAGCAGCTCGTCGAGCGAGGGCAGCGCGTTCTCGAAGCTGATCCCCAGCGCATCCCCCTCCGACCAGACGATGCTGCCCGAAATATGGTGACCATCGACGAGGCGCAGCATCACCTCATCGCCATCCGGTGGCACGAGCCCGTTGGCGACGCGCACCTGCGCACCCGTCGTCGAGAGATCCATGAGGCTGGCGGCGAGCGTTCCCCATTGCGTGGTCAGATGGACCGGCTCGACATGCGCATGGCGCGCCGTTCCCCGCCGTTCGGCTGCCCGAGCCGTGGAGGGGCCTGCCTGCCCTGTGCCATTCTGGAACATGCCGTCGCCAAACCTTCAGGAGCATTAAGAAAGCGTGAATGCATGGCGGCTCATGCAGGAAGCCTGCCAGTCACGCTTCATTAATTTCCGCGTTGGAGGCCGGGCTCAGCCGACGGGGCGCTGCGCGCTGCCGTTTCGAATGGCGGTCGAGGAAATGTCGGAAAGCGGCCCTGTCAGGAAAACCCAGGCCGGAGGTATGAGCGAGGCGAGCACGGCCGCATCCTGCTCGGGCAGGCGCGCGCTCGCGAACCGCGTCGCGGCAATGGAAGACAAGGCCCTGAAGCGCCATCCGGGCCGGTCGACGACCGCGATCGGCAGTAGCGACATGATCTCGCGCCACTGCCGCCAGCGGTGAAATTCGGCGAGGCAGTCGGCGCCCATGAGCCATACGAACCGCGCGCGCGGACGGCGGCGGACGAGATATGAGAGCGTCGCGATCGTGTAGGGATCGCCGAGCGCCCGCTCGAAGCCGGTGACGGTAATCCGCCGCGCCCCGACGAGACGCCGCGCCGCCGCAATGCGCTGATCGAGCGGCGCCGCGCCGCCGGCCTTCAGCGGATTGCCGGGCGTCACCAGCCACCACACTCGCGAGAGCCCAAGGCGGCGCAACGCCGCCTCGCTGATCTCGACATGCGCCTCGTGCGCTGGATTGAACGATCCGCCGAGGAGGCCGATAGCCTCGTCACCGGTGTCGGGCGGCAGGCGCGCGGCGAGCGAACCGAAACCGGCGCCGGGCAGTAGTCGGCGGGAGGCGGCGGCCGTGCTCATCTCTCATGCGCGCGGCTACTGCCCCGCGGCTCCCTGCTGGGGTTTGGCGCCATCCGCACCCGTCTCGAAAATGTCGACGGCGCGCTTGCCGATCTGGTCGGCCTTCCACTTCGGGATCTTGAACTCCCATCCGGCCGCCTTGGCGTTGATCGCGTCGGCCGCCTTCTTCGCGTCGCCGGCGCCCGCGGCCGTGAAGGAAAGCCAGGCGTCGTTCTCGTTGCCTTCGCGGCGCAGGCGGAAGGTTACCGTAAGCCCGTCGCTGCTCTCGGCCGTGATGGTGCTCACAGCATCGCCCACGGGCGTCGCGTCGAGCTTGCGCACGTCCTCGAGCTCGACCGAGCCGAGGCTCAGCGCGATCTGCTCGACGTTGGCGCTCTGCTTGACCTTCATCCCCTCGGGCACCGACTTGAGGACGAACTTGCCGCCCTTGCCGGCTTCGCCTTCGCGCTCGACGACGATCGGCACTTCCTTCGGATGAGCGACCGTCACGCGATTGAGCTTCTCGACATCCGCCTTGAAGATCGCCGGATCGACCCAGTCCTTGACGTCGAGCACCACCTTGGGCTCGCCGTTCGCAAGCCACGTCTGTGTCTCGTTCGGACGGCGGACGTAGATGCCGTGCCGGCCCGTGCCGAACGCATTCATCCGCTGCTTGCCGATGACCAGCTCGGCGATCGGTTTTCCGCCCTTGTCGAGCAGGCGCACGAGGCTCGACTTCGCGTCGGCGGACGACGGGTCCTCGAGATCGAGCAGGGGCCAGCGCTCTTTCGATGCCGTTTTCGGCTCGGCAAGCTCGGCATTCGTGAGCTGCACCAGAAGGGCGCGGACCTTGTCACCCTCGACGGGATAGCCGGCGCGCTCCTTGATGCTCCACTGCTCGCCGTTGCGTACCAGCGTGAGCGTCTTGCCACCCTTGGCGAGTTCGACGCCTGCGAGGCCATTCGCCTGACGGCGCAGCTCGGGCATCATCGGGCGGCCTTCGACGGTACCGGGCGCACGCTGCGTCGAGGACGCATGAAGCATGGCGGCAGAAACCAGCGCCACGATCGTCACCACGCCGAGAATAACGAATTGCTGGGGCTTGATCATGGGCCTCAACCCCTCCTTTGGCTGCCCGGCGCCTGACGGCGACGACGCGACAACCCGACCGCGATCCCGCCAATGCCGATCAGCAGCGGCACGGCCGCAATGTTGAAGAACTTGAGCCAGCCATCGAGGTTGTCGATGTCACGCCGCAGATCGGCCTGGACAGTCCGCAGCTCGCGCCTGACCTCGAGCATCTCGTTACGGAAGCCTTCGATGGTCTGGCGGTCCTTGTCGGAGAGCAGGATCTGGCCGCCTTCGCCGCTCTTGGTCTCCATTTGCTGCAGCTTGCCCTGGAGATCCTTGAGCTTGGCGTTGAGGGCCTGCTCCTTCTCGCGATAGCGCCGCTCGGCGTCGCGACGGATGTCGGCGACGCGCTCGAAGGGCCGGTCGTTGACGCCGCGGCCGCGCAATGTCGCGAGCGCTTCGCCACCCGAAAGGTTCTCGAGCGCGTTGATCACGAACGCCGCATTGTGCGCCTGGGGAACCGCGAGGCGTTGACCGAGCAGCTCCTGAATGCTCACCCAGAACTGATCGGCGAGCATGTCACTGTCGGCAATGACGATCGCATTCACGGGTCCGCTCGCGAAATGCGGAACGACCGTCTCGGATTTGGCCGCGTCGGCCGGCTTGTCCTTCGGCGCTTCGGCCGCGGGCTTCTCGTCGCTCTTCGCAGGCTCGGCCGGCTTGGGCCGGCCATCCGGGAAGGCGGACTTGGCCTCGCCCGTGATGCGAGCCGCGAGCATCAGGGGCTTGCCGCCGCTCTTGAACTCACGCGCGAGCGCGAGCGGATCCGGCATCATGCGCAGGCTCATCGCGCCCATCTCGCCGGCCGCCGCGGATGTCTGGATCAGCGGCTGCACGTTCGTCGTCACGCCATCGACCTTGGTGAAGAAACCGGCCGAGGCGAGGTTCATGCGCTCGATGCCGGCTGCCAGCGGATCGGCCTGATTGATGTGCGGGGTGTCCACCTGCAGCCATGCCAGATAGTCGGTCACGACCGGACGACCACCCGGCCCGCCGCCGAACTGCACGCGCCGCGCCATGCTCGGATCGCCGGCGAGCTTCTCCGTATCGATCGACACGCCCCACGCCTTGAGCAGATCGAGGATCTCGCCTGCGGGCGGCATCGCCGGCATGGGCATACCCATCTGCTGCGTCGGCGGCGTCGATTCCGAAACCGGATCGATGAACGCCAGCACACGGCCGCCACGCAGCACGTACTGGTCGATGGCGTAGACGGCTTCCTTGGTGAGGCTCGTCGGCTGCGCGAGCATCAGCACGTCGATGTCGGACGGGATCTCGGTGATCGACTGCTCGAGCGCGCGAACCTCGAAGAATTCGCGGATCTGATCCATGACCGTCCATGGCGGCGCCGGCTGCCGCATGGGCTGCATCGGATTCATCATGCCGCCATCGAGGGGAATACTGGCCATGAGCCCGATGACGCGCTTCTTCGGATTGGCGAGACCGAAGATCAGCTTGGTCAGGTCGTACTCGAGAAAGCGCTCGCGATCGGGAGCGAACAACTCGATCGCCGCATCGTTGTCAGTCGTATTCGAGGCAACGAGGCCGAAGTAGCCGGTCTCGCCATCCTGATTGAGGCGAATACCGCGCAGACCGCCGGCAACGGCCCGATCCTCGGCATCCGAGAAGGGCGCGGGCTCCAGCACGGTGAGCTGCACCTTGCCGCCGGAGATGTCGCGGTACTGCTCGAGCAGCGCCTTCACGCGCTCGAAGTGCTTGCCGAAGAGCGGTGCCACCTCGCCGAGCTTGCGCGAGTAGTAGAGGCGGATGCTGATCGGCTCCTCGATGCGCTGAAGGACGCGCCGTGTGCCGTCCGAGATCGTGAACAGGCGGTCGGCCGTGAGATCGGCCTTGGCGTTCTTGGCGACGGCGCCGACGATCACATTAGCTGACAGCGCGAGCAGGACGGCCAGGATCAATGCGCCCCAGGCGAGGGTCGCGCGGTCGAGGCGCGCCGCGTAGCGCACGATCTCGCCAGGTCCGAGCAGGAGCTGGCCCGAGATCTTCTGCATGGCGGCTGCGAAGGCCGAGGGTTTCGGAGATTGGATGGCCATGATGCGGTCTCCCTCAGGCAGCCTTGCGCTGTTCGACCACGACCACGTTGGCGAACAGGAAGAGGACGATGATGGAGAAGTAGAAGAACAGGCTCGGCAGCGTGATGACGCCGCGGCTGATGAGCTCGAAGTGATTGAGGAAGCTCATCGAGGCGATCGCATCGACGATGAACGAGGGCGCCCAGCTCCTGAAGAAGCCGAGCACGAGCTGCAGACCGCTCATCACCATGAGGAAGCAGATCGTGGCCGCGACGATGAACGCGATCACCTGGTTCTTGGTGAGCGCCGACACGCACGAGCCGATCGCGAGAAAGGCACCGGCCATCAGGAAGCTGCCGATGTAGCTCGCGAGGATCACGCCATTGTCGGGATTGCCGAGGACGTTCACGGTGATCCACATCGGGAACGTGAGCACGAGCGCGATGCCGATGAAGATCCACGCCGCGAGGAACTTGCCGACGATGGCTTCGCCCGGCGAGATCGGCAGCGTCATCAAGAGCTCGATGGTGCCCGCCTTGCGCTCCTCGGCCCAGAGCCGCATGGCGATCGCCGGCACGAGTAGCAGGTAGAGCCACGGGTGATAGGCGAAGAAGGGCTGCAGGTCGGCCTGACCGCGCTCGAAGAAGTTGCCGATGAAGAAGGCGAAGGCGCCGGTCAGCGCGACGAAGATGACGACGAAGATATAGGCGAGCGGCGTGCCGAAGTAGGCGCCGAGCTCGCGCTTGGTGATGATCCAGATATTACGCATGACGGCCGCCCTCGCTGCTCGTCGTGATCTCGCGGAAGACGTCGTCGAGCTTGCCACGCTCGATGAGGAGCTCCTCGACGACGATCGACTGGTCGCGCAGCAGCGCGCCGACGTCGGCGGCGATGGTCGCGCCGGGCCGCGGCAGGGCGCGCAGCCTGATGTGGCCGTTCATGGCAGCGACGCGCTCGACCTTGGCAACGCCGGCGAGCGCCGCGAGCGCTCCGGCCACGCGATCGGCCTCGCCGACGGCAATCCGGATCGCGACGGCATTATGATAGGGCATCCGCTGCTGCAGGGCCTCCGCCGTACCGTCGGCGACAATGCGGCCGCGATCGATGACGACGGCACGCGTGCAGACGGCCTCGACTTCCTCGAGGATGTGCGTCGAGACGATGATGGCCTTGTCCTTGGCCATCTCCGTGATCAGGCTGCGCACGTGATGCTTCTGGTTGGGGTCGAGGCCATCCGTCGGCTCGTCCATGATCAGCACTTCGGGATCGTGCAGGATGGCCTGCGCGAGACCCACGCGGCGCTTGTAGCCCTTCGAAAGCGTCTCGATGCGCTGCGACTCGACGCCTTCGAGGCCGGTGCGCGCGATCGCGACGTCCACGTGCGCAACCTTGCTCGCGCCATCGAAGCCGCGCACCTCGGCAATGAAGTTCAGGAAAGAGCGCGCCGTCATGTCGCCATAGGCCGGCGCACCTTCCGGCAGGTAGCCGAGCCGGGACTTGGCTTCCTTGGGGTTGTTGGCGACGCTGATCCCGCAGATGCGGGCCCGTCCGGCGTCCGGCTCGAGAAAGCCGGTCAACATCTTCATGGTGGTCGACTTGCCGGCGCCATTGGGGCCGAGGAAGCCGAGCACCTCGCCCTTTTCGACCTTCAGCGAGATGTCCTCGACGGCCAGGATCGGCCCGAATGACTTCCTGAGGCGATCCGCCTCCACGAGTACTGCCATTCAACTCCCTCCACACCGCCGCAATTCGTAAGCAGCGCGCACTCCCGACTGAGTGAGCGACTGGCCCCGCGGCGGTCTCCTTGATTGGCTGCCGAGTTAGGCGTCATTTCTGGCACTGTCAAGGCGCGAGTGCCAGGGATTCAGTATACGCGCGCCGGCGCCCGCGGGCGCGAGCGGATCGCCGCAGGCGCACGGGCCGGACAATCGGCCGGGAAGGCCAAAGCTAGAGTTTTCCGGGCACATACAGAGAACGTGATTCGATTTGTGGCGGGCATGTCACGCACTGTTGTCAATAGCCATCGTGCCGCTTGAGCGCGCTTGAGGCCGCCGGGATAGGTGTTGTAGCCTTATCTTCGATGGGCACGAGATGTTGGGCAGGAATGCAGCCAACCCGTGTGCCGGACGGAGCGCCAGCGTACCGCGGCGCCTGTCAGTAGCGTGGATGCCCGAGTTCCCGGAGTTCCGGAAGGCATCGCCCGTAGAGCGTTCCCCAAGTTCCCGAGTTCGTAACCGCCCAGGTTTTCCGTGGCGCCGTGCGCGTTTGCGTCCGTCTGCCGCCCGGAGTCCGCCAGGGCCGATGTGGCATCGCGTGCCTGCACGACGGCACCTTGCTGCGATTCTGCGCAGGAGAAAAGACAGTATGGTCTGGAACGATGAAAGGGTCGAGCAGCTCAAGAAGCTCTGGGCCGACGGACTGAGTGCAAGCCAGATCGCCGCCCAACTCGGCGAAGTGACCCGGAACGCGGTCATCGGAAAGGTGCACCGCCTCGGCCTCGCCACACGGGCTTCGAGCAATCGCACGAACAGCAGCCGCATGCGCATGCGTCAGGCCCAGCCGCGACGCGCCGTTCAGCGCCAGCGCGTATCGCCGGTCGGCAATACCGCCTTCCGCCAGATGCTGGAGTCCGATCTCTCGCATGGCGCGGTGCCGGTGGTCGAAGAGATCGAGATCCCGCTCGCCGAGCGCAAGACGCTCCAGCAGCTCACCGAGGGCATGTGCCGCTGGCCCATCGGCGACCCGCAGCAGGCGGACTTCCATTTCTGCGGCCGCAGCAAGGTGACGGGCCTTCCCTACTGCGAGCATCACGCGCGGCGCGCCTATCAGCCGCCGCAGCCCCGCCGCCGCGACCGCGAGGTCGGTGTGCCGGCCCTGCCGACCGCAATCCCCTCGGCCAAGGAGCCGGCCGGCACCTGAGCCGGCGCTCCGCTGAGACTTGAACAAACGGAACCGCAGCCGCACTGTAGGCTGCGGTTTTTCTTTTGCGGGCGAACCGTTCGCGTCCGCGGGGATCCATGCGGAGATCATCCATGACCGAGACCATCCTCGCCCTCGACCAGGGCACGACATCGAGCCGCGCCCTGCTGTTCGATCGCGCTCTCAAGGTCATCGGCCTCGGGCAGGAGGAGTTGCCGCAGCATTATCCCGCCTCGGGCTGGGTCGAGCACGATGCCGAGGACATCTGGCGCGGCACGATCGATACCGCGCGCACGGCGCTGACGAAGGCAGAGGTCGATGCTGCAAAGGTCGCGGCCATCGGCATCACCAACCAGCGCGAGACGACCCTCGTCTGGGACCGGCGCACCGGCAAGGCGATCCACAAAGCCATTGTCTGGCAGGATCGGCGCACCGCGGACGTCTGCGCGCGCCTCAAGGCCGAGGGCGCCGAGGCCATGGTCGGCGAGCGCACGGGCCTCGTGCTCGATCCGTACTTCTCGGCAACGAAGATCGCCTGGCTTCTCGATCATGTGGAGGGCGCTCGCGCGGCCGCCGAAGCCGGACACCTCCTCGCGGGCACGGTCGACAGCTTTCTCATCTGGCGATTGACCAGCGGGAAAGCGCACGTGACGGACGCGACCAACGCCTCGCGGACGTCACTCTTCGACATCCGCCAGAACCGATGGGACGACGATCTCTGCCGGCTGTTCCGCGTGCCGCGCACCATGCTGCCAGAAGTGCGGGATTGCGCCGACGACTTCGGCACGACCGATGCCGCGCTGCTCGGCGCCGCCATTCGGATCCGCGGCGTCGCCGGGGACCAGCAGTCGGCGCTGATCGGCCAGGGCTGTTTCTCGCCCGGCATGATGAAATCGACGTACGGCACGGGCTGTTTCGCGGTGCTCAATACCGGCGCCGAGCTCGTACGCTCCAAGAACCGCCTGCTCTCGACCATCGGCTTCCGCCTCGACGGCGAGACTGCTTACGCGCTCGAAGGCTCGATCTTCGTGGCCGGCGCCGCCGTGCAATGGCTGCGCGATGGTTTGAAGGTGCTCAAATCTGCCGCCGAGACCGGACCGATGGCCGCCGCTGCCGATGCCGAGCAGGACGTGTACATGGTGCCGGGCTTCGTCGGCCTCGGCGCACCGCACTGGGAGCCGCGCGCGCGTGGCGCACTCTTCGGCCTGACACGCGCAACGGGACCTGCGGAGCTTGCCCGCGCTGCGCTCGAATCCGTCTGCTACCAGACACGTGACCTGCTCGAGGCGATGCGCGGCGACTGGCCCGCATGCGCCGATGTCGTCCTGCGCGTCGACGGCGGCATGGTCGCGAGCGACTGGACCATGCAGTTCCTCGCCGACGTGCTCGCCGCGCGCGTCGACCGCCCGACCATGCTGGAGACGACGGCGCTCGGCGCTGCGTGGCTCGCCGGGCACAAGGCGGGCGTGCTGCCCGACCGGGAGGGCTTCCAGAAAACATGGCAGCTCGATCGCAGCTTCATTCCCGCCATGCCGGAGAAGGAGCGTGCGCGGCGCTACAAGGGTTGGCGCAGTGCCGTCGCGGCGACACTTGCACATGCCGCGAACGATGTTGATGAGGATCGAGGATAGCCTCGCCGTTCACGTCGCCTGACGCACGTTCACGTGTGCTTGACACCCGCTGTCCAAACGCACACGCCGACCATATTTTGAGCAATGATGCCTGGCGCTCGCGTCACTCGATTGCACCGGCATTGCCAAACTATGCCCAAACTATGGATGAAACCGACTTCGCGCTTCGGCAGCCGGCGCAAGAGTGCGAGAGTTGAGAACTGCCGCCGAACAGAGCGACTGGAATGCCGGCGCCGTTGCCATGCCAGAAAGATCCCAACGAGGTGTCCCCTGCCGACGCCGCGATCGAGCGACCTCGTCGCCGGCAATGGCTGCCGCTCGCCGTCCTCGTGGTGGTCGCCTGCGCGGTCGTTCTCTGCGGCTTGCATGAATACCTGAGCCTCAAGACGATCGGCCTCAACTACGAAGCCCTGCGGAAGTTCATCTCCGCAAATCTCGCGGCTGCGGTCGCGATCTATTTTCTGTCATACCTCGCCGTCGTCGCGCTCTCGCTTCCGGGCGCGATGGTCCTGACGCTGGCCGGCGGACTGCTGTTCGGATGGAAGATCGCGTCGCCTGCGGCGGTCGTCGCGGCGACTGCCGGCGCAACGATCATCTTCCTCGTCGCGCGCTCCTCGCTCGGCTCGGTCATGGCGTCACGCGTCGGCCCCTGGCTCACGCGGCTCCGCAAGGGCTTCTCGGAGAACGCGCTCAGCTATCTGCTTTTCCTGAGACTCGTGCCGGCCTTTCCGTTCGTGGTCATCAATCTGGCGGCCGCCGTGCTCGGTGTGCCACTGCGGACCTATGTGCTCGGCACGTTTCTCGGTATCATCCCAGGCACCACCGCGATCGCGGTCGCCGGGGCGGGGCTCGGCAGCGTGATCAAGGCGCAGAACCGCAGCTACCACGCGTGCGTCGCCGCCCAGTCGACCGATCCGGGCGTGGCGTGCCCGTACAGGATCGATACCAGCGCTCTTCTGACCAGAGAGCTGATCCTGGCGTTCGTGCTGCTCGGCATCGTCGCGCTGATCCCGGTGGCGTTGAAGATGTGGAGGGCACGGGATGCAGCGGTCTAGCGCGGAATCAGGCGAGAGTGCGCGCGCGCTCGGACACGGCGGCACGATCAACGCGGATATCTGCATCATCGGTGCCGGCTCCGGCGGTCTCTCGGTTGCCGCATCAACCGTGCTGCTCGGGATGAAGGTCGTGCTCATCGAGAAGCATCTCATGGGCGGCGACTGCCTCAACGCGGGATGCGTGCCGTCGAAGGCGCTCATCGCGGCGGCGCGGCGCGCGCACGACATGAGAACGGCCGGCGCTTTCGGCATTCGGTCTGTCGAGCCCGAGGTCGATCCCGCCGCGCTCAATGACCACATCAAGTCGGTCATCGCGGGCATTGCGCGCAATGATTCCGTCGAACGCTTCACGGGCATGGGCGTCGAGGTCATCCAGGCGCCGGCGCGTTTCCGCGACAAGCATACGGTCGAAGCCGCAGACACCCTCGTCAAGGCGTGGCGCTTCGTGATCGCGACGGGCTCCTCGCCGGCCGTGCCCGCGATCCCGGGCCTCGACAAGGTGCCCTATCTCACCAACGAGTCGCTCTTCGATCTCCGCCAGCCGGTCGGCCATCTCGTGGTCATCGGCGGCGGCTCAGTCGGCATGGAGATGGCGCAGGCCTATTTGCGGCTCGGCGCCAAGGTCACGGTGCTCGAAGGCCTCAAGGCTCTCGGCCGCGACGATCCGGAGCTGTCGGACGTCGTGTTGAAGCGGATGCGGGCGGAGGGGCTGACGCTGCGCGAGGGCGTCCGCGTCGAGCGCGTGGGCGGATGGCCGGGGGTCGTCCAGGTGACAATCGCCACGCCGGAGGGCCCGGAGGTGGTCGAAGGCACGCACCTCCTCATTGCCGCGGGCCGCAAGCCCAATGTCCAGGACCTCAATCTGGAGGCGGCCAGCATCAAGTACGATAGCCGCGGCATCATGGTGAGCCCCGGCCTCGTCACCTCGAACCGGAAGGTGTTCGCCATCGGCGACGTCATTGCCGGCGGCCAGCAGTTCACCCATGTGGCCAACTACCACGCCGGCATCGTCTTCCGCCGGGCGCTCTTCCGCCTGCCGGCCAAGGTGAACAGCGAGCTGATCCCCTGGGTCACGTTCACCGATCCCGAGCTCGCCCAGATCGGCCTGACCGAGGACCAGGCCCGCCAGAAGCACGGCTCCATCCAGGTTTTCCGCTGGCCCTATCACGAGAATGACCGGGCCCAGGCCGAGCGGGCGACGGAAGGCTTCGTCAAGGTCGTGACCGACAAAAAAGGGCGGATCCTCGGCGCCGGGATCGCCGGGCGGGAGGCGGGCGAGCTGATCCAGATCTGGTCGCTGGCCATCTCCCAAGGGCTCAAAATTACCGCCATGGCCCAGTGGGTTGGCCCCTACCCGACCCTCGGCGAGGTCAGCAAGCGGGCGGCCATGGGCACTTACGCCCTCTCGGCCGGCAAGCCCCTCGTGCGGAAGGTTGTTGGGCTCCTGCGCAAGCTCGGGTAGAATGGCCGAAGATTTCCTGCCGATGTGAGGAGGGAATTCGGACCCGGGGACCGCAGGGCGCGGTCTCGTAGGTTGACTGGCTGTGGGATATCGCAGCGTAGGGCGGACGCCGAGCGGGGCGTCCGGATCGCGCCGATAAACCCGGAAGACCAGCACGCGCAACCTGGTCCACGAGTGGCGCCGAGCGCCGTGAAGCCGAGACACGGCCGCCTATTGGGACACGGGAATTGGACCAGAAGGTCGAGCATCCTGTCGACATCGACGTCGCGGTACCAAGCCGCGCGCGCGGGGCGGCTGCGCGCGTCAAGTCGCGGGTGCAGAAGCTCGGCCTGCCCGGCAAGCTTCTCATTCTGACGATCCTCTTCGTGATGCTGGCCGAAATCCTGATCTTCGTGCCCTCGGTCGCGAACTATCGCGTCACGTGGCTGACGGATCGGCTTCGCTCCGCGCAGCTCGCCTCGCTCGCCGCCGAGGCCTCGCCGCAAGGCATGGTGCCGCAGGGACTGCGCGACGAGCTGCTGCGCACCGCGCAGGTGCGCGCCGTCGCGCTCAAGCGCAACGATCAGCGGCAGCTCATTCTCGCCGCCGAGCCGATGCCCGCCATCGACGCGACGTACGATCTGTCACCGCCTTCGCCCGACGAGATGATATCGCCCTTCAGCCGGCGCATGACGCAGGTATGGGATGCCATCAAGGTGCTGTTCTCGAACGGCGACCGGACGCTCCGCGTGGTCGGCCTGCCGCACGAAGGTGCCGGCGTCCTCATCGAGGTCGTCCTGCCCGAGGCGCCGCTCCGAAAGGCCATGCTCAAGTTCGGCCTCAACATCCTCGTGCTCTCGATCATCATCTCGGTCATCACGGCGGCGCTCGTCTATTTCACGCTCAGCGCGCTCCTCGTGCGTCCGATGATGCGTCTCGCCTCGAACATGCAGCGCTTCAGCGAGCGCCCCGAGGACGCGAGCCGGATCATCTCGCCCTCCGAGCGCAAGGACGAGATCGGCACGGCCGAGCGCGAGCTCGCCCATATGCAGGCCGAGTTGCACCACCTGCTCAACCAGCGCAGCCGCCTTGCCGCGCTCGGCCTCGCCGTGAGCAAGATCAATCACGACCTGCGCAATCTGCTCGCCAACACGCAGCTCCTGTCCGACCGCCTCGTGTCGAGCCCGGATCCGACCGTGCAGAGCTTCGCCCCGAAACTCATTGCCTCGCTCGACCGGGCGATCGCCTTCTGCAACGACACGCTCCGCTTCGGTCGCGCCGAGGAGCCCGCGCCGCGCCGCGAGCTGCTCATGCTGCGCCCGCTCGCGGAGGAAGTGGGCGATGGATTGGGCCTTTCTCCCTCGACGCGGGTCGTGCTCACGCTCGCCGTGGACGACCGCCTCATCGTGGACGCGGACCGCGACCAGCTCTACCGCATCCTGTCCAACCTCGTGCGCAACTCGCTGCAGGCGATCGAGGCGCAGCGCGGGGAAGACCCTGGCATGATCACGCTCGCGGCCTGGCGCAATGCCGCGACGACGCATATTCGCCTCAGCGATAGTGGTCCCGGCGTGCCCGAGCGCGCGCGGGCCCATCTCTTCCAGGCCTTCCAGGGCTCGGCCCGCAAGGGCGGCACCGGCCTCGGTCTCACGATCGCCCGCGAGCTGGCCATCGCGCATGGCGGCGACCTCCGTCTCGCCGAAGGCACCGCTGAAGGCGGCGCCGTCTTCGAGATCGACATTCCGGATCGCAGCCCGGCGGCTTGAGAAGCGCGCCTCGTGTCCGCCAGCGCGGCGGCAACTATGTTCGCAACGTGCGCCTCGCTTCTGCCACCCCTCTCCGCTAGCTTTGGCTCGACCTGCGGACCGGCGGAGCGGCGCCCCGGACTGCTGGCGTTCGGTGGGGAAACAGGGGAGCAGGCTGTGGCCGACAAACGCCGCGAGGCCCTCATTCAGGGCGACACCATCATCAAGGGCACCATTCTCAACGCCGGCGCGATCGACGTGTACGGCTACGTGGAAGGCAACATCGCGGCGCAGGATCTGCGCGTGCACGAAGGTGGCCGGATCGCCGGCAAGCTGAAGGCCGACACGGCGGAGGTCCGCGGCACGCTGCAAGGCGAGGCGGTCGTCAAGCGGCTGATCAAGATCACCAGCACCGGCGTCGTCGAGGGCGATATCCGCTACGGCAGCCTTGCCCTCGAGGCCGGCGGCGACCTCTCGGCGGAGCTGCGCAACATCCCGCCGGAGATCGCCGGCGACATGGAGCTGGTCGTCTCGCGTGGGAAGTCCGTCACGGTGACGGTGATGGACCTCATGGCCATCGACCCGGACCACGGCGCGGACGCCCTGACGTTCACGGTCTCGAACCCGACGGGCGGCTGGGTGGCGCTCGCGGACGCGCCTCGCGACGCGGTCACCGCCTTCAAGCAGGCCGATATCGAGGCCGGGCGCGTGCTGTTCACGCACGACGGCTCGGACGGCCAATGGGCGAGCTTCGAGGTCGTGGTGGTGGACGGCGCCGGCGCCGCCTCCGGCCCCGCGCAGACGGTGAAGGTGGCCGTGCTCCCGAAGTAGCGTTCGGGATGCTGGACAGGTCCCTGCTCAGCACCTATAAGGTCGCGGCTTGCGTGGGGCTTCGAGCTGCCGCGTTACGCCCAGGTAGCTCAGTTGGTAGAGCATGCGACTGAAAATCGCAGTGTCGGTGGTTCGATTCCGCCCCTGGGCACCATTGAAAATCAAGAACAATTCGGTCGAGCATTAGCGCGGTAGATCGCCTTCATTGTGGGCCGCTATCAACGCGAGCAACCCACAAAAAGCTCTGCCGGAAATGCTTGTAGGCGGCGCGGGCGCCCGATGGATTCAGATGATTGTGATCCATAAATGCCGTCTCGCCGGCAATGTGGGGCCTGCACCATCGGCTGTCGCAAAAGCTGTCGGCGAGATCGATCAGTCTGACATTCGCAAATTCCTGCAGGATATCTCGCAGCTCGACGAGATACTTGTTCCTCAGCGTCCGTCGCCGCGATTCCCGACAATCCTCCGCATCCCCATACGATAGAGAGGCTCGAACGGCGCATCCCGTGAGATGGTCTGAGAAACGCGCGGATTGCGCCACGATCAACACGCGCCGACCGTCTACGGCGAGCCGTTGCAGCGACGCCCGCAGATGGTCCGCAAAGCCAGGACGCTGAAAATAAAGACGCCAGTTCGCGAACAGCACGATCGAGCGAATCTGGCTCATGTTCGCCAGCGAGCGATCGAGATAGTCCCGCAGCAGCCAGCAGCTTTCTGCATATGACGGGAGGATTGCGAAGGCGTGCGTCCCGAAAATCGGCGCGCAAAGAACCGACCAGTACGTGTCCGTCGACACGGCAGTGTCGGCGCTGAGGTCCAGGAGAGCGCCCGCCAGCGAATGGGCATATGAGTCGCCCAGCACGAGCACGGTCGGCGCGGCTTCGCCTGTTCGGAATACGGAGCCGCGGAACGGGACGCCATCCAGCTCGCTCTTGGCATTTCTGATGCGGCTGTCGGACCGGACCAGCGCCTCGGACTGCCTGGCAAGCACGTCAGCGTGCGCGCGGGTGTACGCGAGAAGCGCGCCTGGCGCCATGGCGGCGGCAACGACAAGAGTTGCCAAGGTGGCCGAAAAGTAGGCCACGCTCCGAGATGGACGCGTGGTCTGATCTAGTCCGCTGCGCAAGGTGCGCAATGGATTTTCGACCAGCCGATACATGATCCAGGCAAGCAGCAGCGCCAGCAGCGCTGCAATCACGTCGCGCAGAATGTCCGGCTTTCCGAGGTTCAATGTCCGAACATAGAACAGCACCGGCCAGTGCCAAAGATACCACCCGTACGATACCCGCCCGATCCAGACCATGAGCGGCGCGACGAGAAGCTTGATGATCGCATCCGGCCTCATGAGCAACGCAGCCGATCCGACCGTTGTCAGGATCGCGCCGCGCGTGAAATCATCGCCATCGGAAGTGGCAATGCCGATCGCGATGAGCGCTGCCCCGAAGAAGCCCAGCAATGGCGAAAGCGCAAGCCGGCTGGCAAGGATGGCCGCGATCCCGCCCGCGAGAAATTCCCAAGCGCGCCACGGCAGCAGAAAGAACTTGGCCGTGTCGTACGCCGCCGGCGTGCCTATCCAGGCAGCAAACGAAACGCCGAAGACGACCGCGCCGGTGATATACAGAATGAGCGTCTGGGGCCGCGCGAGCGCCGACACGAGAGCCACGAGCGCGACTGCGAAGTAGAACTGCTCTTCGACCGCCAGAGACCAGATATGGAGCAGCGGCTTGGTGTCGGACGTCGCAGAAAAGTATCCGGCATCCAGAGCAAAATAGTGATTTGCAAGAAAGAGCGCGGCCCATGGGGCGGAGCTGCGGATCGCTTCGGCTTCATTCGGAAGCACGGGGAACAGCGGCATCGCGGCAACAGTCGCGGCGATGACACACGCGAGCGGGACGAATAGGCGAAGTGCGCGCTTGGCAATGAAGTTGAGTAGCCAGTGAAGGCCGAGCTGGTTTGTTGCTGCCTCGTCGATCAATCGACCGAGGATGAGATAGCCCGAAATCACGAAGAAGATGTCGACGCCGAGATATCCGCCCTTCAGTGCGTCAGGGCTGACATGGAATGCGACGACGGCCAGGATTGCAATCGCTCGAAGACCATCGAGTTCCGGCCGATAGGTAGAGTGAGCCCCCATGACACGCCGACTGCCACAGACGAGCCAACTCGGCAATGCACGCGGAAAACCAATACACAGTTCACGCCGTCGCGCGCTTTCGGAAGACGAACACGGTGTCGCTGGTGAAGCCGGTCAAAATGTCGGACCTGAGGCCGGCTCGTGCCAGCTCTTCGCGCCGGACAAGAGTTTCCAGGTCGATCTGATCGAAGCCGGCAAAGTGATCCAGCAGACGCTCTTGGAGGTCCTCGTCGCCGAACCAGCGGACGTGATCATACTGCCCGAATCGGATCTCTCGATCCGCCGCCGTGAGATCGGGATTCATATCTTCGTCGAACACGCCCGAGCGGATCGGCACCTGGAAGATATGCAATCCGCCGGGCAGGATCGTCCTGTTCAAGGCGCGAATGAAATCACCGACGGGCGCAAATATGTGCTCGGCGACGTGCGAGTGCAGGAAGACCTCGACCGAATTTTCCGCAAAGTAGTCGAGTGGCCGCGCCAGATCGAACTTCTGAACCGTCACCGGCAGGTTCTCGTATTCGTCCGGAGCAAAGTCGACCGGCCGATAAAGATCGCCATATCGCTCCGAGAGAAGTCGGGAGATGCCGACCTCCGGCGCCATATGAACGAGCGGTGCCGTCAGCTTGGGCGGCAGTATCCTCGGCAAGGCAAGCCCCATGAGCCGATGCCGTTCCTTGGCGCCGCAGCCGGCACAAGCGGCCTTGGCCCGTCCGCGATAGTCCTTGAACTTGCGCGAGCCGCAGAGCGGGCAGCGATGGCTTTCCCTGAACCAGAACATTGCCGAGCCCTCTTGTTTAGACGATAGCCACGACGTCTCGTGGCGCCGGTGCTCAGGCCGGCGCCAGCCGCCGCGCGATGAACAAGAACTGCGTTCTTGCCTTGACGAGCGTGCACTCGAGGCGGGGGGATCCGATGAGCGCGGTCAGCAGGCGCCATGCCGCCACTGTCCGCGGCGGAATATCCTCGATGACCAGCCAGCCCTGTGGTCTGAGGCTTTCGAGAGCGAAGTTCAGCGTGTTCAGATTGGCTTCGGTCGAGTGCAGGCCGTCGTCGATGATCAGGTCGAATTCTCCGACGCCCAGCGCGCCCGTCATGGCCGCGAACGATGGAGGCGATAGCTGGTCGACCACGGCCGTGCGAATCCGCTCCTCGCTGAACATGATCTCGGGATCGATATCCGCTCCATAGACGCGCGCGCCCGGCACATGATCGCGGAACGCACGCAGCGACGCGCCGGGACGCCCCTTCAGCCCCATGGTCGAGATCGCCTTGGGATCATTCGTCCCGAGGCCGATCTCGAGAATGCAGGGATTGGGAAGCTTTCGGCACTCATCGAGTATGCGGGAATAGATCGGCGCGTATCCGTGCGCGGCCTTGTCCGAGCCATGATGCTCGAACAGCCTATCGAGCTCCAGTCCATCGGACTTTCCCGAAAACTCTTCCGCTGAAATCTCGTGTGGCGCGGAGACGCCGAGCTCCGCGCCGAGAATGCCCAGCACCTGCTCTGGAAATCTGTTCGCGGCACTGTAGCTCAGAGCAGGATAGCGCCAGAAATTCGCGGAGTTCGGAAAGAATACGCTCATATCCTTCTGCAGGTGGTCGCTCATCGCGTTGGAATTATTCGGCCGATCCGAACTGCGTTGCGAACCTGCCACGGGGCTCTCTCGAGACAATGTGCCGGAGAGCAATTTCTTCATTCTGCTGGCGATCCGCATTCTTATCCCCAGATGTGGCAATGGCGCTGGCCAACAGGGTTACGTCGTCGACCTCATCGTGCTAGCAGAACACGCTGGGCTGATGAGAGATGCCATCGTCAATCCCGGTGGCACTGCCAGCCTTTTCCACAAGAACGGGAGCAATGCTAGTCATATGCTTAAGCTCTTGAGTGGCAACAAGCTGCTGGCGAAGTACGTGCCGCAATCGAGACGCACCGCGGGCGCAACAGGCGAGGATCGGCAGCGCGAGCGGCGACGGCAAACCAAGAATTCCATGCCCCGCGTCGCGCTTCAGGCGTGCCACACCGAGGGCTCCTCGCTGCTCCCCAGCCGCCAGGCGATGCTTTCGAAACTTCCGACGGACGGCGTCGCCTGCGAGATCGGCGTCTCGCGCGGGGATTTCACTGCGGACATTCTCGCGCTGAACAGCCCCACCAAACTGCACCTCGTGGACAGTTGGGATTCGCAGCGCTACGCGGCCGATCTCGACAAGGTAAGGGCGACGTTCGCCGCCGAGATCGCCACCGGGCGCGTCGAGATCAATCGCGGCCTGTCCACCGAGGCTCTCGCGCGCTTCGACGATGCTTATTTCGACTGGGTCTATATCGACACAAATCACTCGTACGCGACTACCGCGGCCGAGCTGGAAATATGCGCGCGGAAGATCAAGCCCGGCGGCAGGATCGCAGGCCATGACTTCTGCACCGGCAACGTCATAACGCCCGTGCCCTATGGCGTCGTGGAGGCGTGCAACGAGTTCTGTGTGCGCGAGGGATGGCGCTACGAATTCCTGACGCTCGACACGGACGGCCATTTTTCGTTCTGCCTCGCAAAGATCCCGTAGCCCGGATCGTGCTCAGGAAAGCGTGCGCATGATTCGCGACGTCGTTCACGTGTCTCCGATCGCGCTGCCTGAAGGGAGCGAACTGGCGCGCACGCCGCCCCGCCCGCCAGAATTCCGGATGCCGGACTACGAGCAGAAATTCGACTATCGCTCGCTCATCTACGACGTGTTCCACTATCACGGCGACATCGCAGCCATAGGGCCGCCACTGCTCAATCTGAAGGAGCCCGCAGCAAGTTTCGCGTATAGCGCGGACAGCAGGCCGCTCAGAGCGTATTTCTCCGATATGAACCGCATGTCCAGATGGGTGTTCAAGGACGCCGCCAAGCTCTATCTGCCGAGGTGGATACGCGGACGAAGGCCACTCTCCCGGCGATCCCCGTCGGACCTGCTGCGTTTGCTCAGGACAGATGAGCGGGCCCTGCCCCAGCCGTTTCCGGGCGGCGCCCTGACTATTTCATTCGGCAAGGACGAAGGCGTTTCGGCGGCTATCGGCGCCAATCTGCGCCACCTGTTCGCGAACCGTCGCTGCCTGCTGACGAAGTCCAAGAACAACGACCTGCGATGGATCCGCGATTGGGTGAAATTCCACGTGAAGGCCCATCGAGCCGACGCGGCACTGATCTACGATAATGGCTCTGACCGCTACGCCCCGCGCGAAATACTCGACGCTCTGGCCGGTATTGCGGGGCTCGAGGCCGCCGTCGTCGTCGAGTGGCCCTTCAAGTGGGGCGTTCATGGCGACGATTTCGGCATATGGGATTCGGATTTTGCGCAGCACGGCATATTGGAGCACGCCCGATGGCGCTTTCTGGAGTACGCACGCGGCGTCGTCTATCAGGACGTGGACGAGCTCGCGCTCAGTGACCGAAGCATTTTCGAGATTGCCGAGCAGTCGAAGACAGGGACCGTTCTCTACGAGGGCCGGTGGATCGAGCACGTGAGGCCGGAGCGCAGCACCCCAAGTGCCGCACGTCCTCGCCATGCCGACTTCAGGTACTTCAGGCCCGACGTTGCTCCTGCCTCGACCAAATGGTGCACGGTGCCGTCGCGCAACAAGCGATCGCGCCAGTGGCGTGTGCACTGGATCAAGCCGGCGGAAAAGACGGAAGAAATAAAGCTGAGGCACTTTCGCGCGATCAGCACCGGCTGGAAACACGACCGATCGCCTGAGCCGTTCGATGCTTCCGTCTACCGCGAGGACACCGATCTCGTGCGCGCTCTGGCCGAGGCGGATCTGCGCGGCAGCGGCGCCGAGAGACCGTCCTCCGGTCAGAGGCCTGCCAACTGATCGTAGTACGCTTCCAGCGCGAGCGTTTGCGCAGCCATATCCAGCTTGTCTTCGGCAAAACGCCGCGCTGCGGTCGACGAGGAGGCCGCGAACGCATCGTCAGTCAGGTAGCGCACGAGTGCCCTCACGAGGGCATCATGGTCTCGCTCGGGAAGTGCGATGCCGGTCACGCCATCGATTATGCCCTCCGATCCGCCCGCTCGATCGGACGTAACGACCGGAAGACCCGATGCCTGAGCCTCGGGAATAACGGTCGGCAGCCCCTCCGAGTCGCCGTCCGATGCGCGGATGCTTGGAACGCAGAGCACACGGGCCTGCTGCATCTCGCTCAGCACCTGATCCGCCGTCTGTCGCCCGGCAAAGCGGACACCGGGATCGCTCGCCATCGATCTCAGATCCGCGTCGAGCTTGCCCTCACCGATGATCAGGAGCTCGGCATCGGGGACCTTGGATCTCACGTCCGGGAACGCCCGGATGAGATGCTCGACTCCCTTCTTTTCCACAAACCGGCCAACGAACAGGATCCGCCGCGGCCGCGTCTGGATCGCTGTTGGGCCCGGCATGATCGCTCTCGTGTCGACGCCGATACGAATCGTCCTCATCGCAGAGGCGTTCAGGCCATAGCTCGTCGCGTATTCGGCGATCACATCGGACACGGCAATGAACTTCGTGCCCCATTGCGCCATGGCGCGCAGCGCCGACGGATAGCGGCGGTATCGCCGGCCTCTCGCGCCCGCCTCCCAGCATTCGGCGTGCACGCTCGCGTCGTAGCCGTGCAGCGTGACGACCATCGGGATCTTCAACGCGATGGCCAGCGGCCACGCCTCCTCGGCATTGGTGCCGAAATGCACGTGGAGCAGGCAAGGGGAGGCTTCGCGAAGCGGCGAGAACCACGGCTGGCTCTGGATGAGTTTCGCGGTCCGCGCTGCTTGCGCTTCATGCGGCAACTCGGAGCTTCTGGAGGACCGGACCACCAAACGGCGCAGCCTGTCCGCGAGCGTCTTCTTCTTCACCTTGCCTGTGGAAGGATCGGGCATCTGGATGGCGCGGTAGCTCAGGCCATCGAGAGGAATGCCGCCCTCGATCGGCGTGCCGACGACGATGCCGTTCCATCTCGTGAGCGAACGCACCTGCCGATAAATGAACGTCTCCGAGAAGGCGAGGAGGTTGCGCCGGTAGATCAGCACTGTCGGCCTTGGCTGCGGCATCTCCGTCTCGTTGCTCCAGTAAAGTCGCGCCGCCCCCGAGACCTATCGGGCGTCGCGCTTCACCATCCAGGCGCCGGCGAAACGGTCGACGGAGCGAATGCGCCATGAAAGCCCATTCCGCGAGAGAAAGTCGTGTGCGGCACGCGCACATCCGTCCCATGCATAGTAGTCGTCGAGGATGATGACGCCTTCATCCGATACGGAAGGAGCAAAGCTATCGAGCACGTACGTGACGGGGTCGTACCAGTCGCAGTCCACGCGCAACAAGGCGATCTTAAGCTGAGCAATGGCGGCGACATGCTTCGGCACGCTGTCGTTGAACCACCCGGGCACGACGATGGCCTCGTCATCCTTGAAGCCGAACTTCTTTATGGCCTCCCGAACGCCTTCGAGCGGCGCGGTGCAGTTGTCGAAGTACGACGGAGACGCCGTATCCTTCTG
The DNA here is from genome assembly GCA_023387235.1 of Pseudomonadota bacterium. GTDB lineage: Bacteria > Pseudomonadota > Alphaproteobacteria > Rhizobiales > Hyphomicrobiaceae. The sequence continues at coordinate 22,613 of JAEWIJ010000056.1, forward strand.
GTATTGAAGGGCGTGCGGACCGTCGCGCTCGTCGGCGGGCGGCAAGCCCTGGAAGCTGTCGAACATCCAAACTGGCTTTACAATGCGCCCGTACTTGTATCGCTGCGCGAGCAGCATCGAGAAGCTGCCGCCACCCTTCCACGTGCCGCACTCGATCAGATCGCCTTCGACGTCGGCATCTATCACCGCGACGGCGTGCTTGATCGTGGCCTGCAGCGCCTGGGTACGCAGCATCGTATAGGGCGCCACCTCCCTGGCGATGCGATCCTCGACGGTAGGCGCCAGCGAGCCCTTGGCGGGCGAGCGTTTGCGGCGCTTGAGACCGAGCTTCTCGCGCGCCCACCGTCCGAGCTGCCGGGCACCAGATGTGGCCGCCATTTGCTCACCCCGCTGAATTAAGTCCCGTCGAGAGGACTTGAGTAGCACGACCCCAGCGCCGCGATAACGCATTCGGCGCGCATCGCGACGCCTTCGCGATCCGATCGGTGCACCAGTGCCTCTCGCCATCGGCCACAATGCCACCGCCGTCATATTCGCGGCCGATCATTGTTTCATTGTCCCCGCCCTCGCGACGGCGCAAGCAGGGACCGCTGACTATCTGTGGATTGGTCATGCTTTGCCCTATGACATCGCTCCACTTTTCCATTTGATCCGAGCGGTGACCGTCGAAACACGCTCCGTTGCCACGACCTTCTCGTTGATCTGCCTAAAGTGATGGAACGCCAAAGACCTCAGCAGCCCACGTCGAAATTCGTGCGCGAAGTGCGTCGGCTCGGCCGCAACGCCCGCCAGCTGATTCGCCCCCTGATCCCGTACATGGCGCAGCGAGGGGCTTCGAACCAGCCCGCCGTCGATCTCGATTTGATTCGCGACCGGTACTGGCGTTCGCCGCTCGCCGCCGAGCCCGAGACCTTCTGCCTGCTTCGCGTCGTCGGGAACGACCTCGTTCCGCGGCACGCCAAGGGACAATCCCGCGCCAACGTCGCCTTCACGCTCGAAAACGAGCCCGCCTCTGAGAGTTGCACGAAGCTCTGGGTGCTCAACAGGATCTTCGACGCCGAGGAAGAGGCGGCGATCATCAGCCTGATCGAGCGCCACGGGCAGGCCTACCATCGCATTCCCTTCGATCTTGCGACCTACGCGCGACAGCCGTGGGATGTGGACGACCTGCCGGAGGCGGCACTGAGGCTGCTCGCCTCGCATGATGACGACTCGTCCAGGGAACGGTTGCGGCTCGCGACGGTGATCCGGCGGAGCAAATCCAACTACGCGATCAACAACAACGGCGCGCGCAACGTTGCCCTGGCTCTGGGCCGGACGATGGCCAAGTGGGTGCTGCCCTGGGATGGCAACTGCTTCCTGACGCGGGCGGCCTGGGAAAGCCTGCGTGACAGCATCGCGAAGCGTCCGTATCTCCCGTACTTCGTCGTGCCCATGGTGCGCGTGACCGACAATGCGCATGTGCTGCGCGAGGACTACGAGCCGGAAACCCGCCAGGAGCCGCAGCTCATCTTCCGACGTGACGCCGGCGAAATGTTCGACGAACGCTATCCCTATGGACAGCGCCCAAAGATCGAGCTGCTCTGGCGCCTGGGCGTGCCGGGTGTCTGGGACCACGTGGAGGTGAAAGCGCATGAGCTGCCGCGTCCGCCACTTTGTCCGGACGCCGGGCAAATCGGCAGCGCGGGCTGGGTTGCGCGCCTGAACTCCGGCAATCCCGCGCTCGAGGTCGGACACAAGAGCGGGTCACGACGCGGTGCTGCCCGCGACGAAGCCATCGTCGCATTCCTCGACATGCTCGACCGCGCCGCCGTCGAGGCCGGCCTCATGCCGCGCGAAAGCCTGAGGTCCCGTTAGAACGCATCGCACGCGGCCGATGCACTCAGCCGGCCTCCAGATGCTCGAACTGGAGGCGGTGTAGACGCGCATAGCGGCCGTCGCGGCGCAGCAGCTCGGCCTGCGTGCCGCTCTCCACCACCTCACCGAGGTCGAGGACGTGAATGACATCCGCCCGCGCGACGGTCGCGAGGCGGTGTGCGATCACGATCGTCGTGCGCCCGCGCGTCAGCGACTGGAGCGCGGTCTGGATGATCCGCTCGGTCTCGCTGTCGAGTGCCGACGTCGGCTCGTCGAGAAGAATGATCGGCGCATCCTTCAGAACGGCGCGTGCGATGGAGAGCCGCTGGCGCTGGCCTCCGGAAAGCCGGCCGCCGAGCTCCCCGACCGGCGTGTCGTAGCTTTCCGGCAGACGCCTGATGAATTCGTCTGCGTGCGCAGCGCGCGCGGCCGCGACGATGGCCTCCTCCGAGCAGTCCCGCCGGTCGCCGACGAGGTTCTCGCGAACCGTCCCCTCGAACAGGAATACGTCCTGTCCGACGAGTGCGATCTGGCTGCGCAGCGAAGCGAGCGAGACCTCGTCGATGGCCTGGCCGTCGATGCTGATGCTGCCGCTCGACGGCCGCCACAGACGCTGCAGCAAATTGAAGACAGTCGTCTTGCCGCTTCCCGAGAGGCCGACGAGGGCCGTCGTCTTTCCGGCCGGCGCGGTGAACGTCAGCCCCTTCAGGACCGGCGCGCTCTGCCGGTAGGCGAATGACACATCCTCGAAACGAACCTCGCCCCGCGAAACGACCAGCGGGGCTTTCGGCGTGGCTTCCGTCTCGACAGCCGGCGTATCGAGCACGTCGTAGAGCATCCGCACCTGCACCGCCGAGCTCACGAGCTGCAGATGGAGCCGGGAGAGGCGGCGGAGCGGCTCGCCCGCCATCAGCAGCGCCGCGATGAACGCGAAGAACTCGCCCGGCGAACGCCCGTGCGCCATGGTGCGCCAGCCTGCATAGGCGACGGCCCCGGCGATGGCCAGTCCTGCCGCCGTCTCGAGGAGCGGATTGACGCGCGCCTTGACGGCGACGATCCGGTTGTTGAGCCGCTGCACGGCCTCGACACACACAGTCATGTGCCGCCGCATTGCGTCCTCGAGCTGGAAGGACTTGATGATGCGTATGCCTTGCGCCGTCTCGCGCATGGCGGAGATGACTTTCGCCGTCGAGTGCGTTTCGCTGCCCGAGACTTTTTTGACCCGGCTGCTGAGGTGCTTCATGCCGAGAGCGACGCCGGGCCCGACAATAAGGATCACGCACGACAGGAGCGGGTCCTGCAGGATCATCACGACGAAAAGACCGATGACCGTGAGAAGGTCCCGGCCGAGGCCGACTGCCAGCAGGTGCATCATCTCCCGGGCGGCGCGGGCGTTGGTCGAGATACGCGTGATCAGCTCGCCGGAGTTTCGCTCCTGGAAGAACGACATGTCCATGCGGAGCATGTGGTCGTAGAGGCGCTTCTGCATGCTGGCGACGATCTGGTTGCCGATGCGGCTGAGCACAACCTCCTGGACATAGGCCGCAACGCCCTTGACCATGAACAGGCCGGCGATCACCAGCGGGAGCCATCGCAACGCCTGCTGGTCGCGCTTCACGAACACGTCGTTGATGACATCGCGCATCAGCCAGGCCGTGAGCGCCGTGGAGGCGGCGACGATGGCCATGAAAAAGAACGCGAGGGCGTAGCGCGGCGCGTAAGCGCGCGCGTGCTCCTTGAACACGCGTCGGATTGTCGGCCAGGTCGCGTCTTGAGCGCTCATGTCGCTTTCTGATCCGGGCACGCGCGCCCGCTCCGGTTGCTCTGCGGGCGCCCATCGCGCTGACATTGTACTCAGGCTGCGCACTAACCAGGAAAAACCTGTGAAGAACTAAGCTTAGTTGGGGGCACGCCGTGTTCGCCGCCGTACTTCCTCCCTATGCTGATCGTAGAAACGTTAGCCGGGAGCATGGTGATTCTCAAGCTTCGCTCCAGCGCAATCTGCTCGGATGATGCAGCACCGCACACCGAATCGCGAGATGACAAGATACGACTATTCCTCAGCGCAGCCGAGGGCGATCGTCGAGCGAACGGCGATGATCGGAAGCCCGACGGTCAGCATCGTGCTGCCGACGTTCAATCGAGGAAACATCCTCCGCTCCGCCGTCGAGAGCGTGCTTGCCCTCGATGAGGAGCTTTTCGAGCTGATCATCGTCGACGACGGCTCGACCGACAATACCAGGGACGAACTGCGCGACCTGCCCGCCGACCCGCGCATTACGATATTGGCGCTCGAGCTCAACGCGGGCGCGAACGTCGCGCGCAATGCCGGCATTTCCGCGGCGCGTGCGCCCTACGTCGCCTTTCTCGATTCCGACGACACCTTCCTGCCGGGCCGCCTGCGCCAGCCGCTGCGGATCCTGCGGAGGCACAGGCACGTCGGCATGGTGCTGTCGGCTTTCACGACCGAGAAGGCCGCCAAGACGACCGTGTTCTCGATGCCCCAGCGCGTTTACGCGGGCCGGGACATGCTGCGCCTTGTCGCACGCCGCGTCATCCAGCCGACGACGTCGGGACTGACCGTGCGGCGGGATATCCTGCACGCCGTCGGCGGGTTCGATCCGACACTCAACCGCATGCAGGACAGCGATCTGGTCATGCGGATCGCACAGAAGACCATGGCGGCGACCATTGCCGAGCCCCTGTGGCACAAGCGCTGGCAGCACGACGGGATCTCATCGCGTCGGGAGACGTACTTGCCGGCGCTCCTGGCCTTGATCGCGCGCCACGCGATCTATCAGGGCGAGGAGCTGGAGACGCGCGACTATCTTCTCGCCCGCCATCTGCTGGCGCTCGCAAAATCCATGCACTTCCGCCAGTTGCAGCACGATTACAATCTGGCGCTCGAGCAGCTCGAGCCCCAGCCGCCGCCACTCCTGCGCCTCTTCACGAAGTACCGGAGCTGCCGCCGCGAGCGCCATCAGCTCCGCCGCAGCCTGCTTTCGAATGACGCCGCGGCGGGCACGCTGGACGTGCCAACGCACTCACCGGCCCACTCCAACGCGCCCTAGACGACGCGTGCGGCCCGTTTCCGATTCGGTGATATAGTGCCCGGGTAGCACGGCCTCACCTGCCATTCCGCCCGGGCGCCAGCATGCAGCACGTCGATCCGCCGCGCAGCAGCGTTGCCTCCGAGGACACCCGGGCTTCGGCCGGCGGCGTCGATGTTTCGCTGCAGCGGAAGCGCTTTCTGATCATTCACAACCCGATAGCCGGACGAAACCGCCTCGATGTCGTGCAGGAGGTGGCGCGATATCTCGAGCAGGCCGGTGCGGTCTGCGATCTTCGTGTGAAAGAGGACACCACGCCTGATGGCGCGATCGAGGCGTACGACGCAGTGGTCGCCTCGGGGGGCGACGGCACCGTGCGCGGCGTGGTCGCCATGCTCGGCGGCAGGAACGTCCCGATCGGCCTCATTCCTGCCGGGACAGGCAACGTGCTGGCCGAGGAGCTGCGGCTGCCGCGCACGGCGCGGGAGATCGCGCATATGCTTCTGCACGGGCCTGTCGTCGCACTGTCGACGGCGAGCATCAATGGCGCGCCATGCCTGCTGATGGTGGGTGCCGGTTTCGACGGCGAAGTTGTCGCGGGTCTGCCCATGGCGCTGAAGCGTCGAATCGGCAAGCCGGCATTCGGCTGGCCGATACTCACGGTGCTCGCGCGCAAGCCGCGGACGTTCGAGGTCGAGGTCGACGGACGCCCCCGAAAGGCCTCCTGGCTCGTCGTATCCAACGCGGCCCGTTATGCCGGCCGTTTCCTGCTCTCGGAGAACACGAGCATCCTGTCACCTGGCTTCAATGTCGTGATCTCGCGCGCGACCAGCCGCCGCCAGAGGATGCTGGAGCTGCTCCATCTCGTCGCCGGCCGCTTCGAGCGCGCGAAGACCATCGAGATGATGCCGGCGCACACCGTGGATATTCGCAAGGCCGAGAGCCTCGCCGTGCAGGTTGATGGCGAGCCCGTTGCAGCGTCGTCGTACAGGATCGTTGCCGATGTCGCGCGCACGCCGATGATCGTGCCGCATGGTCTCGCTCGAAGCGCTTCGAGCGCTCGCGCCGTCGATCGCGCGCTTCAAGAGTGAGCAAAGCATTTGCCGGAAACTCTTGCGTTGTGCTGCCGGCAGATGCGGCAGACCGCAGATAAAGCACGCGTCGACCAGCTCTCAAGTATTTGAAAGAGCCGGCGAAAATCACAGCTTAGAATTGGCATAACAATTGCTTTCTTCGCGATGACGGGGACTGATCCGCGGCGCCCGAAATGGGAGCGTCGGTTCCTGCGACTGAGGGTCCAGCGCCGGACCGCAGCAGAGGCAACGTCGCCTTGAACCAGGCAACCGCATTCGCCTGGAGTGGGTCATTCGAACTGTTCGCAGAGCGATACGGACGAGTGGCTAGGTGTCGTTGGCCTTGGGGTGACCATGATCACTGCTGCTCGCCGGCGCGAGACGTGTGTCTCGTGCACGTCCCCGACACAGGACTCTGCGGCCTCTGCTGCGTCCGCTCGGCTGACTGACGACGCGCCCGCTCTGGGCAGCGCGACACCTCTCATCGAAGCGGCACCTTCAGCCGGCAGCAGCGTATCCGATGCCGGCATCGCACAATCATCCAGGTCCACCGAACCCGTCGTCATCGTCGGCGGTGGCCCCGCCGGCATTCGCGTGGCGCAGGAGCTTTCGCGCCGCGGCATCGATTGCATCATCTTCAACGCCGAGCGCTGGCAGCCGTACGACCGCGTGAAGCTGACGCCGCTGCTCAGCGGCGATACCCAGCTCGGCCAGATCATGCAGCGCCTGGAGTTTCCCGGCCCCGGCGTCGTGCAGCTCTACTCCGAGCAGAGCGTTGTCGACATCGACCGCGCGGCGCGTACGATCACCACGCGCGTCGGCCGGGTCATCGCGTACCGCAAGCTCGTGCTCGCCGTCGGATCGCGCGCTCATGTGCCGCCGATCCCGAACCGCGAGCTGTCGGGCGTCTTCACATTCCGCAGCATCGACGACGTCGAACGGCTCGTCGCGCGATCGTTCCGCTCGCGCCGCACCGTCGTCATCGGCGGCGGTCTCCTGGGCCTCGAAGCTGCCCGCGGCATGGCACGCCGCGGCACCGAAACCTGGGTGGTCGAGCACAGCCCGCACCTCATGCCGCGCCAGCTCGACCGGGCCGCGGGCGAGCTGCTGGCCAGCCAGCTCGAGAAGAACGGCCTCGCCGTCAGAACAGGCACGAGCGTTGCGCGTATTATCGGCACGGATCGTGTCGAGGCCATCGAGCTCGGCGGCGGTGCGCGCCTTGCGTGCGACACGGTCATCATCTGCACCGGCGTTCGCGCCAACATGGAGCTCGCGCGGGATGTCGGGCTCGCCGTCGGCCGCGGCGTCCGCGTGTCCGAGCGCCTGCTGACGAGCGATCCCGACATCTACGCGATCGGCGAATGCGCCGAGTACAACGGCGTCATCGCCGGTCTGGTCGGCCCCGGCTTCGAGCAGGCCGTCGCCGCCGCGAGCGATATATCCGGTTCGCCTCTCCGCTATGCCGGCTCTGTCCCCTCGACCAAGCTCAAGGTGGTCGGCATCGACGTCTTCAGCATGGGCGATGTCGAGCAGCTCGACCAGCGCGCCGACGTCACGACGATTGTCTTTCAGGATGAGACCAAAGGCCTCTATCGGGCGCTCGTGGTGAACGGTACACGGCTCGTCGGTGCGCTCGGCATCGGTGACTGGCCCGAAGTCGCGAACCTTCAGGAGGCGATCCGCTCCAAGGCGCTCGTCCTGCCGTGGCATCGCCTCCGCTTCCGGAACAGTGGGCGCCTCTGGCCCGAGCAGGAGCAGGCGAGCGTCCACACCTGGCCGCGGCACGCCACCGTCTGCAATTGCACTGGCGTGACGCGCGGTCAGATCGGCGACGCTATCGCGCTCGGAGCTTCGACCTTCGAGGATGTCCAGCGCGATACCGGCGCCTCGACCGTCTGCGGGAGCTGCCAGGTTCATATCTCCGCGCTCCTCGGCGGCGCGCCGGCGCGCAAGCCTCTGCGCTGGTGGCGTCCTGCCGCCGCGGCATCCATTGCGGCGGTTGTTGTCGCCGCCATCACCCTGGCGCTTCCCGTTTGGCCGCTCGCGAAATCGATTGCCGATGTCGGCATTGCCGACAAACTCTGGCTCGACGGCACCTGGAAGCAGACGAGCGGTTACACGCTGCTTGCGCTCTCGGTGATGGCCTCGCTGCTCTCGCTGCGCAAACGGTGGCTGCCGGCTGCTCTCCTGCGATGGCTCGGCGAGTTCGCGGCCTGGCGGCTCGTGCACATTTTTATCGGTGTCTCCGCGCTGCTCGTCCTCTTCGCGCACACGGGATTCCGCCTCGGGCACAATCTCAATTTCTGGCTGATGAGCTGTTTCCTCACGGCAAGTCTCAGCGGCGCGACGATCGGGCTCACGAGCACGCTCGAGCACCGCATTTCCAAGTCACCGGAAAAGGCCGCGCGGCTCAGGTCGATCTCGCTCTGGCTGCACGTCCTCGCGCTATGGCCGCTGCCGCTGCTGCTCGGCCTGCACATCCTCAGCGTCTACTACTATTGAGCCGCGCATGACGTGCAACGGTCCGCTTTGGCTGATCTGGCTGCTCGCCACGAGTGCGGCGGCGGTCGTCATGCTCGTCGGCTTCTTCTACGGCGGCGTGGCGCGACCGAGCCTCGTCATCGGACACATGACCGATGGCCATCATCAGATCGAGCTTGCCTGCACGGCGTGTCACACGACCGCATTCGGCGGCAGGGACGCAATCCAGAAAGCATGCATCGGCTGTCACGGCGCGGAGCTCGCGGCGGCCAAAGACACACATCCTGCAAAGAAATTTGTCGATCCGCGAAACGCCGATCGATTGGAAAAGCTCGAAGCCACGCAATGCATCACGTGCCACACCGAGCATCGCGGCGAGATCACGACGGCGATGGGGCTCACGCTGCCGCCGGACTTCTGCGCGCTCTGCCATCAGGACATCGGCAAGGACCGGCCGAGCCACGAGGGTCTCGCCTTCGCGACCTGCACCTCGGCCGGCTGTCACAACTACCACGACAACCGCGCTCTCTATGAGGACTTCCTCGAGAAGCACGCAAAGGACCCGGAAATTGCCTCGAAGCCCGTCCTCAAGCTGCGCGCATCACCACCCGAGAAGACCACCGACGCGAAGCCGATCGTGGAGCTTGCGGCCGCGGATGCGCCGGCCGGCAAGAGCGGCGACAAGCTCGTAGCAGCCGACTGGCTGGCGAGCGCGCACGCCAAGGGCGGCGTCAACTGCTCGGGCTGTCATGCACCGGGCGAGAAATCCAAGGACGACTTCGCGGCGCGCTGGATCGACAAGCCGGATCACACTGTCTGCGCCACCTGCCACAAGGATGAGACGACGACCTTCACTGCGGGCCGCCACGGCATGCGGCTCGCTCCCGGCCTGACGAGCGCAATCGACAGTCCCTTCGGGCTTACGCGCAAGGAGCCGCTCACGCCCATGAAGCCGGAGCTGGCGCGTGTGCCCATGTCGGTGAAGGCGCACGGCACTAACCTCACGTGCACGACCTGCCACAGCGCGCACGCTTTCGAGACGAAGCGCGCGGAAGTCGAAGCGTGCCTCGGCTGTCACGACGACAAGCACTCGCGCGCCTATGTCGGCTCGCCGCACGAGAAGTTGGCGAAGGCCGAGCATGAGGGCACCGGCGCAAAGGGCACGGGCGTCACGTGCGCGACCTGCCATATGCCGCGCACGACGCGCGAGGATTCCGATACCGGCGAGGAGCACCTCCTCGTCGTTCACAACCAGAACGACAACCTGAGACCCAGCGAGAAGATGCTCCGCTCGGTCTGCATGAGCTGCCATGGGCTCGGCTTCGCCATCGATGCGCTGGCGGACACCGACCTCGTGTCGCGGAATTTCACCGGGCGCCCCTCCGCCCGCGTCGAAAGCATCGAATGGGTCATGCGCCGTCTGAAGGAACGCGAGGGGAAGGCCGCCGGCTCGGCAGGCAGCAAATGACCGATCATCCAAGAGGCAAGAGGAGAGACGAGAGATGAAGATTTCGAAGCGTTTGGCGCTCACGTGTCTGAGTGGTTGCGCCGTGGTCGCCGTCGGCGCAAGCGCGATGGCGAAGGGCATTGCCTACCAGGACGTCGCGGACATGCTCCACGCCGTCATGGAATCGGACCGCACAATCTACACGCGCAAGGTCGTCAACCGTCTCACGATCAAGGACAAGGTCATCAAGGCGAGCGAATACCACGAGGACGAGAAGGCATTGCCGCTCCCGGCGCAGATGTTCCGCTTCGGCGCGGAGATGGTTGCGGAGAAGACCGACAAGTTCCGCTACTCGCTGCTCTCGCTGTGGCCCGTCAACAAGCAGAATGCGCCGCGCACCGACGTGGAGAAGACCGGCCTCGACTTCGTCGCCAAGAACCCGGGCAAAAACTACTACGGCGAGGAGACGCTCGGCGGAAAGAAGTACTTCACCGCCGTCTATGCGGATGTCGCCATCGCGCCGGCATGCGTGAGCTGTCACAACGAGCACAAGGACAGTCCGCGCCGCGACTTCAAACTGAAGGACATCATGGGCGGCGTCGTCATCCGCCTGCCGATGACCGAGTGATCTCCCGACCATCCCGCTGTCCATCCAAGCAACACCACTCGATCCACAGGTGCGCAACATGACCTCTGACCAAGTCAAGCTCGTGCAGGAGAGCTTCAAGAAAGTGTTGCCGATCGCGCCGCAAGCGGCCGATCTCTTTTATGGCAGGCTCTTCGAGATCGCGCCGCAGGTGCGGCCGCTCTTTCCAACCGACCTCACCGAGCAGAAGAAGAAGCTGATGCAGATGATCGCGACGGCGGTCAACAATCTGCATCAGGTCGAGACCATCGTGCCGGCCGTGCAGGATCTCGGGCGTCGGCACGTCAACTACGGCGTGACGGCCGATCACTACAAACCCGTCGGCGAAGCGCTGATCTGGACGCTCGAGAAGGGACTCGGCGATGGGTTTACGCCCGACGTTAAAGCGGCGTGGATCACGACCTACACCACGCTGCAGAGCGTCATGACGGCGGCGGCGGCGGAGGTGAAGCCCGTGGCGAAAGCCGCCGTCGCGGCGGCGGCAGTCGCACCGGCCAAGAAGGGATTTTTCGCGCGGCTCTTCGGCTGAGCCGACGCGATTCGACCGGTCATCGCAACCCGGCCCAGCGGCAGATCCCTGCGGAACTGTCGCCGGCTACTTCGGCGCTCTATTGACCTGCGCCTTCAATACCGCTCGGGGACGTAGAGCTCCTTGGGAATGGGCTTGCGCGCATAGTCCGGCTGATAAATCCGGCTCGGCAGGTCGACGGGCGAGCGCCCGATCTCTTCGTACGGCACCTGCGTCAGAAAGTGCGCAATGCAGTTAAGCCGCGCCCGCTTCTTGTCGACGGCTTCGACGATCCACCACGGCGCCTCGGGAATATGCGTGCGCTCCAGCATCTCCTCTTTAGCTTTGGTGTAATCCTCCCAGCGCTGGCGCGACTCGAGGTCCATCGGCGAGAGCTTCCACTGCTTGATCGGGTCGATGTTGCGCACGTGGAAGCGCACGTGCTGCTCCTCGTCCGTGATCGAGAACCAGAACTTCACAAGGATGGTGCCGGAGCGCACGAGCATCCGCTCGAACTCGGGCACGGAGCGAAAGAACTCCTCGACATCGGCTTCCGAGCAGAAGCCCATGACCCGCTCGACGCCGGCGCGATTGTACCATGAGCGGTCGAACAGCACGATCTCGCCGCCCGCCGGCAGATGCGAGACATAGCGCTGGAAATACCATTGCGTGCGCTCGCGCTCGCTCGGCGCGGGGAGCGCAGCGACGCGACAGACGCGCGGATTGAGGCGCTGCGTTATGCGTTTGATGGCGCCGCCCTTGCCCGCAGCATCGCGCCCCTCGAACAGGACCACAACCTTCAGTTTTTTCTCGGCGACCCAGTCCTGCAGCTTCACGAGCTCCGCTTGCAGGCGGAAGAGCTCCCGGAAGTAGGTTTTCCGATCGAGCTGACCATCCTCAGCGGTTTCGCCAGCGTCCGACAGCAGCTTGTCGAGACGGTCGTCGTCGAGTTCCATTTCCAGCTCCTCGTCGAAACTGTCGACCGCCTCGGCTCGGATCCTCTGTCCAAATTGCCGGCCTCCGGATTGACCGTTGCTCATCCTGTCTCGCTCCATGATTTTTGCGGTGCTTGTTCCCAAAAATGTCGGGGGCCTTGCTACAGTTTCATGACGAGCGAGGCGACGCGCTCGGGGAACCGCGAACAAGCTGGCATGAGTGGCAACTCAAGTAATTGAAAATATTATATTAATTCGGCGGAGACCTCAATCGGTGCTCTTGCGGACCATGTGCATGCCAGAGGCGTGCACGGCGGCCTCGACAAGCGGCGCCGCCTCTGGTTTCCACTAGTCATCGATGATGGAGGTTTGTGGCATGTCCGATCATCAGCGTCTCAGTCTGCATGTCCCGGAGCCCGAATTCAGGCCCGGCACCAAGCCGGACTTCAGCGGCGTCAACATTCCGCGCGCGGGCACCGTGCGGCGCCCACCGGTCGACACGGCGCCCGAGGAAATCCGCGATCTCGCCTACTCCATCATTCGCGTGCTCAATCGGGATGGCGAGGCAGTCGGACCATGGGCAGATGCGCTTTCCGACGACGCCCTGCAGGCCGGCCTCAAGACGATGATGAAAGTGCGTGCCTACGACACGCGCATGCAGATGGCGCAGCGCCAGGGCAAGACGTCGTTCTACATGCAGTGCACCGGCGAGGAAGCGATCGCGTGCGCCTTCCAGACGGCGCTCGAGCCCGGCGACATGAACTTTCCGACCTATCGCCAGCAAGGGCTGCTCATCGCGTCCGATTATCCGCTCGTCGACATGATGTGCCAGATCTATTCGAACAGCCGCGATCCCATGAAGGGGCGCCAGCTCCCGGTCATGTACAGCTCCAAGGCGCACGGCTTCTATTCGATCTCCGGCAATCTCGGCACGCAGTATCCGCAGGCCGTCGGCTGGGCCATGGCGTCGGCGATCAAAGGCGATACGCGCGTTGCCGCCGGCTGGATCGGCGACGGCTCGACGGCGGAGTCCGATTTCCATTCGGCGCTGGTGTTCGCGTCTACGTACAAGGCGCCGGTCATTCTCAACATCGTCAACAACCAGTGGGCGATCTCGACCTTCCAGGGCATCGCGCGCGGCGGCTCGGGCACGTTCGCGGCGCGCGGGCATGGCTTCGGCATTCCGTCGCTGCGCGTCGATGGCAACGATTATCTCGCGGTCTACGCCGTCGCGAGGTGGGCCATTGAACGGGCGCGCCGCAATCTGGGCCCGACGCTCATCGAGTACGTGACCTATCGCGCCGCCGCGCACTCCACATCCGATGATCCCTCGGCCTACCGGCCAAAGGAGGAATCGGAAGCGTGGCCGCTCGGCGATCCGATCGAGCGCCTGAAGAACCATCTCATTGTGAAAAAGCTCTGGTCGGAAGAGCGCCACACGCAGGCGCTCGCCGAAGTCGAGGCGGAGGTGATCGCCGCGCAGAAAGAGGCCGAGAGCTACGGCACGCTGCACAGCGGACCGAAAGCCTCCGGGCGCGACATGTTCGTCGATGTGTTCAAGGATATGCCGCCGCATCTGCGCCGGCAGCGTCAGGAGGCGGGATACTGACAACATGCCCACCATGACCATGATCGAAGCGATCCGAGACGCGCACGACGTCATGATGGCGCGCGACGACAACGTCGTCGTTTTCGGCGAGGACGTCGGCTATTTCGGCGGCGTCTTCCGCTGCACACGCGGCCTTCAGCAGAAATACGGCCGCAATCGCTGCTTCGATACCCCGATCAACGAGAGCGGCATTGTCGGCACGGCGATCGGCATGGCCGCCTATGGGCTCCGTCCCTGCATCGAGATCCAGTTCGCCGACTACATGTATCCCGCCTACGATCAGCTCGTCTCGGAGGCGGCCCGTATTCGTCACCGCTCGGCGAACGACTTCGCCGCACCTATCACCGTGCGGATGCCGACGGGCGGCGGCATCTTCGGCGCACAGACGCACTCGCAGAGTCCGGAAGCGCTCTTCACGCATGTCAGCGGCTTGAAGACGGTCGTGCCGTCCAATCCCTATGATGCCAAAGGCCTGCTCATCTCCGCGATCGAGACCGACGATCCGGTGATCTTCCTCGAGCCGAAGCGGCTCTATAACGGCCCATTCGACGGCCATCACGAGCGCCCTGTCGTGCCCTGGGCCAAGCACCCGCTGAGCGAGGTTCCAGAGGGGTACTACACCGTGCCGCTCGGCTCAGCCTCCGTGCGGCGGCCGGGAACGGCGCTCACCGTGCTCGCCTACGGCACCATGGTCTACGTCGCCGAGGCGGCGGCCGCCGAGACCAGCATCGACGCCGAGATCATCGACCTGCGCACGCTGTTGCCGCTCGACACGGACACGATCGTCGCATCGATCGAAAAGACGCGACGGTGCGTGATCGTGCACGAGGCGACGCGCACGAGCGGCTTCGGCGCCGAGCTGTCCGCGACCGTGCAGGAGCTGTGCTTCTATCATCTCGAGGCGCCGATCATCCGCGTCACGGGCTGGGACACGCCGTACCCGCACGCGCAGGAGTGGGCCTATTTTCCGGGGCCACAGCGCGTCGGCGAAGCGTTCAAGCGCGTGATGGAGGCCTGACATGAGCGAGCGCGACATCAGGCTGCCGGATGTCGGCGAGGGCGTCGCCGAGGCCGAGGTCGTCGAGGTGCCCGTGAAGGTCGGCGATCCGGTGCGCGAAGGTGACGTGCTCGCCGCTGTCATGACGGACAAGGCCACGGTCGAGATTCCCTCTCCTGCGGAAGGCCGCGTCGCATGGATCGGAGCCGAGCTCGGCCAGAAGATCGCCGTCGGGTCCGTGATCGTGAAACTGGATGTGGCCGACGGCGCGGCGCCAGCGCGTAAAGCCGAGTCCGCTCCGAAGGCCGCACCCGCCCCGCGCGCAGCTCCCGACGCCGCAGAGATCAATGCCGCCGAAGCACCGCGCGCGCCGCAGCCTCCGCCGGAAGTTGCACGCCCGCGGGCGGTTGCGCCCAGCACTCCGCCACCTCCAGCGCCGGCAAAGCCCGCAGATCGACCACTTGCTGCACCCGCCGTGCGCGCCTTTGCCCGTGATGCCGGCGTCGACCTGCGCTTCGTCAAAGGCAGCGGCCCCGCCGGGCGCATCCTGCACGAAGATGTTGAAGCCTATGTCGCGACGGCGGCGCGCGGCGGCCCGGCGCCCGCCCATGGCCTCGTCCGCAACACCGCGGTCGAGGAGATCAAGATCATCGGTCTCCGCCGTCGCATTGCCGAGCGCATGCAGGATTCCATGCGCCGCATACCGCACTTCGCATATGTCGAGGAGGTGGATGTCAGCGATCTCGAAGCGCTGCGCACCGACGTCAACGAGACGCGACGGAGTGACCGACCGCGGCTGACCGTGCTGCCGTTCCTGATGCGCGCGATGGTGACGGCACTGCGCGATCATCCTGAGATCAATGCCCGCTACGACGATGCCAACGACACGCTCCACCGCTACGGCGGCGTGCACATCGGCATTGCCGTGCAGACGCCGAACGGGCTCATGGTGCCGGTCGTGCAGCATGTGGAAGCGCTGACCATCTGGGATTGCGCGAGCGAGGTCGCGCGCCTGAGCGAGGCGGCGCGTTCGGGAACAGCCAAGCGCGATGAGCTGAGCGGCTCGACGATCACGATCACCAGCCTCGGCGCGCTCGGCGGGATCGCCTCGACGCCGGTCATCAATGCGCCGGAAGTCGCGATCGTCGGCGTCAACAAGATCGCCGTGCGCCCGGTATGGCGTGGCGCCGCCTTCGAGCCGCGCAAGATCATGAACCTCTCGTCGTCGTTCGATCACCGCATCGTCGACGGCTGGAACGCCGCGCAGTTCATCCAGAAGCTGCGCTCGCTGCTCGAGGCGCCGGCCAAGATCTTCATGGAGGCCTGAATGGAGCAGATTTCCTGCGCCGTTCTCGTTCTCGGCGGCGGTCCCGGCGGCTATGTCTGCGCCATCCGCGCAGCCCAGCTCGGTCTCGATACGGTCCTCGTCGAAGCGGGACCGCTCGGCGGCACGTGCCTCAATGTCGGCTGCATTCCGTCGAAGGCGGTCATCCATGCTGCAGACGAGTTCCATAAGATTCGACGCATCGCGGGTGGCTCGCCGCTCGGCATTCGCGTCGCCCAGCCGGAATTCGATATCAAGACGATGATGGCATGGAAGGACGGCATCGTCTCGCGCCTGCGCGGTGGCGTCTATGGCCTCCTGCGTCGCGCCAACATCAAGGTCGTCAGCGGGATCGGCGTCCTGCGCGACGGCAAGACCTGCGCCGTCGATACGGATATGGGCCGCCAGGAGATCACGGCGCAACACGTGGTCATCGCCACCGGCTCCGAGAGCGTACCGCTGCCGAATTTGTCGTTCGGTGGACCTGTCGTGTCCTCGACCGAAGCACTCGCGTTCGAGGACGTGCCGAAGCGGCTCGTCGTCGTGGGCGGCGGCTATATCGGGCTCGAGCTCGGCACGGCCTGGCGCAAGCTCGGCGCGGAGGTAACGATCGTCGAGGCGGCCGAGCGCATTCTTCCGCAGTACGATGCCGAGCTGACGCGCCGCGTCATGGCGAGGCTCGGCAAGCTCGGCGTCGAAGTTCTGCTCAACGCCAAGGCCGTCGGCATCGACCGATCCGGACCGGCGCTCCGGATCGAGCGCGGTGATGGCCGCGCGGCACGCCTGCCGGCAGACAAGATCCTCGTCACCGTCGGCCGCCGGCCGCGCATCGCCGGCTTCGGTCTCGAGGAGCTCGACCTGCGCATGAGCGGCAATGCCATCGAGATCGACGATCAGTGCTGCACGTCGATGCGCAATGTGTGGGCCGTCGGCGATGTCACTGGCGAGCCGATGCTGGAGCACCGCGCCGTCGCGCAAGGCGAGATGGTCGCCGAGATCATCGCCGGTGAGAAGCGGTCCTTCGACAAGGTGACGATCCCGGCGGTCTGCTTCACCGATCCCGAGATCGTGACTGCAGGCCTTTCGCCCGACGCAGCGCGCGCCGCCGGCCACACGGTCAAAACCGCAAGCTTCCCCTTCACCGCCAACGGCCGCGCCATGACACTCGAAGCCGAGGACGGATTTGTGCGCATCGTCGCGCGCGCGGACAACCATGTCGTGCTCGGCCTGCAGGCTGTCGGCCAGGGCGTATCGGAGCTATCGTCGGGTTTTGCGCTGGCGCTCGAGATGGGCGCGCGCCTCGAGGACATCGCCTCGACCGTTCACGTCCATCCGACGCTCGGCGAGTGCGTGCGCGAAGCCGCACTCGTCGCGCTCGGCCACGGGCTGCACGCTTGACGGCGCACAAATCTTTGGGCTGGTGGTGCTGGAATTTTGAATCTGAATGGCTGAGGAGAGCTGCATGACTATCTTCTCGCGCGCGCTTCTGATCTGCCTCATGACGCTCATCTCGACCGGCGCAAGGGCCGAATTGAGCGTCGGAACGCCCGCGCCAGCCATCTCCATTCCTGCCGCACTCGGCGGCAAGGACATCGTCTTCGATCTGAAGGCATCTCTGAGCAAAGGTCCGGTCGTCGTCTATTTCTATCCGAAGAGCTTCACGTCGGTCTGCACGGAGGAAGCGCGCCTTTTTGCCGAGACCATGGGAGAATTCGAGGCGCTCGGCGCTTCGGTGATCGGCATATCGACGGATAGCCTCGAGACCCAGCGCGAATTCTCGCGATTGGAATGTCGCGACAAATTCCCCGTCGGCGCCGATCCCGACGGACGCGTCGTGCGCGCCTACGATGCAGCGCGCGGCACAACGCGTGTCATGGCGAGCCGCACGTCATACGTGATCACCCCGGACAGCAGGATTCACGCCGTCCTCACTGCCTCGGATGCCGAGAGCCACATCCAGTTCGCCCTCAAGTCCATTCGCGCGTGGAAGGGCAAGAACTGAGTTTCAGCCCACGACGACGGGGATTTTCTCTGCTGGTGGCATATTGCGGCTGCGATCGCTGCGAACCAGCCCGTCGATCACGACCATGCCGATACCCGGCAGATCGCCGAGTTCGACGCTCTTGAGAAGCGTCGAGCCGGCCGAATGCTGCGCCTTATCCATGAGAACAAAATCTGCCGCGCGCCCCACCTTGATGAGCCCGCAATCGAGATTGCGCTGGCGCGCCGTATTTCCAGTAGCCGGCGTTCCCACCGCCATGGATGAACAGCCGGGTGACCGAGACCACCGAGGCACGCCACGAGCGTATGCATTGTTGGCTAGAATCTGCGAATATCCAATGAGCGCTCAGCTAGCTGTTTGGCTTTTGCAAAATCGCCAAGATGGTAGTGAGCCAAAGCAAGCGACTCCTTCGGGCTGAGATGAAGGGCGCGATCGAGCTCCACGAGCTGCGACGTGATACGGATCGGGATGCAAGACCTGAAAAACAGGTGATAATCTCGAAATATTTGACACACATGACCGATCATGTTCGAGTTGATCAACAACACACAGTAATCAGCTAACGATGGGAGGAGGGGAATTTGACTAAGTCGCGTGACAAGCTGAATCGACGCAACCTGCTGAAGGTGTCCCTGGCGACCGCCGCGATACCGGCCGTGATAACCAGTGCACGAGCGCAAGAGAAGTTCACTTGGAAGGTGCAATCGCACTGGCCGAAGGCTTCAGGCTCGTTCAACGATAGTCTTGGCGTCTTGGCGAAGGAGCTGGACGCCCGCACGGGTGGGCGTTTCAAACTCGAAATGCTGGGCGCAGGCGAGATTGCGAAGGACCGCGAGATTTATAACGTCGTGCGCCGCGGCGTTGTCCCGATGGGCACAATCTCCCCCGGATACATACTTGGCGAAGCTCAGGCGATGGGCCTGTACTTCGGCATTCCAGGTACGCTGCGCGAATCCTGGCAGATGATGCATCTGACCAAAAATCTAGGTGTCGAGGCTTTGGTCAATGAGGAGCTGCGCCCTAAAGGCGTTCTCATTCTGGCAGACAAGGCCTATCCGACTGAAGTGGTGCTCAGGAAGAAGGTGGCCTCTCTCGCGGACTTCAGCTCATTGAAGATCCGGTCCTCCGGAACGATGCTGGAATATCTTGCTGCTGCAGGATCGTCGCCGCAACAAGTTGCAGGTCCGGAAATCTATCAGGCGCTTTCGACAGGCGTGGTCGATGGTGCCCATTGGGGGGCCGCCATCGGTGCGCTGTCGATGAAGTTCTGGGAGGTTGCGAAATATCACATGAAGCCGGCCCTCGGCTTCACCACCGATGCGTACATCATCAACACGGCCGCGCTTGACAAGCTTCCCGCAGATCTGCGGCTGCAATTCCTCTCGCTGGTCGAGGAGCGCTATTTCCGCCGTTCCGTCGAATATCTCCATCAGGAAGCGGTTGCCCTCACCACGGGTAAGACGACCATGGGGGTCGAGGTGGTAAATTTCCCGGACGACGTCCTGAAGAAGCTCGCGGAAGCGTCTACCGGCATCCTGAACAAGGAAGCGGCAAAGGGCGAGCGTGCCGCCAAGGCGAGAGCTTCGCTCGACAAGCTGATGAAAGATCTCGGTTACACTTGATGCGTGGGCCCCCGGCCGGGCGCACCCGCCAGCGGGCGACTGGAGTACTCCCCTATTAGATCCGGAGAACCGGCACAGCACACCGCTTGCGCTGTGCCCTTCCCGCGTCCGCGATGGATTGGAACGGAAGATGTTGACTCTCGCTCGTTCAATCACACGCATGAACATCTGGATTGCCAAGGTAGCCGCCTGGCTCATCCTTCCCATGTTCGTACTTCTGATGGCCGACGTCATCATGAGGTATGTCGTTGGGAGCGCTGCGATCTGGACCGCCGAGTTCGCCCAGTTGATCTTCGGCGTCTACGCCGTGATAGCGGGCGGATACCTTCTCGTTGAGCGCGCTCACGTCAACGTCGACATCATCTATGGAGATTTCAGCCCGCGGCGCAAGGCGCTGGTCGATCTCGCGACATCGTTTCTGATGTTCCTCTTCCTGGTCGTGCTGATCTGGCAGGGCACCGACATGGCGTGGGAGTCCGCCGCCAAACTCGAGACATCCAACAGCATCTGGAACCCGCATATCTGGCCGGTGAAGATCGCCATTCCGGTTGCTGGATTGCTACTCCTGCTGCAGGCATTCGTCCGCCTTGCTTCCGACATTCGCACGGTCATGGGGCGTGTGAACGACCCGGATGTGTTTGGAAAGCAAGCCGATCAGTCCTCTCACTAGCGGATGACCGCCCGTGTCTGTCGAACTCGCCACACTCCTCTTCTTCGGCTCGCTTCTGTTCTTCCTGATGGTGGGAACGCCGCTTGTTTTTACCCTTGGCGGCATCTCCGTTATCTTCCTCTATTTCACCATGGGGCCGGTTGGCTTCTATATCGTTGCGTCCAAGTTCTGGGATTCGATGATGAGTTTCACGCTCATCGCGATCCCCATGTACGTCTACATGGCGATGCTGCTGGAGCGATCCGGAGTGGCGCAGGACCTATACCGCATGATGCACTTGTGGTTTGGTGCCATGCGGGGCGGTTTGGCGATCGGGACAGTCGCTATTTGCGCGATCTTTGCGGCCATGAGCGGCATTAGTGGCGCGGCAGTAGTGACCATGGGCACCATAGCGCTGCCGCGCATGCTCGAGCGTGGTTACGACAAGCGCCTTGCCGTCGGCGCCATCAATTGTGGTGGCGGTTGGGGCATTCTCATTCCACCCTCGATCCTCATGGTGCTTTATGCACTGCTGACGGAGGTGTCCGTCGGCCGACTGTTCGCATCCGGCATTGGTCCCGGCATCCTGCTTTTCATCCTCGTATCGATCTACATCGGTGTCCGTGCGTGGCTGCAGCCATCGCTGGCGCCGGCATTGCCGCCCGAGGAACGTGGTGACTGGGCGCTGAAGATCAAATCGCTCAGAGCAGTGTTCCTACCGCTCTTCATCGTATTCCTGGTTCTGGGCGCGATCTTCGGCGGGTTTGCGACACCGACCGAAGCGGCCGCTCTCGGCGTGTTCGGAGCGCTCGTATCGGCCGCTGTACATCGCAAGCTCTCGTTTACCATGCTCAGCGATGCTGCCATACAGACGTTGCGGCTCACGGCTCTCATCATGTGGATCCTATTTGCCGCGCACGCGTTCTCGACGGCCTATTCGACGCTGGGAGCGAGTGAGTTGATGGACCATCTGATGTCGCTGATCCCAGGTGGGGAGTGGGGCGCGCTTCTTTTCATGCTCGCCGTACTGCTTCTCCTCGGCATGGTCCTGGACCCCGTCGGCATCATGCTCATTACGCTCCCAGTGTTCCTGCCGGTTGTTAAGGCTTTTGGCTGGGATCCGATCTGGTTCGGCGTGATCTTCATCATCATGATGGAGATCGGCTATATGACACCGCCATTCGGCTTCAATCTCTTCTACTTGAAGTCGGTGGCCCCTCCAGAAGTTACAATGAGTGACATCTATATCTCCGTGATCCCCTATGTGCTGGTGACAATTGTGGGCGTGTTTATTGTCATTCTGGTGCCCGAAATTGCGCTGTACTTCCCCAATCTCTTCTTCGGCATGGCAAAGTAGCAGACGACGCTTGACGCTTGGTTTGGACCCGGGCGGTTCTGATGACGTGTTCCCGACGTGCGTTCGGACGGAGCATGCGGATTGCCGGCAACGCGATGTCGGCTCCGGGTCAGTGGCGTGTGAGTGGGTCGCGAGCATTGGCCTCGATCCGCTGAAGTTTGGGACCCATTCCCTGCGACGGACCAAGGCAACGCTCATTTCTCGCCGGACCGGCAATCTTCGTGCCGTTCAACTGCTTCTCGGCCACACCAAGATCGAAAGCACCGTTCGTTACCTCGGTGTCGCGATAGATGACGCGATCGAGATTGCGGAGAAAATCGACGTCTGAACTACCAGGGCAGAGCTGCCGAGCCCTGCCCAACCTCAGTGCGTCAAGTTGGGCCAGTAACCGACATTCGACCCATATAGGTCTGGCTCGCGTGGATCGGCGCACGTATACGACTGCGCCGATGGACACTGTCATTCTCGGGGACAGACGCGACATCCCACAAGCTGATGTACCCTGCTTCGCCAAAATCGCGAACCTCGTCCCGGTAGAATGCGTGCGTTTAGGGATGACATGCGTCAGGATACTATTCGCTGCGCTGAGCGCTTCCACGCATCGCCTTTGCCGCGGCCACCATGTTCGCGAGCGCCGGCTTCACTTCCTCCCAGCGGCGCGTCTTGAGACCGCAATCGGGATTCACCCAGATCTGATCCGGCGCGAGACGCTCCCTCGCCTTCTCGAGCAGCGCGGTCATGTCCTGCGCACCGGGACAACGCGGTGAGTGGATGTCGTAGATGCCGGGGCCGATCTCATTCGGATACCTGAAATCCGAGAAGCTCTCGAGCAGCTCCATGTCCGACCGCGACGTCTCGATCGAGATCACGTCGGCATCGAGGGCGGCGATCGACGGCATGATGTCGTTGAACTCGCAGTAGCACATGTGCGTGTGGATCTGCGTTGCATCCGCGACGCCGGCAGCGGCTAGACGGAAGCTGTCGACGGCCCATTTGAGATACGCGGCGTGCTCAACCGCGCGCAGCGGTAGGCCCTCACGAAGCGCCGGCTCATCAATCTGAATAAGGCGAATGCCGGCCTTCTCGAGGTCGACGACCTCGTCTCGGATGGCGAGGGCAATCTGCTGGCAGGTCACCGAGCGCGGTTGATCATCGCGCACGAACGACCACTGCAGGATCGTCACCGGCCCGGTCAGCATTCCCTTCATGGGCCGCTTGGTCAGCGACTGTGCAAAGGCCGACCACTCAACAGTCATTGGCTTGGGTCGCGAGACATCGCCGAAGATCACCGGCGGCTTGACGTAGCGCGAGCCGTACGACTGCACCCAGCCGTTCTGCGTGAAGGCAAAGCCAGAAAGCTGTTCACCGAAGTACTCGACCATGTCGTTGCGCTCGAACTCGCCATGCACGAGCACGTCGATATCGAGATCCTCCTGAATGCGCACCGCCTTCTCGGTCTCCTTGCGCAGGAAGTCGTTATAGGTCGCATCAGTCAGCTCGCCGCGCTTGTGGGCGGCACGCGCCTTGCGCACCTCCTCGGTTTGCGGGAACGAACCAATAGTCGTCGTCGGAAATGAGGGAGGGCGATCGCCGAGCGCTGCCTGCTCCGACGAGCATCGAACGAGCTGCTTCGCGAGAGATCCTTCTCGGTCACGCCTGCAAGGCGCGCGGCCACGGCGGGATTGTGAATGCGCGAAGAGGATGTGCGCGAAGCCACAGCCGCATCGCTGGCTGCGAAGGCGGCCGCAGCGGCGGCCTTGCCATTGGCCGCGGCGGTTGCCAGCGCGCGCACTTCAGCGAGCTTCTGCTTCGAGAAGGCAAGCCAGGACTTCAGCTCGGTGTCGAGCTTGGTCTCGCCATCAAGATCGACCGGCGTGTGGATCAGTGAGCACGAAGGTGCGATCTCGATGGCGTCCGCGCCACGTACAGCGATCGCGCTTTCCACGAGTGCAAGCGCCTTCGACAGATCGCCGCGCCAGATGTTCCGCCCGTCGATCACGCCCAGCGAGAGCACGCGCTCCGCCGGCAGCGTCGTCAGCAGCTTGTCGACTTCCTTCCGTCCCCGCACGACGTCGGCATGATGACCGTCGACCTCCAGGCCGGCAGCGACTGAAATATTGTCGCCGTACCCGCCGAAATAGCTCGCGAGCATGATCTTCGGCGCGTGTGGCGCAAGGCGCTTGTAGGCAAGTCGCAGGGCGCGGCGTTGCGGCTGCGAAAGATCGAGCGCCAGGATCGGCTCGTCCATCTGCACCCAGTCGGCACCGGCGGCCTTCAACTCCGCCAGAAGCTCCGCATAGACCGGCAGCAAAGCGTCCAGCAGGGAGAGCGGATCGAGCCCTTCGCTCTTCGCTTTGCCGAGCACGAGATACGTCATCGGACCGATCAGCACCGGGCGCGTGTGAATACCAAGCACCTTCGCTTCCTTGAACTCGTCGACGGCCTTCCGCGACGACAGCTTGAAAGTCTGGTCTTTGTAGAATTCCGGGACGATGTAGTGGTAGTTCGTGTCGAACCACTTGGTCATCTCCATGGCCGGTGCGGCCTTGGAGCCGCGTGCCATGGCAAAGGTGAGATCGAGCTCGGGATGCTCCTGACCGCTCGCTGCCGCCTCCATGGCGCCGCGCGCACTGCCGTTCGGATGCGTGGGCACGGCTTGGGCGTCGGTCAGAAAGCGCGGTGGAATGGCGCCAACCGTTGCAGTCATGTCGAGCATCTGATCGTAGAAGGAGAAGTCGTTCGACGGGATGATGTCGATGCCGGCATCACGCTGCATCTGCCAGTGACGCGCGCGCAGTTCCGCGCCGGCGGCGAGCAGCGCCGAAGCGTCGATTGTCCCCTTCCAGTAGGCTTCGGTTGCCTTCTTCAGCTCGCGCTTTTCCCCGATGCGCGGGAAACCCAGGTTTGCTGCTTTGGTCATGGCTGTACCCTTTGCTGGAAATCAGGTTTGGGAGTCGCGCTTGTGCGCGGCGACGTAGGCGAGGAGGTCGAGCAGCCGACGCTGAAGGCTCGACGGCTGTTCCGAGAGCAGTTGATGGAGATGGCGCGCGAGGTGCGCCGCTGCCGAAGGCGCGTCCGCGCCCTTCGGAAGAACGGCAAGCCAGGCAATGAGCACAGCCTCCGGATCCTCCTCGGGCTGGATGCCGAGAAAGACGGCTTCGATCAGGCGGCCCGGATCGATCTGCCGGCCGTCTCGCTGCTGCGTGCTGAAGAACACGCGGACGTCGGAATACGCCGCAAGCTCTTGCGCCGCGCGCGTGCGCGTCCGGCCGAGTGGCGAACGATCGGGCCGCGACAAAAATCGCGGCACGGCCATGGCGCTAGTCGCGGTCGATGCACACGGCAGTTTGGACGAGCGGAACGGTTGCGCCGCGCGGACGCAGGTATGGCGGAGCTGTCGCGATCATTCTCTCTACCTCCGCCGATTCACCCCGACCGGCATCCATGGGGTCTAATCCGGCGGTAGGTCTCCTGGCTCGCGGGCGTGAGGCGCTCGCCTTCCCGGGATCGGCAATCCCAGTGGCATATTCGAGCGCCCTTCACCGCTTACAGTTGCGGGGGCAGCTTCGGACTAGCAGGCGAGGCCTGCGCACCGAATTCCCTGTTATCCCCTCGCGGGGACCGTCGGCACTGCTGCTGTAGCAAAGGCCGGCGACATTGTCGAGCGGACTTGAACGGATCAGATGTCGCCGCGCACGCCGAAGACCGCAGGCGCATTTGTCTGGACTGCGGCTTGCAATGTCTCGTTCACCATCAGGCGGAACACATCGGGCCGCGCGTAGTGTCCGGTCACGTCGAAGTCGTACTTGCCGCGCGCGACCTCACCCGGATCGATCTCGGCCGTGAGGATGGCATCCTGATCGAACACGCGCTCGGTCAACATCTGGCCGAGCGGCCCGATGATGCAGCTTCCTCCGCGCATGAGAATGGTATCCGGCGGGGGATCGCCGTCGATCGCGTAGTCCGCCGGATAATCGCTTCGACGCGTGAACTGGCAGGACGAGAACACGAAGCAGCGGCCCTCGAGCGCGATGTGACGCATGGTCGAAGCCCAGGTCTCGCGATCGTCGGCAGTCGGCGCGCAGTAGAGCGAAACTCCCTTGCTGTACATCGCCATGCGCAGCATGGGCATATAGTTCTCCCAGCAGATCACCGAGCCGAGCCGGCCGTAGGGCGTATCGAAGGCCGGCAGTGTCGAGCCGTCGCCGAAGCCCCAAACGAGGCGCTCGGCCGCAGTCGGCATGAGCTTGCGATGCTTGCCGATCATGGTGCCGTCCGGCGCGTGATGCAGCACGGTGCAATAGAGCGTGCCCTGGTCGCGCTCGATAATGCCGGTCACGAGATAGATGCCGTTCGCGGCGGCGATCTCGCCCATGCGCGCGACGTGAGGCCCCGGCACCTCGATCGCGCCATCGTAGTAGACGCGAAACGATTCGCGGCCCGCCGCGGAGCGCGAGCCGACACGGGCACCAAAATCGAGCCCCTTGGGATAGCCGCCGACGAACGCCTCCGGGAATACGACGACCTTCGCCCCCTGCGACGCGGCCTTGGCGGCGTAGTCGCCGAGCTTCTCGATGGTTCGGGCGGGATCGAAGGCGACGGAAGCGGTCTGGACGACTGCGCCGATGAAGGGCTTCATGAGGGCATTCCTGATAGCGTGGACGAACGGCGGGCATACTATCGGCCCACCGTTCTCTTTGTCACTCCCAGCTCAACGCACCGCCGTTCTGGTATTCGATGACGCGGGTCTCGAAGAAGTTCTTCTCCTTCTTGAGATCCATCGCCTCGGACATCCAGGGGAAGGGGTTCTCCGCCTCCTTGAACACCGGCGCGAGGCCGAGCTGGGCGCAGCGGCGGTTGGCGATGAAGTGCATGTACTGCTCGCACAGCGCCGCATTGAGGCCGAGGAAGCCGCGCGGCATCGTATCGCGCCCGTAAGCCGCCTCGAGCTCGGCCGCGTCGCGCAGCATCCCGCGCACCTCGTCCTGGAAGGCCTTGGTCCACAGATCCGGATTCTCGGCCTTGATCTGGTTGATCACGTCGATGCCGAAGTTCAGATGAATGCTCTCGTCGCGCAGGATGTACTGATACTGCTCGGCGATACCGACCATCTTGTTGCGCCGACCGAGCGACAGGATCTGCGCGAAGCCCGTGTAGAACCACATGCCCTCGAACACGACGTAGAAGGCGACGAGGTCGCGCAGGAAATCCTGATCCGCCTCGGGCGTGCCGGTCTTGAAGTCGGCATCGTCGAGGTTGCGGGTATGCTTCAGCGCCCACGCCGCCTTGTCGGTGATCGACGGCACCTCGCGGTACATATTGAATAGCTCGCCCTCATCGAGACCGAGGCTCTCGACGATGTACTGGAAGGTGTGCGTGTGCACGGCCTCCTCGAACGCCTGGCGCAGGAGGTACTGGCGGCACTCAGGGTTGGTGAGATGGCGATAAATGGCGAGCACGATGTTGTTGGCCACCAGCGACTCGGACGCCGCGAAGAAACCGAGATTACGCTTGATCGCGCGGCGCTCGTCGTCGGTCAGGCCATTGCGCGACTTCCACAGCGCGATGTCGGCCTGCATCGAGACCTCGGTCGGCATCCAGTGGTTGTTGCAGCCGGCGAGGTACTTCTCCCACGCCCACTTGTACTTCAGCGGCAGGAGCTGGTTCACGTCGGCGCGGCAGTTGATCATCCGCTTGTCGTCGACCGACACGCGGGCGCCGCCGCGTTCGATCTCGCCGAGGCCTGTACTATCGGCAGGAAGCTCGGGTGCCTTCGGTTGGGGGTTGCGGGCCGCAGGCGTTGGTGCCGGTGCTGCGGGCTCTGACCAGTCGAGCATTGCCGTCATCTCCGTATTTGAATGCTTGTTGTCGGCTTACTGGCAGGCTTCGCAGGTCGGATCGTCGATCGAGCAGGCCATAACCGGCGGCGGCATGACTTCCTCCGGTGCCGAAAGCATCCCGCCGCCCGCCGACACCGCGTTGAGCTTGCCGTCGGTGCCTTTCAGCGTCGACTTCTCCACGTGCGTCGCCGATTGCGTGCGCAGATAGTACGTGGTCTTGAGACCGCGCTCCCACGCGAGCCGATAGAGCGCATCGAGCTTCCGGCCGTTCGGCGCGGCGAGATACAGGTTCAGCGATTGCGCCTGATCGATCCACTTCTGTCGGCGCGCCGCCGCGTCGACCAACCAGTGGGCGTCGATCTCGAACGCCGTCGCGTAGAGCGCCTTCAGATCTTCCGGCACGCGGTCGATGGGGCCGAGCGAGCCGTCGAAATACTTGAGATCGGAGATCATCACCTCGTCCCACAGGCCGCGCGCCTTGAGATCGCGCACGAGATACGGGTTCACGACGGTGAAGTCGCCGGACATGTTCGCCTTGACATAGAGATTGCGGAAGCCCGGCTCGATCGACTGCGCGACGCCGACGATATTCGAGATCGTTGCCGTCGGCGCGATCGCCATCACATTGGAATTGCGCATGCCAACGCTCTTCACGCGCTCCCGCAGGCTGTCCCAATCGAGCGTCGTCGAGGTATCGAGGCGCAGGTATTCACCCCGCGTCTCCGACAGAAGCTGGATCGAGTCGATCGGCAGGATGCCACGACTCCACAGCGAACCGTCGAACGATGCGTACCGCCCGCGTTCCTCCGCGAGATCGACTGAGGCCGAGATTGCACCGTAGCTTATCAGCTCCATGCTCTCGTCCGCGAACTGCACGGCTTCGTCCGAGCCGACGGACAAGCGCAGGATCTGCAGCGCATCCTGGTGACCCATGAGGCCGAGGCCGACCGGGCGGTGACGCAGGTTGGAGCGGCGTGCTTCGGGGATAGTGTAGAAGTTGATGTCGATGACGTTGTCGAGCATCCGCATCGCGGTCTTGATGGTCCGCTCCAGCCGGAGACGATCTAGCCCTCTCTCGCTTACGTGCGCCGCGAGATTGATCGAGCCGAGATTGCAGACCGCGACCTCGCTGTCCGACGTGTTGAGCGTGATCTCGGTGCACAGGTTCGACGAGTGGATCACGCCGCAGTGCTGCTGGGGCGAGCGGATATTGCACGGGTCTTTGAAGGCGATCCAGGGATGGCCGGTCTCGAACAGCATGGTGAGCATCCGGCGCCACAGATCGACCGCACGGACGCGCTTGGCGACGCGCATCTCCATCCGCTCGGCCTTCAGCTCGTATTGGGCGTAGCGCTCAGCAAAGGCGGCGCCGTAGAGATCGTGCAGATCCGGCACCTCATCCGGCGAAAAGAGCGTCCACTGCCCGTCCTCGGCAACGCGCTGCATGAACAGATCCGGCACCCAGTTGGCCGTGTTCATGTCGTGTGTGCGGCGCCGGTCATCACCAGTATTCTTGCGGAGGTCCAGGAACTCCTCGATGTCGACGTGCCAAGTCTCCAGGTAGGCGCACACCGCGCCCTTACGCTTGCCACCCTGGTTGACCGCGATTGCGGTGTCATTGGCAACTTTGAGGAAAGGCACGACGCCCTGGCTCTGACCGTTCGTGCCCTTGATGTGGGCGCCGAGGCCGCGCACGCGGCTCCAGTCGTTGCCGAGCCCACCCGAATATTTCGCCAGCAGCGCATTGTCCTTGATGGACTTGAAGATGCCGTCGAGATCGTCCGACACTGTCGTCAGGAAGCACGACGAGAGCTGCGGATGTGTCGTGCCGGCATTGAACAGCGTCGGCGTCGAGCACATGAAATCGAACGACGAGATCAGGTCGTAGAACTCGATCGCGCGCGCCTCGCGGTCGATCTCGCGGATCGCGAGCCCCATCGCGACGCGCATGAAGAAGGCCTGCGGCAGCTCGAAGCGCGTGCCGTGCACATGCAGGAAATAGCGGTCGTACAGCGTCTGCAGGCCGAGAAACTGAAACTGCAGGTCGCGTTCGGGCTTCAGCGCGGCTGCGAGGCGCTCGAGATCGAAGCGGCCGAGCTCGGGATCGAGTAGCTCGGCCTTGATGCCGGTCGCGATATAGGCGGGGAAGTATTCCGCGTAGCCTGTCGCCATCTCGGCCTGGGTTGCCTGCTCGGCCCGGGCATGGACGAACGACAGCGCCTCGCGACGCAGCTTGTCCATCAGCAGGCGCGCGCTGACGTAGGCGTAGTTCGGCTCCTTCTCGATCAGCGTGCGCGCGGCCATGATCGGCGCCAGCGCCAGCTCGTCGAGCATGATGCCGTCGTAGAGATTGCGGCGTGTCTCGGTGAGGATCGGCTCCGAGGAAACGTCGGAGAGGCCGGCGCACGCCTCCTCGATCACGCGGATCAAGCGCTGTTCATCGAGTTGCGACTTCGATCCATCGACGTTCGTCACGCTGAGCTGGATCGATGGCACGACCACCGTCGTCTTTTCCGCGGCGCGCTCCTGTGCCCGCGCCTCGCGATAGAGCACGTACGCGCGGGCGATCTTGTGGTACTCGCCGCGCATGAGCGCCAGCTCGACCTGATCCTGGATCTCCTCGATGTGGAACGTGCGGCCGTTGTCACCACGGCGCGTGAGGGCGCCTGCAATCTGCTGCGTCAGCTCCTCGACCACCTCGTGCACGCGCCGCGAGGCGGCAGCACGTCCGCCTTCGACGGCGAGGAACGCCTTGGTCAGCGCAATCGTGATCTTGCTGGCGTCGAACGGAGTCACCGTTCCGTTGCGGCGAATGACCCGATAGGCCGGCGCCGACCTGGACGCCGAGCTCGGCCGGTGGCCGTGCCTTTCGGCGACGTCTGATGATGATTTGGCTTCGAGAGATATTGGCACCGGCTTGACCCCTTCCGATCAGGGGGCATGGGCCGAGCGGGCGCGAGCGAAGGTGGGCATGACAGCCCGGGACGCGGCACGAACCTGCCAGCGACCACCGGGACACCCCGCCCGAGGACGTTGCTCATTGCTGTCGCGGCAGGTCTCCGGGCTTGTGGGTCGCAGCACTTTTCCGACCTTCCCAGGATCGTGCGATCCCAGTGGTTTGAGCTGGAAAAGTGCTCGCCACTTACCGTTGCGGGGGCAGCGCCGGAATCGCCAGATGAGGCTCACCAGCTTCCCTCTTAGCCCGAAACCCAGAAGGTTTCAGGACCACGACGCCTATATCTAGTTGCGATTCGCATATAAGCCGCAAGAGCTCGTGTCGAGCACTTGACGGATGCACATCGCGCCAACGGGGTTTCCAACAGCCTTGGGGCACTGGCCTCGCCCCCACTGTCACGTATGCTGCTCAGCGCGCGTTGCTGAGGCAGTATGCAGTATTGCTCTGCGACAAGTGCGCCAGCTTGGACATAGCGATCGGCGCCTTCATGCGGAACGGCAGGCCGACGAGCTTCGGCCCGCTGCCTTCGGGCAGGCGCGTCATGCCGGGGTAGAACGTCACCTCGTCGCGGCCCGCAAAGAAGCTCGGTCTCAGCGTCACATCGAGACGCTCACTGCTTCCTGATCCAGCCAATGCATTTCACTGCCGGGCGAGATACATCTTCACTTTTGCTTCGAGATCTTCCGGCGCCTCGCCGGAGACATCGACCAGCACCTTCTTCACTTGACCGGTAAAGCGGAACGGCGAGCTGTACTCGTCATCGAGCATGACCGGCGATCCGCTATCCGCGCCGACCGACACTCCAGCAGCCAGGCCAAGCGTGAGTGGGATGGTCACCGAGAGATCGCCGCTGCCGACCGGCTTGCCGTCGACGAACAGCTTGATATTCGCAGGCACGCCCTTGCCTTTCGGGATGTCGGGCTTTCCGGTCGGCGTGAATTCGAAGGTAAAGACGTGATCTCCTTCGGGTACGCCACCGCCGTTGGACTGAACTTTGAAGCGCTGGTCGGCGACGTAGTTGTATCCATACGTGAGCTTGCCGTCCTTGATGTAGAAGGCAAAGCCACCATCGTTTCCGCCCATGGAGAACAGCACGCCCTCCGCGCCGCCCTTTGGCACCGACGCGTGCACGGACACCGCGTGCGGCACATTGGTCAACTGCGGAGCGGCATTGGATGGCACCATCTGGGTGCCAGGATAGTAGATGTATTTGGTGCGATTGGCGGCGATCTGCGGGCGGCGCTCACCGAGGCGCGCGGTGCCACGGCTGTCGATCGGCAGCACGTCGTATTTGCCCGCTTCGACGTACCACATGCCGATCATCTCGATCAGCTTGGCGCGGTTCTCGTCGGCGAGATTCTTGGTCTCGGAAAAGTCCTCCGCCACTTTGTACAGCTCCCACCCCTTGGCATCGAGTTCGTTGAGCTTGTCATGGTCGATGGGAGCGCCGAACTGCAGGCCGGATTCCACGAATGATATGCCTGGCCACGGACACACGGCGCGCCAGCCATCATGATAGATCGAGCGGTGGCCGAACATCTCGAAGTACTGTGTCTTGTGCAGGGCATCCGCCTTAGCGTTGTCGAATGAGGTCTTGAGGCTGAAGCCCTGGAGAGGAGACTGCGTCACGCCGCGAATTTGAGTGGGTGGCTCGATGTCGAGGCAATCGAGCACGGTCGGCACCATATCTATGGCGTGGCAGTACTGCATGCGAATCTCGCCCTTGGCCTTGATGCCTTTTGGCCAACAGACGATGAACGGGTCTGCCACGCCGCCGCGATACGTCTCGCGCTTCCAGCGGCGGAACGGTGTATTGCCGGCATGTGTCCAGCCCCAGGGATAGTGGTTGAAGTATTTGGGGCCGCCAATGTCGTCGATGGCGGCGAGGTTCTGCTCGAGGCTGTCGGGCACGTTGTTGAAAAACTTGCCCTCGTTCACCGACCCCGTCGGGCCGCCCTCGGCGCTGGCACCGTTATCAGAGATCAGCATGATCAGCGTATTCTCGTATTCGCCGATCTCCTTCAAGAAGGCGATCAGCTCGCCGATGTAGTGGTCCGTGTGCTCGAGAAAGCCGGCAAAGACCTCCATCATGCGCGCGTAGAGCCGACGCTCGTCCGCCGACAGCTTGCTCCAGTCCTGCACGTCGGGGTCATGACGTGACAGTGTCGTACCCTTCGGGAGGATGCCCAGCTTCATCTGACGGGCGAACGTCTCCTCGCGATAGGCATCCCAGCCTTTGTCGAATTTGCCTTTGTACTTGTCGGCCCACTCCTTCGGGACGTGGTGCGGTGCGTGCTGTGCGCCAGTGCAGAAGTACATGAAGAAGGGCTTGTCCGGCGCGACCTGCTTGGCGTCGGCGATCATCGCCCTCGCCTTTTCGACGAGGTCGGGTGTGAGATGGTAGCCCTCCTCCGGTGTTTTCTCAGGCTCGGTTTGTGAGTTGTCGCGGACGAGTTCGGGGTAGTACTGATGCGTGTCGCCGCCGAGAAAGCCGAAGTAGCGTTCAAATCCGCGTCCCAGCGGCCATCGATCATAGGGGCCGGCGGCAGATGTCTGCTCTGCCGGTGTCAGATGCCATTTGCCGATGGCGTAGGTGTTGTAGCCGTTCTGAAGCAGAACCTCCGATAGGAAGCCGTTCTCGAAGGGAATGATGCCGTTGCCGCCGGGATAGCCCGTCGACCCTTCGGTGATGCAGGACATGCCATTGGAGTGATGATTGCGGCCCGTGAGCATGCACGAGCGGGACGGCGAGCAGAGCGCCGTCGTGTGCATGTTGTTGTAGAGAAGCCCATCCTTTGCCAGTGCATCGATGTTCGGCGTGTTGATCGGACTGCCGTAGCAGCCGAGATGGCCGAAGCCCGTATCGTCGAGCACGATGAAAAGCACATTCGGCGCACCATTCTTCGCCCGCCTCGGCGCAGGCCACGCAGGCTTCGATTCATCGAACGTCCGCCCGATCACGCCTGGAAATGACTGTCCTGGCTGATACTCCGTGAGGCCACTTGCTTTGTCGCGGCCGTTAGACGCCTTCGCCATTTCTTCAGCTCCTCCGATCAGGGAAAACCAACCGGTGGTCACCACTGCGAGAGAACCCCCTGAGAGATCACAGCTCTCAGCGAGGCGAGGTGAACCTGCTCGGCAACGAGATGATTACCGGCGCGCGAAACGCCGGCCATCGGGGGAAACCCCCAACGACCCGGCCTAAGGCTCCATCTGCGTTCGATGCGTGCAAGGGACTCGCCCGATCGCTTCGCGGGTGATTGCGGTCACACGATCAGAGCCGATCCGCGGTGAGCAACAAGATCGGAGATGTTTGCGTCCAGCAGCCGATCCATACATGCGCTCGTTCGACCGGGGTGCCCCGCTTGCTGCAACTGCCCAGGGCCGCTTGGGGCCAATAGCAGACATCGACCATTGTCTAGAATGCTGTTGGCACTCAGTAGCGCGGCCTACTTCAGTTCATGTGCTTGCCGAGGAACGACAGCACTTTCTCGGGATGGCGGCCGAACCAGTTGTAGCCGTCCTTGAAGCGCGCGGTCGTGCCCTCGATCCAGTGAAGCTCCTTGTCGCTGCTGGCGAGCGCGTCGAACGTGCTCTGCGCGTCGGTCGGATTCTCGATGATGGCATCGTCTTTCACCTGCCACATCAGGAGGGGGAGCTTGACGTTCGGAGCCCAGAGCTTGCCCGACATGTCAGCGGCGGCGAAACCGCCGAGCTTCAATAGCTCCAGGTCGATCAGCTCCTGATACTGCGAGATGCCCTGGGCCGCCGAAATCTTGGCGAACACCGACGACATGTTGGGCACCAGCGGGCTCGCCAGACACTTCACGTTCTCGAACAGCTCGGGATGCTTGGTGATGGCCGCATACTGTGAAACACCGCCGAGGCACTGGCTGAACAGAGCGACCTTCATCTTGCCGAGGCGCGGATGCGCATCGACGAACTTCTTCACGCCGACGCAATCACGCCATTCCCACTGGCCGACGCCGCAGACACCGCCGTTTGCAGCGCCGCTCTGTCCGTGATTGCGGAAGTCATAAGTCAGCACGTTATAGCCGGCATCGGTGAGGTGCTTGTACTGGATGACGAAGTCGATCTCGACCGGCTCGATGAAATTGCTCCACGGCTCGCCCATGTGGCCGGGATAGCCAGCGCGGCACATTGGCAGGGCGTGGTTGAAGATGACCAGCTTGTTGCTCTCGCCGCCCTTGGCGGGGATGTACCAAGCTTCGAGCGGTGTGCCGTCGTCCGAAAGAATGGACAGATCATGCCAGCCCTTCATGCCGTACTCGTCGGGGTTCTTGAAGATGAAGCTGCGCGGCATCTTCACCATGCCGACGAGCGCGTTGACCTTGGCGTGATCCGCCTTGGAGATGGTCTTCTCCTGCTCCTGGGCCTTCTGCATTCGCTCCTTCGATATTCCGGTCATCACCAATACTCCTCTGTTTCATTGGAGACCCGTCGCCTCGATCACGACGGCATGGTCGGAAGGTAGCGCATTGTCTGCTCATCGATTAGATGGGATAATGTGTATGAACCTAGAAGCATGGTGATGAATGCGGCGCGAGGACATGGCCGACCTGACGGCCTTCGTGGTCGTCGCGGAGGCGAAAAACTTCACACGGGCGGCGGCGAAGCTCGATCTGTCGCAATCGGCACTCAGCCAGATTGTCCGCCGGCTGGAGGCGCGTCTCGGCGTGCGGCTGCTGGCCCGCACCACGCGGAGCGTCGCACCTACGGAAGCGGGGGAGCGGTTGCTGCAGTCGCTGGCGCCGATGCTGCACGATATCGATCAGCGCATTGCCGATCTCAGCACGTTCCGCGACAAGCCCGCAGGAACGATCCGCATCACGACGGTCGAGCATGCGGCCAAGACGATTCTGCGTCCGGCTCTCAGCAGGCTTCTCCCTGACTATCCCGACATCACTGTGGAGATCATCATCGACTATGGGCTCACCGACATCGTGGCCGATCGCTTCGATGCCGGCGTTCGGCTGGGCGAGCACGTGGCCAAGGATATGATCGCGGTGCCGATCGGGCCTGAGATTCCGATGGCGATCGTCGGCTCGCCCAAATACTTCCGCAAGCTTGCGCAGCCGACCCATCCCGATCAGCTCGTTGCACACCGCTGCATCAATCTGAGGCTCCCCACCTCGGGCACGCTGAACGCTTGGCGGTTCGTCAAAGGCGAGCGGGAGACGCGCGTGCGCGTCGAGGGGCCACTCATCTTCAATACCATCGATCTTATCCAGGACGCAGCACTCGACGGCCTCGGCTTGGCCTACCTGCCACTGGATCAGGTGGAGAAGCTCATCAAGACGGGGCGGCTCAAGCGTGTGCTGGCCCAATGGTCGCCGCCATTACCGGCTTACCATCTCTACTATCCCAGCCGCCGGCACGCTTCACCCGCTTTCAAGCTGCTAGTCGATGTTCTTAGGTTCAGGCCAGCAGGCAAAGCGTAGTCAGCAGCTGTAAACTGTCCGTTCAGGGTCATTCTTGTCGACCGGCGGGTCGCTCTTGAGATCTGCTTGCCGTGCTAAAGCTGACGTGCGCCAGCGACTGAGCACCAAATCACAGCATGGGTGTGCGACGGCGATCCTCACGAAAGGAAATGGGCCGCAGTCCCCTTAAGGCGCGTCCTCGAACACCTTGCACAGAGGCCGCATCTCGCGTGATCCCGGCGTGACCCGGAAATCTACACCACCAAAGAACACAAAGCTAAGATATTGAAATCATGGAGCGGGCGATCGGGATCGAACCGACGACATTCAGCTTGGGAAGCTGACGTTCTACCACTGAACTACGCCCGCATTTCAGAGGATTGGAGCACTCCGCGGCAAGATCAGACGAACCCCGCGAAGCCCCAGCTCCCTCGAATCTGCTCCAATACCACCGCTTCGGCGCACCGTCACCCCACCTTCCGCACCGATCGCTCGGGATGGTGCGCCCCATGCCGGAGGTCGGCGCGCCTCGTTTGAACTTTTTGCGGTGCAGCGCGTTTTAATGGCGGCACCAATACGCAAGCACGGATTTCCCGCAGTGGACGACGAAACCATGCGCCTCCGGCGCGCCCTCGACAGCGCCATTTATTCGCTCGAGCAGATCAAGCGGCGGGCGGACAACGGCGCGACATCGCCGACGTCGGATTGGGATTGTCTGGTCATCGCGGAAGCCGCGGAGGCCGCCATAGAGCGCATTGCCGAACATTGTCGGACGCCGAAACGCAGTGCGATTCATCCAGCACTCGAGCATGAAGCCAGGTATGGCGGCGCAACGAGCGCCTGACCTGCCCACGAACATCGAAGCTCCACTCACCCGCGCGAGCCCAGTCTTTACAGTCGGTAAAGAGATATGGGCTAGCGTGGCACGACCGTTGCGTGCCGAGGGAGCACTCCCATGTCCTGGCGTTCATTGCTGCCGTCCGTCATCCGGGCCGGCCTCACCCTATCGATTGCCATTTCCGCAATGAGCATCAGCTTCCACGACGCGGAAGCACGACGCGGCGGTAAGGTCCGCTCCTCCAGCGAGCATCACACTACCAAAGATCGTTCGTCCGACCATGAGGGCGCAGCGAAGCGCAAGTTCGACGAGGAGCACGACGGACAGGGCGCCGACAGCTCGGGCGGCACCTTTGTGCCGGGCATCCGCGTCCGCAGTCGCGAAGCCGCCCGTGGCGCCGAGACGTCGAGCGATGCCGAAGATCCCTCGGCCCCCAAGGCGCTCCCACGGCCTCGCGTATTCACCGTGAAGCCCGTCGAGGATATCGATGTGCCGGGCTGCCCGACAGGCATGATCTGCACGGTTTGTCTGGCCGGCTGCGAGGGCGATATCGGCGCCATCGTCGATGCGCAGACCAAAACGCCGATGCCAAGGCCGCGCCACTGAGGCGCGCCGCTGCGTCATGGCAATTCACGAAGAGCGCGCGGCCTATTCGGCCGCGACCTTCGGCGCGTAGCCGAGCGCCACGTTGAGCTTTTCGAGCAGGTCGGCCGCGGCCTCGGCGATATTCGTGCCGGGCCCGAACACGGCCTTGGCGCCGGCCGCAAAGAGCGCCGGGTAGTCGGCGGGCGGGATAACGCCACCGATAACGATCATGATGTCGCCGCGGCCCTCGGCCTCGAGCGCCGCACGCAGCTCCGGCGCCAGTGTCAGATGCCCCGCGGCGAGCGACGACACGCCGACAATATGCACATCGTTTTCAACCGCTTGACGCGCGACTTCTTCGGGCGTCGAGAAGAGCGGACCAATATCCACGTCGAAGCCGAGGTCCGCGAACGCCGTCGCGATCACCTTCTGGCCGCGGTCGTGTCCATCCTGACCCATCTTGGCGATCAGGATGCGCGGGCGGCGGCCGTCATTGCGCTCGAAGTTTTCGACGAGCGCTTGCACCTTGCCAAGAGCACTGGTCATGGCGCTCGCCTCCGATCGATAGACACCCGACACGGCGCGAATCTCGGCGCGATGGCGACCGAACACGACTTCGAGTGCATCCGAGATCTCGCCGACCGTCGCCTTCGCGCGCGCCGCCTTCACGGCGAGGTCGAGCAGATTGGCGCCGCTCTTCGCCCCCTCGGTCAGCGCATTGAGCGCCGAGGAAACTTCCGCCGCATCGCGCTCGCCCTTGAGGCGCGCAAGCTTGGCGAGCTGCTGCTCGCGCACCTTCGCGTTGTCGACCTTGAGGAGCTCGATCTCGGCCTCGTTCGAGACGCGGAACTTGTTCACGCCGACGATCGTCTGACGGCCGGAATCGATCCGCGCCTGCGTGCGTGCGGCGGCTTCCTCGATGCGCATCTTCGGAATGCCGGCGGCGATCGCCTTGGCCATGCCGCCGAGACGCTCGACTTCCTCGATGTGCTGCCAGGCCTTCTCGGCGAGCTCGTAGGAAAGCCGCTCGACGTAGTAGCTGCCGCCCCAGAGATCGGCGGTGCGCGTCGTGCCGCTCTCCTGCTGAAGGACGAGCTGCGTGTTGCGGGCAATGCGGGCCGAGAAGTCGGTCGGCAGCGCGATCGCCTCGTCGAGCGCATTCGTATGCAGCGACTGCGTGTGGCCCTGTGTCGCCGCCATGGCCTCGATGCAGGTGCGCGTGACGTTGTTGAAGACATCCTGCGCGGTGAGGCTCCAGCCGGAGGTCTGGCAGTGCGTGCGCAGCGAGAGCGAGCGGTCGTCCTTCGGCGCGAACTCCGACTTGATGAGACGCGCCCAGAGAAGACGCGCGGCGCGCATCTTGGCGATCTCCATGAAGAAGTTCATGCCGATCGCCCAGAAGAATGAAAGACGCGGGGCGAACTTGTCGATGCCGAGGCCACCGGCGACTCCGGCACGGGCATACTCGATGCCATCGGCGAGCGTATAGGCGAGCTCGAGGTCCGCCGTCGCGCCGGCCTCCTGCATGTGATAGCCGGAGATGGAGATGGAGTTGAACTTCGGCATGTTCGCGCTGGTGTAGGCGAAGATGTCCGAGATGATCCGCATGGAGGGCGCGGGCGGATAGATGTACGTGTTGCGGACCATGAACTCCTTGAGAATGTCGTTCTGGATGGTCCCCGAGAGCTTGGCGAGCGGCACGCCTTGCTCCTCGCCCGCGACGATGAACAGAGCGAGCACCGGCAGCACCGCGCCGTTCATGGTCATTGACACGGACATCTGCGACAGGTCGATCCCGTCGAACAGCGTCCGCATGTCGAAGATCGAGTCGATCGCGACGCCGGCCATGCCGACGTCACCCTTCACGCGCGGATGATCGCTGTCATAGCCGCGATGCGTGGCGAGATCGAATGCGACTGAAAGGCCCTTCTGCCCGGCCGCGATATTCCGCCGATAGAAGGCATTGCTTTCCTCCGCCGTCGAGAACCCCGCGTACTGGCGGATGGTCCACGGCTGCGTGACGTACATGGTCGGGTAGGGCCCGCGCAGGAATGGCGCGATGCCGGGAAGCGTATCGACGAAATCGAGGCCGGAGATGTCCGCCCCCGTATACACCGACTTGAGTGGGATGCCTTCGGGCGTCTCGAAGGTGGTCGCGGGCGCGGCAGCGGTGGCCGTTGCAGGCGCGCTGAGATCGACGGTCGTGAAATCGGGTATCCTGCTCATGCCTCGGACCTGGCCTCGCCCTGGGTATCGGATCGCTCAGGGCCGCTTGGGACGTAACGAAGGTCAGCGGCCTGAGGTTCGGGCGCGGGTCGCCGCGAACCAATCAAAATCCACAATAAAATCGCGCCAATGGGGGCCCGGGTCAACCCCGGCCGACGCTGATCAGGTAGTGCGCGCGCGATGCCCGCGCTGAAACCTGCGCCGCGACGTCCTTGCGGTAGCTCTCCATAAGCGTGTCATACACATGCTCGAGACTGGCACATGCTCAACACTGAGCGCTCGATCGCGGCAAGGCATCGGCAACCGTCATGTCGCACTCGCGATCTCTCGATCCACAGGCGCCGTCCTAGCCGATCGCGTCGCGCCGTCCAGTTAGCGGGCAGATACGATTGACGAATTTGGATCCTCGCCCCGCGTTGACCCTCGTCCGCCCACTCATTAACTTTGCGCGCAGCATATTGGAGCCACATAGGCGAGCCAAAGGTCCGGCCATGATGAAGCACGTGAGATTCCGGGCTTGGCAGAGCAGGCTGGCGGCGGCGATGCTCGCGCTGGCCGTGGGCTTTTGCGCGCCGGTACGCCAAGCCGAGGCGCAGGGTCTGAGCTTCATTCGCGACACCGAGATCGAAGAGCTCCTGAACGACTACGCCCAGCCGATCTTCCGTGCGGCCGGTCTCGGCTCGGGGCGCATCACCATGCGCATCATCCGGCACGAAGCGTTCAACGCCTTCGTCCTCGATGGGCGCAACGTCTTTATCCACACCGGCACGCTCCAGGCGGCCGACACGCCCAATCAGGTCATCGGCGTGATCGCCCACGAGGCGGGCCACATCGCCAACGCGCACCTTGCCGATCTGCGGTCGAAGATCGCGTCCGATCCGACGCGTGGCGTTCTGTCGCAGTTCTTGTTCGTCGGCGTCCTGCTCGGCCAGCGCCGCGGACAGGAGCTCGTCGCCGATCAGGCCGGCCTGCGCTATCTGAATGCGACGAAGCAGTCCGGCCGCGGCATGATCGAGGTGTTCGAGCGCTTCGCGGAGGAAGAATCGTTCTCGCTGCAGCGGACACCGCAAAGTCTCTTCGCGCGCAGCCATCCCTTCGCGGCCGACCGCATCTCGCAGCTTCGCGCCAGAGCCCAGGCCAGCCCCAACTGGGGGGCACGCGATCCGGCGGCCCTTCAGCTTCGGCACGACATGATGCGGGCCAAGATCTCGGGCTATCTGGACCGCCCGCAGATCGTGTTCAATCGTTACCCGCAAACGGACCAGTCGCTTCCCGCGCGCTACGGCCGCGCCATCGGGACGTTCTTCATGAACGGCGTCGACCGCGCCCTGCCGCTGGCCGATGCGCTCATCAAAGAGCAGCCGAATAACCCGTACTTCCACGAGATCAAGGGCGACTTCCTCATGCGCTCTGGGCGCGCGCGCGAGGCCGTTCCTGTGATGAGGCGCGCCGCCCAGCTCGCAGGCGCCGATGCGCCGCTGATCACTGTGCGGCTCGCGCAAGCCCTGGTCACCGCCGATCAGGGCAATATCGACGAGATCATTTCGCTTGCGCGCAAGTCGCTCATCCAGGATCCCAATCCGCAGGCCTACCGCATCCTGGCCAATGCCTACTACAAGCAGAACCGCCTGCCCGAGGCAGACCTTGCGACCGCCGAGGCCCTTTTCCTCGAGGGCGACCTCAAACAAGCCCAGATTTTCGCGAAACGTGCCCAGCCGCGCCTCAAGAACGGCTCTCCGAACTGGATCCGGGCTGGCGATATCGTGAATTTCAAAATCCCGGGCTAGGGCTATAACCCTGCCGAGCTGAACGCTAAGGAAGGTGTTCCCTAATGACCCAGATTTCGCGCGGCGGGCGCCGCCTGACCGGCCTTGCCGCATTGGCTTTTGCCGCCGCCCTGCTCGCCCCGATGGCGGCGCCGTTCGCCGGCGAGAGCAGCACGCCGCTCCGCCTTGCGCAGGCAACGACGCCCGCGCCGGCCGCCACGACGAGCGATGCCTTTACGCCGGATCAGCGCAAGGCGATCGAGTCCATCATCAAGGAATACCTCCTCGCCAATCCCGAGGTGTTCCTCGAGGTGCAGACCGCACTCGAAGCGAAGATGGAGGAGATCCAGGCCAAGCGGCTCCAGGCGGCCATCACGGAGCAGGCGCAGGAGATCTATCGCAGCCCCGGGGCGCCGGTCATCGGCAATCCGTCGGGCGACATCACCGTCGTCGAGTTCTTCGATTACAATTGCGGCTACTGCAAGCGCGCCTTCTCCGACGTATCGAAGCTGATCGAGAAGGACGCGAAGGTTAAGTTCGTGCTGAAGGAGCTGCCGATCCTTTCGAAGGGCTCGGAAGAGGCGGCACGCGTCGCGCTCGCAGCAAAGTTGCAGGGCAAGTACTTCGAGGTGCACCGGGCGCTTCTGACATTGCGCGGGCAGGCCAACGAGCAGACGGCGCTCGCCGTGGCCGAGAAGGCCGGCGTCGACATGGCCAAGCTGAAGGCCGACATGAAGAGCGATGCCGTCGGTGGCGAGATCGCGCGCGTCCGTGAGCTGGCCCAGTCGATGGGCATCCAGGGCACGCCGCACTTCCTCGTTGCCGATCGTGCCATTGCCGGCGCGCCGCAGAACCTTCTCGAAGTGATGGCGAAGCACATCTCCGACGTCCGCAGCGAGGGCGGCTGCAAAGTCTGCTGAGCGGCCGTTGTCCGGATGCTCGACTTGCATAGATCACCGAGGCCTGTTCGCTGGCGCGGGGGGTATCCGTTTGCCCGCCTCGGAACGGTCCACATCCCGCTCTATCGCAGTGCCGAATAAGCTGATAGACGAACGCTGGTTCTAACAGGATGCAGAAAGCTGACCCGCGCCGGGGCGACCGCGGCTGCGGGTTCGGCGTGAACGGACCAGGTATCGAGGCGAGGCGATGGTGAAGCCGGTCTATGTGCTGAACGGGCCCAATCTCAATATGCTCGGACTGCGCGAGCCGCACATCTATGGCGCTGAAACCCT
Source organism: Pseudomonadota bacterium (assembly GCA_023387235.1). Taxonomy (GTDB): domain Bacteria; phylum Pseudomonadota; class Alphaproteobacteria; order Rhizobiales; family Hyphomicrobiaceae. The sequence goes on from JAEWIJ010000056.1 coordinate 65,054, forward strand.
TGAAGATGTCCGCCGGCTTGTCGAGGGCCACGCCGCTACGCTCGGCCTCGCGGTCAGCTTCCGGCAAACCAACAGCGAAGGCGAGCTCGTCACCTGGATCCAGGAGGCGCGCACCGCGGCAAGCGGCATCATCCTCAATGCCGGCGCCTACACGCACACCTCGATCGCCATACTCGACGCGCTCACCGCCGCCGAGGTGCCGGTCGTCGAGGTGCACCTCTCCAATATCTTCCGCCGCGAGCCCTTCCGGCACCACTCCTACGTGTCGCCCGCCGCGTTCGGCGTACTGTGCGGCTTTGGACCCAAGGGCTACGTTCTCGCGCTCGACGGCTTGCACGCGCGCCTTGGCGCGGCTGCAAAAGGCTGAGCGGCGCCCCTTCTGAACTCCATCTGCGGACCCACAGCATGGCCAAGGAAAACAAGGACCGCGAAGCCCTGGACAAGGGCCTGATCCGCGATCTGGCACAGCTCCTGAACGAGACCGGTCTCACCGAGATCGAGATCGAGAAGGACGACCTCAAGGTGCGGGTCGCACGCCACGCCGCGGCCCCCGCAGCCTATGCCGTGCCCGCCCCGGCATCCGCGCCGCCGGCGAGCGCCTCGATCGGGCCAGGCGGGGCGCCTGCCGCATCCGCTTCGGCCGGCCCCGATCCGGCGAACCATCCAGGTTGCGTCAAGTCGCCGATGGTCGGCACGGCCTATCGTGCGCCGGAGCCTGGTGCGCCATCCTTCATCGACATCGGCACGCGCGTCACCCAGGGCCAGACGCTGCTGATCATCGAGGCCATGAAGACGATGAACCACATTCCGGCGCCGCGCTCGGGCGTCGTGAAGGAAATCCTGATCGAGAACGGTCAGCCCGTCGAATTCGGCGAGCCGCTGGTGATCATCGAATAGCAGGGAACCGAGAAGCAGGACCCGGCGCCGCCCATTCGAGGCGATGCGCGACGAGGACGAGGCATGTTCGACAAGGTTCTGATCGCCAACCGCGGAGAGATCGCGCTTCGCATCCAGCGCGCCTGCAAGGAGCTCGGCATCGCGACCGTGGCCGTGCACTCGACGGCCGATGCCGACGCCATGCACGTGCGCCTTGCCGACGAGAGCGTCTGCATCGGTCCGCCGCCCGCGTCCGAGAGCTACCTCAACATTCCGCGCCTTCTCGCCGCGTGCGAGATCACCGGCGCCGACGCCATTCATCCGGGCTATGGCTTTCTCTCGGAGAATGCGCGCTTCGCCGAGATCCTCGAAGAGCACGACATCACGTTCATCGGCCCGACGTCCGAGCACATCCGGATCATGGGCGACAAGATCGAGGCCAAGGAAACGGCGAAGCGGCTCGGCATTCCGGTCGTGCCGGGCTCGGACGGCGGCGTCGCCAATGAGGTGGAAGCACTGCGCATCGCGAAGTCGATGGGTTTTCCCGTGCTCATCAAGGCGGCGGCGGGCGGCGGCGGGCGCGGCATGAAGGTCGCCCGCTCCGAGGACGACCTCGAGATCGCCTTCCGGACGGCGCGCGCGGAGGCAAAGGCGGCCTTCGGCGACGACAGCGTTTATATCGAGAAATACCTGACGCACCCGCGGCACATCGAGATCCAGGTCTTCGGCGACGGCCGGGGCAATGCCATCCATCTCGGCGAGCGCGACTGCTCTCTCCAGCGCCGTCATCAGAAGGTTCTCGAAGAGGCACCCTCGCCGGCCCTCAATGCCGAGCAGAGGAAGAAGATCGGCACGACCGTCGCCAATGCGATGAAGAAGCTCAAGTACCGCGGCGCCGGCACCGTCGAGTTTCTCTATGAGGACGGGGAGTTCTATTTCATCGAGATGAACACGCGCCTGCAGGTCGAGCATCCGGTCACGGAAATGATCACCGGTCTCGATCTCGTGCTCGAACAGATCCGGATTGCGTCCGGCGGATCACTCTCGGTCACGCAGGAAGAAGTGCAGTTCTCCGGTCACTCCATCGAGTGCCGCATCAACGCCGAGAACCCGAAGAACTTCCGTCCGTCGCCGGGCAAGATCACCTATTGGCATCCGCCGGGCGGCCTCGGCGTGCGCGTGGATTCGGGCGTCTACCAGGGCTATCGCATCCCGCCGAACTACGACAGCCTGATCGGCAAGCTCATCGTGCACGGCAAGAACCGCAACGAATGCCTCATGCGGCTGCGCCGTTGCCTCTCGGAGTTCGTTATCGACGGCATCGAGACGACGATCCCGCTCTTCACCGAGCTCGTGCGTCACCCCGATATCGCGAACGGCCTCTACGACATCCACTGGCTCGAACGCTACCTGAGCCAGAGCGAGGGCTGAGCGGGTCTGCCGGCTTCACGCGGCCACTTGCATCGACAGCGACCGCGCCTCCACCTCATCGCGCACAATATCCATCGGGCGGCGGATATCGATCACAGGCGCGATGGCACTGCGCAATCGGGATTTGAGCTCGCTGCGACCGCCGTTGAACGATGCCATCGGCGCGCACGCCGCAACCTCGTGCGGCACGCCATAGAGTGCCAGGTACTCGTCGCTGTTCTCGAAGGAGAGCAGTCGCTCCGGCGTCAGGCGCAGAGTCTCGCAGGGTGCGCCCTCGGCCAGCACGACGTCATGAGTCTCCAGCTCGACGTGGAAGTATTCGAGCTGATCGGCATCGACATTCACGGACGCGACGCTCCGACCGTTGATCAGGTTGCCGATCGGAATGAGCAGACCATCGAGGTGCACGAGGTGCGCAGGCGACAGATAAAGGTCGCGATGCGGATTGCCGGCGCCGAATGCGTCCCGCGCGACGCGGACAGGCAAGGCATCCTCCGGCCAGGCACCGTTGCTGTTCCGCTTGGCGACAATTCTCCCGATCCAGCGGATGGGGCGCACGGCACCGCTGCTCGTGACGAGCCCGTCCCCGATCTTCAGGTCTTCGATGGCAACTTCACCCGCGGAGGTTTGTAGGCGCGTCCCGCGCAGAAAGCAGACGACGGTGCACTGCGTATCGCATTTATCGCCGGGCTTGTGGTCGTCTTCCCAATAGATCTTTGTGCGCTTGGAGTTTGCAAAGGCAAAGGCCTTGCTCGCCGTAGCGGGCGTCACCGCGGCAATGATCGCCGCCGCCGCAACCAGACTGCGCCGGCTGAGCCGCGCATCGGCGCGCGGAAAATCCCGCCGACTGAACTCGGACATACTCGACACTCCGCAGTACGCAACAACCACACCTGCGCAGTAAATTTCTCGCAGTAACGCGCGCGACCGCGCAAGGCGGCCTGACACGCCGCTGGCGACTTATGCTGACGGCGTGACAAATGGGGCACAGAATTCGGAGGGCGTCCGGCGCTAGGCGTCCGGAGCGCGGCCCCAACCTCAGGCGAACTCGAGGATCACCGCGTCGACGGCGAGGCTGTCGCCTGTCTTGGCATTGACCTTCTTGACGGAGCCGTCGCGCTCGGCGCGCAGCACGTTCTCCATCTTCATGGCCTCGACGACCGCGAGGGCGTCGCCGGCCTTGACCTCCTGCCCCGCCTGCACGTGGATCGCCTTGACGAGGCCCGGCATCGGACAGAGCAGCAGCTTCGAAGTATCCGCCGCCACCTTCTCGGGCATGAGGGCCACGAGCGTGGCTTCGGCTTCCGTATAGACGCGGATGTCGGCGGAGGCACCGCGATAGGAAAGATGCACGCCATTGAGAACCGGGCGCACCTGCACGGAAATCTGCTCGCCGCCGACCGTGCCCGACCAGACCGGCTCACCCGGCCACCAGGACGACACGACCTCGATCGGTGCGCCCACAGCGCCATCGCTTCCCACTTTCGCGACCTTGATCGGCGCCTCGCCGCCGCCTGCCACCTCGAGATGCAGGTCGCGGCCGTCGATGCGCACCACGCGACGCTTGGCGAAAGCGAACGGCTTGCCACCCATCTGATCCGTGATGTGCCGGCGGCGGGTATTGTTGAGATGGTCGATCGACGCGGCGACCGCCGCGAGAATGCCGAGCCCATAGCCGTCAGCGGCCGGCGGCGCGAAACCGTTCGGATACTCCTCCGCGATGAAGCCGGTCGAGAGCTTCCCTTCGCGCCAGCGCGGATGCTGCATCAGCGCGGTGAGGAAGGGAATGTTGTGCTGGATGCCGTCGATATAGAATGCATCGAGCGCTTGCGCCTGCAGATCGATCGCGCCGATGCGAGTCGGCGCGTGCGTGACGAGCTTCGCGATCATCGGATCGTAGAACATCGAGATCTCGCCGCCCTCGGCCACGCCCGTGTCGTTGCGGATCGCGCCGCCCGACACGTCGCCTTCGGCCGGCGGCACGTAGCGCGTAAGACGGCCGATGGAAGGGAGGAAATTGCGGAAGGGATCCTCGGCATAGATGCGGCTCTCGACGGCCCAGCCATCGAGCTTCACGTCCTTCTGCTTGAGGCTGAGCTTCTCGCCCGCCGCGACGCGGATCATCTGCTCAACGAGGTCGATGCCGGTCACCATCTCGGTCACCGGATGCTCAACCTGGAGACGTGTGTTCATCTCGAGGAAGAAGAACGAGCGGTCCTGTCCCGCGACGAACTCGACGGTACCGGCGCTGTCGTAGTTCACCGCCTTGGCGAGCGCCACAGCCTGCTCGCCCATGAGCTTGCGCGTCTTCTCGTCGAGAAGTGGCGATGGCGCTTCCTCGATGACCTTCTGGTTGCGCCGCTGGATCGAGCATTCGCGCTCGCCGAGGTAAATGACATTGCCGTGCTTGTCGCCGAGCACCTGGATCTCGATGTGGCGCGGGTTCTCGATGAATTTCTCGATGAACACGCGATCGTCACCGAACGACGACTTCGCCTCAGAGCGCGCGAGCGCAAAGCCCTCCTCGCACTCCTTGCGGCTGTAGGCGATGCGCATGCCCTTGCCGCCGCCGCCGGCCGAGGCCTTGATCATTACCGGATAGCCGATCTGCTCGGCGATCTTCACGGCTTCAGCCGGCGTCGCGATCTCGCCGAGATGACCGGGAACGGTCGAGACCTTGGCTGCGGCGGCCGCCTTCTTGGATTCGATCTTGTCGCCCATGGCCGCGATCGCGCCGGGGTTCGGACCGATGAAGACGATACCCTCCTTGGCGAGTGCGACCGGAAAGGCTTCGCGCTCGGAAAGAAAACCGTAGCCCGGATGCACGGCCTCGGTGCCGGTCGCCTTGCAGGCCGCGACGATCTTGTCGATCAGCAGATAGGATTGCGCGGCCGGCGGCGGGCCGATGTGCACGGCCTCGTCGGCCATCTCCACATGCATGGCCTGAGCGTCGGCATCCGAATAGACGGCCACCGTCTTGATCCCCATGCGCCGGGCGGTCTTGATGACGCGGCAGGCGATCTCGCCGCGGTTGGCGATCAGGATCTTCTTGAACATGCGTGATAGTTCCGGGTGCTGGTCGGTCGGCAGAAGGTTCTTCTAGACCGGGTGCGACGGCGCGTAAACGTGTTCCGTGCCGCATGAGCGCCCGGCTTGTATCCACAAAAACGCGGGCCCGCCCGCTATCCGTGCATGGTGAGGCCGCCGGAAACGCTGATCACCTGGCCGGTGATATAGGCGGCCTCGTCGCTCGCCAGGAAGGCGACCATGCCGGCAATATCCTCCGGCTGACCGAGGCGGCCGAGCGGAATGGCCCGCTTGAGACCTTCGCTCACCTTTGCGCCCTGGTCGCCAGCCCCCGTGAGCGCCTCGAGCAGCGGCGTCACGGTCGGCCCCGGACAGACCACGTTCAGCGTGACGCCGGAACGCGCCATCTCGCGGGCCATGGTCTTGGTGAAGGCGATGATGCCGCCCTTGGCGCCGGAATAGACGGCCTCCATGGACGAGCCGACGCGGCCGGCATCCGAGGCGATGTTCACCACGCGGCCCGAGCGGCGCGCCTGCATGCCCTTGAGCACGGCATGATGGAGGTTGATCGGTCCTTCGAGATTGATCGCAATGATCTTGCGCCAGAGATCCGGCTCGGTCGTGAGAAAATACGCAAACTTGTCCCATCCGGCATTGTTCACGAGCACGTCCGTCGGACCGATGTCGCGCTCGAAGGCTTCGACGGCGCGGCTTACCGCCGGGAGCTCCGTGATGTCGACCTCGTAAGCCTTGGCCGTTGCTCCATTCGACGCTAGCGCCTCGGCGGTCCGCTGCGCCGCGCTCATGTCGCGATCGAAGACACCGACCCGAGCGCCAGCCTCACCCAGCCGTTTGCAGATGGCGCTTCCAATGCCGCCGCCACCGCCGGTGACGATCGCGGCTTTTCCTTCGAGCCCACGCATTGCGGTCGCTCCCTCTCAATCTTGTTTTCTCTAGTACGTCTCGACGTGATAGCGCCCTTCGCCGCGCATCGCCGGTTTGAGGCTCGTCCAATCGATGCCATGCGAGGACGCGATCTCGGCCAGCGCCTTGTCGACGCCGGCTTCCATGCCCTTGAGCCCGCAAATGAAGATGTGCGTCGAAGGCGCACCGATCAGAGGCCCGAGCGCTCCGGCTTCCGCGCGCATGCGATCCTGCACATATTCCTTCGCCGTGCCCGGCAGGCGCGAATAGACGAGATGCTTGCCGAGAATATCGTCGCGCACCTTCTGCAGCGGCCCGAAGTAGGGAAGCTCTCCCGGCGTGCGCGCGCCGAAGAACAGGATCGCGCGTCCCGGAGCGCCCTCCATGGCCCGGCGACGACGCTCGGTGAAGGCGCGGAACGGTGCCGAGCCTGTTCCCGTGCAGATCATGAGCAGATTGGCATTGGCGTCGTTCGGCATGAGGAAAGTCGCGCCGAACGGCCCGGTCACGAAAACCTTCTCGCCGACCTTGCGATCGCACAGCCACTCCGAAACGAGCCCGCCGGGCACGCGCTTGACCGTGAGTGAGACGTTGTTGGCGTTGCGCTTCTCGCCATCCCGCGCCGAAGCGACCGAATAGAGCCGGATCGGCAGCTCCTTGCCGTCCGCATCGGTGACCGGCGGCACGATGCCGATCGACTGCCCTTCGAGCACCGGAAACTGCGTCTCGCCGAACGACAGCACGATATGGCGCACGTCACTCTCGGCATCGGTATCGGTGATGCGGAAGTTGCCCTGGATGGTAGCGACAGCCGGCTTGGCGCGCGTGAAGAGATTGATCGCCGGCTTCGATGCACTCGCGGGCGGCACGGCCTTGCCGCCGGCGCCGTCATGTGCCGCCGCGATCAGCGCGGCAATCTCACTCTCGCTGGCATCGGCAAGCGCCGCGGCGAGTGCCCCATCGCCGAGATCCTCCTGCGTGGGAAGCTCCGTCCATTCCATCTGCTCGTCGAGCGAATAGGCCCCATCGCTGCGCACGATCCGCCAATTGTCGATCGAGCCCGTCGGGCATGGCGAGATGCAATCCATGCAGTAGTTGCACTTCTCGGCATCGACGACGTAGTTGGCATCGTTGTGCGTGACCGCGCCGACCGGGCACGTCGCCTCGCACGTGTTGCAGCGAATGCAGATCTCGGGATCGATGACATGCTGCTTCTTGAGGCCGTCGGGGAGAGCGGACGCCGTCATGTCTTCTGCGGCCCGTAGAAGAGTACCCATGTGGCGAATTCGCTGCTGAACTCGACGAAGCGGTGATCCTCGCCAGCGGCGGCAAACAGCATGTCGCCCGGTCCGAACCGCACGCGCTCGGCGCCGCGGATGTATGTGCCGGTACCCGAGATCACGAAATAGAACTCGTCGCGGTCATGGGGTGTCTGGCGGTCCTCGCCCTTCGGCGCATAGTGGCGGATCTCGATGCCGTCGCCCTCGAACCAGCGGGACGAGAGCCGGCCATCCCTGAGCGGGGCTGCGGCGGCTTCACGCGGTGTGATCCGAGTAGGCGTGGCCATGGTTAAAGCTCCTCGGCGCGATCGCAAGAAAACCATAGAACCGTTCAAGGCGCAAAGTCGCGCGCGCCCCCCGTTCACCGCCTCCGATGCTCCGGCCTCCATTCCGGCTGGGCTGGATCATCCGGAAGCGCCCGATTTGGCGGCAATCGTGGTTCATGACGCCAAGGCTCTGGAAAAATAGATTTTCTTCTGCCAATGATGATCGCTGAACGATGGCGTGCCGCTCCTTCCGTGCACGTCTCGGTGGGGTTGGTGTGAGTACGAAGGGACGTGTCCATGAATGCGACCTCGCTTGGCGAACTGCGGAATGGTGCCGCATCGGCCGAGGCCACGGACGACAAGCTCGAGCAGATCCGCGATCTGCTCCATGGCGAGTTCAAGCGCGACCACGATGGGCGTCTCAGGGCGCTCGAAGCGCGCGTGACGGAACTCACGGGCGATCTCCAGCGCAAGCTGGATGTGCTGCAGGCGCGCGTCGAGGCCATGGCTTCCGAAAACGTTGCGGAGCGCCGCTCGTCCTTCGACGAGCTTTCCCGCAGCATCTTCGAGCTCGGCGACCGCATCCGCCGCATCTCCCACAATGAGTAGGCCGGCATCAGCCAGCCGCCCATCGCATCGAGTTCAGTAGTCCCCTCCATGTCGAAGGATGGCGTCATCCGGCTCAAGGAGCTGCTCTTCGACAAGGAGAGCCGCGAGCTCGACGCACTTGCGCAGCGCCTCGCCGCGGTCGCCGAACGCGCCGGCACCGACGCGAGCTTCCGGAGCAGCGTCGCCGCGACGCTGGAAGGCGCGCTGCGCGACGCCGAAGCCGCCAACCACCATCAGGTCTCCGATGCACTCGCGCCGCTCGTCGTGCGCACCGTGCGCTCGGAGGTCGAAGCCAGCAGCGACGCGCTGCCGGCGAAGCTCTATCCGCACATCGGCGTCATGGTGCGCGACTATGTGCGGAGCGCCATCCGCGACCTCATGGAGGACATCAATCGTCGCCTCGAGGACGGCCTGACGAAGAACCGCCTCTCGCTCCGCCTCAGGAGTTGGACGACCGGCCGCCCCATGGCCGAGCTTGCGCTTGCGGACACGGACCGCTTCGAGGTCGACGAGCTTCATCTCATCCGACGCGGCTCGGGTGAGCTGCTCGCGCACTGGCGCCGTTCGAATGCCGGAAACCCAGCAGACGCCCTGCCGGATGGCAAGGATGCCCTGCTGAGCGGCCTGCTCACCGCGATGACCGCCTTCATCGAGGAAGTATACGAGGCCGAGAAGGCAGGTCTTCGCACGATCGACTTCGGCGGTCACACCATCTATCTGCGTGGCTCACCGCTTCACCTCCTTTCGGCCAAATCGCGTGGTCAGGCGGCCGCCGGGGTGCACACCCTTCTCGACGACGAGTTCCTTCGCGCGCTCGAAGCGAATGGCCGGACACCCGACCTCGCGGCCCTTGCCGCCCGCCTCGAAGCCGGCATCGCGGAGCGGCAGAAAAATCTGCGCGAGGCACAGCGCCGGTCCGGGATGCGCCCTCTACGCTTTGTGCTCTGGCTGCTGGCCTTGGCGCTCGCGGCGTACTTCGGCTGGCAAGGCTATGTTACATACAGGACCAGCACGCTGCAGGCTGCCGTCGACAAGGTCATCGCCGGGACACCGGGCCTTAAGGGTTATCCGACGCAGGCAACGGTCGAGCGCGGCGGTGCACGGATCGAGGTCAGCGGCCTCGCGCCTTCGGGCGATACGCGCGCGGACATCCTGAAGCGTCTCGGCGAGGTCGCCCCCGCCTCAACGATCACTGAAGCCATAGGCGTCGTTCCCGGCGCCGAAAGCGCGCATCTTGCCGATGAGGCTGCGCGCACGCGCGAGCGCCTCGCGGCTCTCGAAGCGCGTCTCGAAACCATGGCCGCGCCCCTTGCCGGCCTCACCACGTCCATGGAGGGCGTGAACGCGTCACTCGAGGCCGTCGCGCGTTCGGCTGCCGTCGACGCGGAACTGCAAAGTCTTCGCAAGGAAATCGCAGCACTCGCTCCGAAGACAGATCCGCGCGCTGACCTGGAGAACTGGCTGCGGACACACGCCATCTTCTTCTCCGAGGATACGACGTACAGCGCCCCCGAGCGAACCGATGCGGCCCTCGATGCGCTCGCCAAGCTCATGCGCGGCACCGATACCGTCGTGCGCATCGTCGGCTACACGGACGAGCGCGGGACCAACGATCGCAATCTCGCGCTGGCGCAGGCCCGCGCCGATCGCGTGGCCGCCGACCTCGCACGCCGGGGCGTCGATCCTTCCCGCCTGAAAACCATCGGACGGACGTCCGTCCTCGACATCAGCCAGCGGAGCGGCGCCTCAAGTCCCAACCGGCGCGTCGTTTTCGAACCTGCCTTCGTCGGCGAAGTCCCATGATCTCGCGGAAGATCATGTTGCTCGGCGAGATCGGCGTCGGCAAGACCTCGCTCATTCGCCGGCTCGTGGAGGGACGCTTCGAGACCGAGTACAAATCGACTTTCGGCGTCGAGCTTTATCGCGTGCCGATCACGCGAGCAGGGCCGAACCGGGACCAGGCCATCGAGCTCATCGTCTGGGACACCGACGGCAATTTCGGGCAAAGCATCTTCCGCCACGTCTACATCAAGGGTGCTTCAGCTGCGCTCATCATCGGCGATCTCAAGCGGCGCGCGACGCTGGAGGCCATGGTGAGCCTCGCGGAGAATTTCCAGGAGGCGCTGCCCGGCCGCCACTTCTCATTCATCGCCAACAAGAGCGATCTGATTGCCGATGGCGAAGCCGCCGAGTTGCCGGCCAAACTGCGGGAAGCGCGCCAGCCGGTCCTGCTCACCTCCGCAAAAACAGGTGCCAATGTCGAGGACACCTTCATCGACGCCGCCACCTCGATCCTCCGCCGTGACACCTGACGAGCGGACACAGGAGACGGAGCCTCTTCTCGCCGCCGGCCGTTTTCTGGCGGGGCGGCGCTCCTTCGGCATGATCTGGATGGATCGGGATCTCATCGTGCGCCGCAGTTTCGGCTCGCTCGTCGATTTCGTAGCGACCGATCGGCCGGTCACCGAGAGCATCATGGCGCTCATCGGCTTCGAGGCGGAATTCGTCGCGTTGCGTACCGGGGCAGGCGACCCTCTCACCATCCCGAACGTTCTCATGAACGTCGGACCGGATGCCGTGGCCGCGCCGCCGCAGCGCATCAGTCTCGACATCTACTGGGACGAAGACGCCGCCTGCTATCTGATGCTCGTGCGCAATGTCGTGGATCACTCCTCGCTCGAATCCGAGCTCAGGACCCAGATGCGCCTCAGGGCCATGGCCGAGGCCGAGGTCGTCGAGAAGAGCGAGGCCATCCAGCGCGCCAACCAGGAGCTGGCGCTCGTCAATCGCGATCTCGAAGAGTTCGCCTACGTCATCTCGCACGATCTCAAGGCGCCGCTGCGCGCGCTACGCTTCGATGCTGCCGATGCCGACCGCGCCCTGACCGTGCGGGATCTCGACGCCGTCGGCGCGAAGCTCGCCGCGATGCGCGATCATCAGGCCAGAATGCTGGCGATGCTCAACGGTCTCTTCGAATATGCGCGTGCCGGACGCAAGATCGAGGGCGTGGCGATGGCCGATACGCGCCGGCTTGCCGAGGACGTCATAGCTGGGCTCGCGCCGCCCGCCGACATGACAATCACCATCGAAGGCACCTGGCCTCACCTGATGACATTGGCCGCGCCGCTGGAGCTTGTCTTGCGCAATCTCGTCGGCAACGCCATCAAGCATCACGACCGGCCGGACGGTCGCATCCTGCTCGCCGCGCGCCTCGGCGAGGACACGCTCGACATCACCGTCCGCGACGACGGTCCGGGCATTCCCCCCGAGTGGCATGAGGCGGTTTTCCTGCCCTTCCGCAGGATGGATGAAAAAGACGACGGCGACAGCTCCGGCATGGGCCTCGCCCTCGTGCGGCGCACGCTCGATCGCATCGGCGGCAGCATCCGCCTGCAGTCCGAGGCACCGTCGGAGCGCGGCACGATCTTCCACGTGCGCTGGCCGTGCATCATCGCGGCGTGAGAAACCTGAAGTCCCTGCGCCTAATTCGCCTTCACAAGCTTCGGCGATGATGCCGCGTCCCGCTTGTCGCGCTCGCGCGGCGGGGGCACGCGCATCTCGCTCGCCTTGCCGTGTACCGCCACGCGCTTGCCATGCACGGCCAGCAGGCACTCGGCATAGAGATCGAGGAGGTAGGTGCGAAACTCATCGCTCGATGGCGCCGGCCGGCGGGGATCATCGAGAAGAATGTCGCGCATGAGATCATAGGCGACCGCAGCCGGGCACGTGCGGTCGGCGGCGAGGCTCACGTCGTGGGTCATGAAGGACGTCCTTGTGCGTCGGTCGTGTGCGATGTTGGCGCGAGGCGGCTCGTCGGCGCTTCGGGCTCAGCTTGTCGTCTTCCGGCGATGCGGAAAGCCCGGCTGCGAGGGGCTGCGCTTGAAGCTGAGCGTGAGGCTGCCGTCGGTCAGCTCCGAGCACTCGACGCGGGCGACAAATGGGTCAGACGCTTCGATCTTCGCGGCCTCGACACAGGCCGCAACGGTCTCGAATGGCTTGAGGTTCACACTGTGCTCCCCACTCGGCAGCGAAAGCAGCGTGATCATGACAATGATGTTTGGATCCATGGCTGGTCCACCTGCGCACGGGTTGGCGTTCGGAGCGGCATGCCGCTCCCCTGGACGCAGAACGCGATGGCAAGCCCCCGCTCCCCACCTTGCCGGGCAAAGACGCGCACGTCCCCCCTGACCCGACCTTGGCCCGCGGCCCGAATCGCCGCGACGCCCGAGGGCAGTAGGCTGTTAAAAAATGGCAAGAATTCGAGCGCCTTAGGCTCGAACTGGTCATTTGCAGCGTTCAGATTCCGCCGATCACGCTGACGACGAAACGCGCGCCCATGGTCGCGAGCAGAAGGCCGAAGCCGATTTCGAGCTTGCGGCGCGAGATGCCATGCGCGACGCGCACGCCCCAGGGTGCGGCGAGCACGCCGGTCGGGATCAGCGCCGCCGCGCCTATGAGGCTGACATAGCCCACTGTGAGAGGCAGCGGCACCGGCTCGCCCCAGCCGGCCCACATGAAGCCGATCGCGCCAGGAATGGCGATCAGAGGCCCGACGCCGGCAGCCGTGCCGACGGCCGTCTGGATGGAGCGCCCATAGAGCGTGAGCATCGTGGTGATCAGAGCGCCGCCGCCGATGCTGAGCAGCGTCGAGATCGTCCCCGTGAGGAGGCCCCAAAGCTCGACCAGCGGGCGCGGCGGCAGCGTCTCGCCGAGTCGCCACGTATCGCGGCCGAACCAGAGCTTCGCCGCCATGGTGAAGGAGAATGTGATCCAGACCCATTTGAGCGCCGTGCCGGAAGATTCGCTCGCGATCACGGCGCCGAGCACGACGCCCGCGATCACGGCCGGCGCGAGGCGCCACCATGCCTCCATATCGACACCGCCACGCGCACGATGCGCCAGAAACGAGCGCGTGCTCGTCGGAATCATGACCGCCAGCGACGTGCCGAGCGCCAGATGCATGCGGATCGCGGGATCGACGCCGAGGAAGGAGAAGACCTCGTACAGTACCGGCGCTGCGATGCCGCCGCCGCCAATGCCGAATAGGCCGACCAGGAAACCCATGGCAATGCCGGCAGCCGCCAGCGCGGCCGCAACGCCCAGGAGTTCCAGCACCGAGATTTCCACGCCACCCCGCCCGTTTGCCGGCCGCACCCCTCGGCCCGGCTCATTATCGCGGCCAAGCGATGCCGGTGGGCACGCCGGGTGTCAATGCAGAGCGGCCGCCAACGGACCCTGCGCACGGCCGTCATGCATTGCACGCGCCTTTGGATAAAGTCCTTTCGCCGCGGCGGTGCCCCTGAAGTGCCCCAGATTAGCCCGCGTTCTAATCAACTTTTAACTCCCTCGGCTGCTAATGGACGGACGAGCTCGCGCATACCGGACCGTATCAAGCGGCTCCGCCATGAGGTTCCAGAAGGACGTCACATGCAGATCAAGGTGCCCCCCGGAAATAACGACGATCTCCTGGAAGCCCGTGAGCAGCGCCTGATGGCCTTCACGGCCGACGGCATCGAAGGGAGCGCCGCTTCGGGGACGTACACAGGCCGGGCCACCATTCTCGCCGTTGCGCGCTCCATCGACAGCCCGGTGGCACGCGCGCTCATCGCTCTCCAGCCGACTCTTGCCAATAAAGGGATGACAGCACGCCTCGTCATCGCCGAGGAGGACGCGGCACTCGAGATCTTCATCGGCCAGAGCGCCGGCGGTCATTTCGAAGTCCGCATCGCGCGCGATCCCCGCCTGCGCGATGCTCATGAGCAGCTCATCGTCGGCAGCACCTCGGTCTGGTTCGGTGACAGCCTGCGCCGGGACATTCACCGGCGCGATCTCTTCGAGCAGTTCCTTGCCGACGCGCCCGAGGCCGCACGTGCCGCGGCCCATGGCTTCGAGAAACTCTGGCTCAGAACCGAGCCCTGTCATGCGCTGCCGGCCCTCGCGGCCGATAGCCTGAGCGCGCCCCCAGGCCGCAAGACCGGAAACACGGGCCCCACAGGCACTGTCCTCTGCTGATAGCCCACCGCACACCGGGATGCACCCCGGGCCGGTCGAGGCCTGGATCGCGATCGACGGTACGTTTGCCCTTGGACCGCCTATGCTGTATCAGATGCGGTCTCAGCACCCGTAGCTCAGCTGGATAGAGTGTCGCCCTCCGAAGGCGAAGGTCGTAGGTTCGAATCCTACCGGGTGCGCCAGTTCTCCGTTGCAGCGATTTCAAGACAGCCATTTCGCAACTACCCGCGCTGTGCGCCGTGTCACAAAAGCTTTAAGTGCGCGAACTAAGAGCACGAGCCATGCTCGCTGCTCAGCCCGTCCAGGATGCCCTCGATGCGCGCGCGATTGCCGCGCGCCAGAAAATCATGCGCATCTGCGCGCAAGCGAGCGAAGCGGAGCTAACCGCTGCCCTGGATGCGCTCGAGCCGCGTCCTGAAGCAGTCGACGTGCGCCCTCCCGAGACGGGCCTCGTAATGCTGCGCGGCCGGATCGGCGGCAGCGGCGCACCCTTCAATGTCGGCGAGGCGACGGTCACCCGCGCGGTCGTCCGGCTCGGCACGGGCGAGACGGGCTTT
>JAEWIJ010000137.1 GCA_023387235.1 Pseudomonadota bacterium
TTCCATTTTGTGCAAACGGACTCTAGCGGCTCTTATGCGGCCGTGCCCGCTTTGGCCGCCGGCTTCGCGCGCGGCGCGGGCTCGTCGTCCTCGACACCGGGATCGTCCGGCGCGTGAGGCGGCATGAACGGCCGTGCCTCCGGAACCGTACCGTTGCCGCGCGGGGCACTGGCGACCGGCGTGGCAGCCGGCGCGGGCGCAGCCGCCGCAGGCTTCGGCTTGGCCTCGGTGACCGGCACTGTCCGCACTTCGACCGTCTGCGGCACGTCGTCGTCATGGACGGGCTTTGCTTCGATGACCTTCTCGTTCTTCGCTTCGCTGAGCGCCATCAGCTCCTCGAGCTTGGCGAGCGCGAGCTCTTCGTCCTGCGTGCCCTTCTGCTCGACCGGCACCTTCCACTGGAAGGCATCGAGCGTGCCGGTCACGGGCGAGATCGCGGCCCAGCGCTCGGCGACGATCCCGTCGGCGGTCCACGCCGGATCACGCGGCGCCGTGGTGGCACGTGCGAGCCACTCGCGCACGCGGCCGGCATTGCCGAACTGCTCGCCCTCGATGCGCGCCATGAGCGTGCACACGCGCTGCGAGAGGCGACCATCGACGAGCGGCGCGAGAGCCTTGCGCGCTTCGGTCCAATCGTGCGCCTCGATAGCCGCATGCGCGACCGCGATCGGCGCCTCGACGGAATGCGGTGTCGCGCGCGCGAGGTTCTTCACGCGGTTGAGACGGTCCTTCGGACTGTCGCCGGGGCGGGCATGGGCATAGACGACCGCGAGATCGGGATGCGGCGCGCGCTTCCAGGTCTGCTCGATGACGCGCGCGACCTTGGCGGTCTGGCCTTTCGAGGAATAGATGCGGCCTGCGATGGCGCCCGCTTCCACGAGATCCGGCGCGAGATTGTGCGCCTCCATGGCGAGCGGAAGAGCCCTGTCGCCATTCGTATCCTCGAGCGCCTGCGCCTGTGCCGTGAGAATGACGGCGCGGCGGCGATCGGCGACGGCCTTCTCGAAATGGCCATTGCGCTTGCCGGCCGCGAGTGTTTCGAGCGCGCCGACCCAGTCGGACGCGCGGCACTGCAGCTCGAACAGCGCGTCGATCGGCCAGCCGAGCTGCGGATTGAGGCGCAGCGCGCGCTCGGCGAACTGGCGCGCGGCTTCGTGCTCGCCTTCGCGCTCGGCTTCGAGGAAGAGCCCGCGCAGTCCGAGCTGCTCGGTTTCCTTCGTGCCGAGCATGGCCTCGAAGATGCGCCGCGCCGTCGTGCGGTCACCGGAAAGCTGGGCCGCCTGCGCACGCAGCAGATGCGTCAGCGGCTCGTTGGGAAGCGCCTTGCGCGCCTGGATGGCGTGACGCGTGGCCTGCGAGCGATCGCCGGCGCCGATGGCGATCATGCCGCTCGACAGTGCCTCGAGCCCGCGCTCCTGGCGACGCCGGTTGACGATGCGGCCAACGGCGGCGGGGCTGCTCCAGAGCTGGCGCAGCAGCGACCAAAGGAAGACGGCGAGACCGATCAGGATCGCGAAGATCACGACCGCGCGGAACACCGTCGTCTCGATCTCGTAGCCCTGCCACGTGAGCACCATCTCGCCCGGCCGGTCGGCGAGCCATGCAAGCCCGCTCGCGAGAATGCCGACGCCGACGAGATACAGGATGAGGCGGATCATTGCTTGGCATCCTTCGCGGCGGGCGCCGCGCCGAGCGACGACTTGAGCTGACGATCGATGGTGACGATGGCTTCCTCGACGGACTGGCGCGCAGCAACCTTGTCGAGCCACGCGCGCGTCGGGCCGGTGATGCTCTTCGGCGGGAGCGCCTTGGCGTAGCGCATGACGTCGCCGAGGCGGCCGTCGTTGAGCGCCGTCTCCATGCGTGCGACCGTCGCCTCGGCGGATGTGTCGTCCGCTTCGGGCGTCAGCTTGCGCACGCGCACGATCGTGCGGGCACCCGAGATCAGACGATCGACGACGGAGGCGTCGGCCTGCTCGGCATCGGCATCGATGATCGTGCTGGTGAGCGGGCGGAACTGCCGCGCGAGATCGGCGATCGTCGGCAGGCCCTCGTCCTGGTAGCGCTGCAGCACGGAGAGATCGAGGCGCTTGCCGGCGACCCTACGCACTTCCGCAAGCTCCGCCACATACGGCCCGCCGCGATCGATCGCGCGCTTGAGATTGCCGAGCTCGAGCGAGAGCACGATGCGCTCCGCGTTGCTCTGGCGGTCGGCCTCGGCCTTCAGCACTTCCGACACGCTGGCTTCGAGCTTGCCGAGGCGGGCGGCGGCGGGTGCCACGGCGGCACTGACATCGGCGGGCTTTGCCGTCTCGCGCTTGAGCGCATCGAGGGCCGTCTTGAGGCTCGCGATCTCGTCCTGGGCCGCGCGGGCCATTTCGGTCAGGCGATCGGCATCGGACTTCGTCTGGTCGACGCGCTGCGCGGTGCGCGTCACGTCGGACTTGAGCGTCGTAACCTCGCGGTCGAGACGCTGCGTGCCCGAGCGCGCGGCCTCGGCGGCTTCCGACGTGGTGGCGAGCTTGTTCTCGATCTCCGTCGCCATGTCGCGGCGGGCGGCGGCGAGCCGGTTTGTCAGCGCCGTTTCGAGATCGGCAATGCGGCCGGTGATCTGCGCGAGCTGCGGGATCGGGCCGGCGCCCTTGGGATCGGCGAGCGCGGCGGCGGCGAGCGCGGAGAGGCGCTCCTCCATGCGCGCAAGGCGCTCGGCATCGCTGCCGGGCCCCGTGCGGCTCGCGAGCTGATCCTTCAGCGCCTTGGCTTCACCGTCGAGCCGCACCTGACCTTCACCGAGGCCCGGGATCGCAGCCGTAATGCCCTTGAGCTGATCCACGCCCTGCTCGAGGCCGGCTAGACGCTTGGCGACCTCCGGCGAGACGACAGGCTGCGCGGCGTGCTTCGCTGCGGTTTCGAGCGCGGCTAGACGCTGGGCGACCTCGGGCGGCGCTTTCGTGGCATCCGGCCCGCCGATACCGAAGAGCGGCGCCCCGAGCAGGACGATCGCGCCGCCGAGGACTCCCGCCAGCGTGTGCGAAACCATCGATCCGACTCCGCCTCCGGAATTCTTGGTAGGTGGCGGCGTCGCGCTAGCCTTGCTCGTCGATGCGCCTGATGCGGCCGTAGCTGCGGCCTTGGGCGCCTCGGGCTTCTTGCTGTCGGCAGCAACGCTCGCCGCGGCGCCGGAAACCTTCTCCGCCGTCGCGCGCTGGTCCGTCGACGGCGTGGACGCCGCTGCACCGGCCGCGGCCTTCGGCGCCTCCGGTTTGATCTCGGTTGCCTTGCCCTCGATCGTCGCGTGCGGCCGCTTCGGACCTGAACCCTGCGTGCCGTTCGTCATCGCCGCCTCATTTCCTTCCGATACGCGATATCTGACCCGGTCGGTCACCGCGAGACATGCGCTCAATCAAACGCGCCTGGAAATCCTTCGAAGTGTCCTAAGTAAATTTCTGATTGTCCAATCTATCCGCAACCTGTTCGACCAGCTCGAGAATTGCGTTCAGCGTCGGCTTCTCCGCGACCTCGACCGGCACCTCGCCGAGGGGCGCGAGACCGCGGGCGACAGCATCCGAGAGGCAGATGTGGACCATCTCGGCGGCCGCATCCGCAAGACCGTGACGCTTGATCAATCCGGCATAGATGCGCGCCGTGCGCGGCGACATCAGCACCACACCGTCGATCGCGCCCTCGCCGATCGCCTCCCGCGCCCCCTCGCTCAGGGCCTCCGCCGCCTTCATACGATAGACCACGGGTTGCAGCACGCGAAATCCAAGCTCCTCGAGCTCGCCCGCGAGGTCGCCGGCCAGGACGTCGCCGGCAAGATGCACGATCAACCCGTCGGCGGGGTCCAGGGTGCCGGCAATGCCCGCCGCGAACCCGCTGACCGAGCCCGGACCGATGGCAATGCGCTCGAAGCCGAGGTCGCGGGCGATCTCCGCCGTGCCGTGCCCGACCACGAACAACGGAATGGCAACGGCATCATGCAGATAGGGAGATTGTGAGAGCGCCCGCAAGGCATTCCGGCTCGTCGCGACAATGGCCGCGACGCCATCGAGATCGTCGATGGCCTCGGGGAGCAGCTCCGCCTCCATGAGCGGCTCGACGACCGCCTCGTGGCCGATGGCCTCGATCTGGCCCTTGAGCTTGTCGCCCTCGGGCTCCGGCCGCGTGACCAGAAGAAGCATCAGCCGTGCGCTCCGAAGAAGCCCGGGCCGGCGCGCGAGAGCAGCTCTTCGGCCGCCTCGGTCGCGAGCTGAACGGCGGCGGCCGGCGAGCCGCTGCGGTGTGTCGCGTGGCTCTGCTGGCCGTCCGGAGTCAGGATCTCGCCGCGGAACGTGAACGTGCCGCCGTCGAGCTGGCCGAGCCCGGCGATCGGCGTGCGGCACGAGCCTTCGAGCGTCCCGAGAAAGGCGCGCTCGGCGGTCACGCACAGCGATGTCGCCGCATGATTGAGCGAGGCGAGGAGCGCCGCCGTATCCTCATCGTCGAAGCGGCATTCGATACCGATGGCACCCTGCGCGACCGCGGGGAGCATGACATCATCGGGAATGGGGCTCGTAATGCGATCGGCGAGGCCGAGACGCTTGAGCCCCGCAACCGCGAGCAGCGTCGCATCGACGGCGCCCTCGCCGAGCTTGCGCAAGCGCGTCTCGACATTGCCGCGATAGGTGATCACCTGAAGATCGGGCCGCAGCCGCTTGAGCTGTGCCTGTCGCCGCAGAGACGACGAGCCGACCACCGCCCCCTGCGGCAGTGCCTCGATCGACGGCCACTTCACGGCTATGAAGGCATCACGCACGTCCTCGCGTGCCAGCATGGCGGCGATCGTCAGGCCGTCCGGCAGCACCGTCGGCATGTCCTTCATGGAATGCACGGCGAGGTCGAGCGAGCCGTCGAGCAGCCCTTCCTCGATCTCCTTCGTGAAGAGCCCCTTGCCGCCCGCTTCGCTGAGCGGCCGGTCCTGGATGCGGTCGCCCGTCGTGCGGATGACGACGATCTCGATTTCGCTCTCGTCGAAGCCATGGGCCGCGATGAGAAGGCGCTGCACCTCGTGCGCCTGGGCCAGAGCCAGCGCCGAGCCACGGGTGCCGATACGGAGCCGCGGTTGTTGCAAGACGTCCTCGGTCGATGCTAACGGAGCGCAGTCTATGCCCGGCTCAGGGGCGCGATGCAATTGCTTCCATCAGCAGGCAGGCGTGGCAGATCATCCACCAACCCATACGGGGCCGTCCCAGCACGTCGATTGCCTCGTTCTGGGCATCGAGACGAGCTGCGACGAAACCGCCGCGGCCATCGTCGCGCGGGATGACGAGGGCCAGGGCCGCATTCTTTCCAGCATCGTGCGCTCGCAATGGGAGCAGCACCGCCCGTACGGCGGCGTCGTCCCCGAGATCGCGGCGCGGGCGCATGTCGAGTGCCTGGATGAGATCATTGCGGCGGCACTTGCCGAGGCGGGCATCGGGTTCGGCGATCTCTCGGCGGTGGCGGCCACCGGCGGCCCCGGGCTGATCGGCGGCGTGCTCGTCGGGCTCACCGAGGCCAGGGCCATTGCGCTCGTTCATGGCCTGCCGCTGATCGCCGTGAACCATCTCGAAGCGCACGCACTGACGCCCGGTCTCACGGAGGGCCTGAAGCCGCCTTATGTCCTGCTGCTCGTCTCGGGCGGGCACACGCAGCTCCTGTTGATCGAGGGCGTGGGGCAGTATGTCCGCCTCGGCACGACGATCGACGATGCGCTCGGCGAGGCTTTCGACAAGACGGCGAAACTACTCGGCCTGCCGCAGCCGGGCGGACCTTCCGTCGAGAAGGCTGTGCGCGGCGGGCGGGCGGATCGCTTCACCCTGCCGCGTCCGATGCTCGGAAGAGCGGAACCGCACTTCTCGTTCGCAGGTCTCAAGACGGCCGTGCGCCTTGCCGCGCAATCGGCCGCGCCGCTCGACGAGCAGGCCATCGCGGATCTGTGCGCGTCCTTCGAGCAGGCCGTGGTCGATACGGTCGTCGACCGCACGCGCACCGCACTCCGGATCGCACGCGCGCGCTCTGCTGCCGACGTGCTGGTCGTTGCCGGCGGCGTCGCGGCCAATCAGCGACTGCGCGGCGGGTTGCAGGAGCTTGCGGCACGCGAAGGCCTGCGGCTCTCGATCCCGCCGATCGCGCTTTGCACGGACAATGCCGCGATGGTCGCCTGGGCCGGCGCCGAGCATCTCGCGCGCAACGATACGAGCCCGCTCGATTTCGCCGCCCGCGCGCGCTGGCCACTCGATGCCGACGCGCCGCCCGTCATCGGCTCGGGGCGGCTCGGAACGAAGGCTTAACGCTCCCGCGGCACGGCCACAAACGCCATGCGGGACTGATTGTGCCCGAGGTTCTGCGGACGGCGGCGCGCGTCGTAACCGGCAGCCGATAGCAGCGCCAGCATCTCCTTCTCGTTGTAATGCGATAGCCCGAGGGCCGCGCGCGTCTTGCGGTAGTCCGAAAAGAAGGTACGCGCGAGGCCGGCGAAGCTCGCGATGAAAAAGCCGTTCCGCGCGCCGAGCTTCAGCAGTGCCACGACGTCGGTCAGCGGTCCGACGTCCGGCGGGATCACGTCGGCAATGAGGAGCTGGCCGCCCGGCTTCAGAAGCTTGCGCCACGTGGCGAGCAGGCCATCGAGATCGGCGCGGCCCAGATACTGCAGCACCGAGTTCACGATGATCAGATCGAGGCTACCCGCGGGGATGTCGCCGAGTTGCTCAGGCGCCATCACCACGACATTGCCGAGCAAACTGAATTTCTGCGTGAGCCGCGTGCGGACAAGCTCCGCGCCATCGCAGAGATGCAGCACTTGGCATCGCTTGGCGAGGAGGTCCGCCGAGAGCGCCTCGCCACAGCCGAAATCGAGCACAGCCGGAGACCCCGGCGGCAGCGCATCGACGAGTTGCCGCGCGATCAGCTCGTAGTGCACGGCCTTGTGACGCGCATTGACGTAGATCGGCGTATCCTGGTTCCAGTACTCGCGCCAGGTCATGAGGTTCCCGCCCGTCTTCTGTTCCCTCGGCACCGTAGGGCGCCGCGCCCTGTCATACTCGAAGCTCGATTCCTGGGCATTATGCTTTTATCTGACCTCGGCACAGGTTGCGGCGGTCGTCGGGCGTCTCTACTTGAATGACAAAACAGCAGCGAGCCGAAAAGGACCAGCCCATGGCGAACGACGCACCGGCTGAGGCCCCTCACGCGACTTCCAGTCACATCCACACCGTCCTCGATGCGCTGAAGACGAGCGGCCCCGATACCCAGGGTCGCCTCGCCCTTGCCCGCGCGCTTCTTGGCTCCGCCGACGACGGCGCACTCGCCGACCGACCCACTGAGGAACTCGCGGCGATCATCGACCGCGCGATGGCCTTCCTGCAGGAAAAGCCGCCCGGCATGGCCAAGGTCGCGATCAAACCGCTCGACGGCGACCATGCCGTGATCGAGATCCTGAATCGCGACATGCCCTTCCTGATGGACAGCATCGCCGGTGAGCTGCACGCGCGCGGGCTCGCCATCGACCTCGTCCTGCATCCGCTCATCAAGAGCGAGCGCACGCCCGACGGCCGGCTCGTGCGCGTGCTCGGCAGCGGCGACAAGAGCTGGAACGACGGCCGCCAGGAAAGCTACATCGCCGTCCACGTCGTCGGCCTCGCGCCCGCGGAACGGGCCGCCGTCATTGCCTCGCTCGAAGAAATCCTCAAGGAGGTCCGCACGGCCGTCGACGACTGGCAGCCCATGCTGGCGCGCCTGAAGAAGGCGATCGCCGATCTCGAAAAGGCCCCGGCCAGCGTTCCGGCTGCCATGCGCCAGGAAGCCGTTGCGTTTCTGAAGTGGCTCGAAGCGGGCAACATCACGCTGCTCGGTATGCGCGACTATCGCCTCGAAGGCGACATGCAGACGGGTACGCTCTCGGCAACCGATGCTGTCGGCCTCGGCCTGTTGCAGAACCCGGACGTGAAGGTGCTGCGTCGCGGCTCCGAATTCGTGACGCTGACGCCGGAAGTGCGCAACTTCTATCTCCAGCCCGATCCGCTGATCATCACCAAGGCCAATGTGCGCAGCCGCGTCCATCGGCGCGCCTACATGGACTACATCGGCGTCAAGACCTATCGCGCGGACGGCACGCTCGCGGGCGAGCTGCGCATCGTCGGGCTCTTCACCTCGCAGGCCTATGTGAAGTCGCCGCGCGAGATCCCGATCCTGCGCGAGAAAGCCGAGCGCGTGCTCGCGCGTGCTGGGCATCCGCCGGAGAGTCATGCGGGCAAATCGCTGCTCAATGTGCTCGAAACCTTCCCGCGCGACGAGCTCTTCCAGATCAGCGCGGATGAGCTGGCCGCATGGTCGGCCGGTATCCTCGACCTCGAGCTTCGCCCGCGCGTGCGCGTGTTCGCGCGCGTCGATCGCTTCGACCGCTTCGTCTCCCTGCTCGTGTTCGTGCCGCGCGACCGCTACTCGACCCGCGTGCGCGAGGAGATCGGCAACTACCTCGCGACGACATTCCACGGGCATGTCTCGGCCTTCACGCCCTACTTCACCGAGGGCCAGCTCACGCGCGTGCACTTCATCATCGGCCGGCACGAGGGCACGACGCCGAAGGTCTCAGCCCAAACGCTGGAGCAGGGCGTCGAGGCAATCGTCAAGACGTGGCGGGATCGCCTCGCGGAAGCGCTCGACAAGGCCGGGCCCAAGGCATCGGCACTGTTCGGCAAGTACCGCGAGGCGTTCTCCGCCGGCTATGCGGAGTTCTTCCCGCCGGCGCGCGCCATCGAGGACATCCGGCGCATCGAGCGGCTCGGCCCGGATCGCCCGCTCGCGATCGACTTCTACGTGGAGAAGGACGGCGGGACGGAGCGGTTGCGCGCGGCCGTCTATCGTTTCGACGAGCCGATCCGGCTTTCGGAGCGCGTGCCGGTGCTTGAAAACCTCGGCTTCTCGGTCGTGGACGAGCGCACGTACGACGTCGCCCCGCGCTTCGGCGATATGATCCGCAAGGTCGTGCTGCACGACATGGTGCTGGAGGCCATCGACGGCGCGGACATCGATATCCGGAAGCACGATATCCGGCTCGAGGACGCCTTCCGCGCGGTTCTTGCCGGCAGGACGAGCAGCGACACGTTCAACCGGCTGATCATCGCAGCCGGCGCGGACTGGCGCGAGGCCGCGCTCATACGCGCCTATGCCGCCTACATGCGCCAGCTCGGACTGCCATTCGGCCCGGCCTACATTGCTGCGACGCTCGTCACGCACGCCGGCATCGCACGCGACCTAATCGAGCTGTTCCATCATCGCTTCAATCCCGATCGCGGCGGCGAGCCAGATCAGCGCATCAAGGACGAGGCGCCGATCCGCGAGCGCATTGCAGGTGCACTTTCGACTGTCCAGAGCCTCGATGAAGACCGCATCATCAATCACCTGCTGAGCCTCATCGGCGCGACCGTGCGCACGAACTTCTACCAGAAGGACAAGAAGGGGCATCCGCCGGAGACCATCGCCGTCAAGCTCGCGGGGCACGAGATCGAGTTCATGCCGCGCCCGCGCACGTATCGCGAGATCTGGGTCGCGAGCCCGCGCGTGGAAGGCGTGCATTTGCGGTTTGCACCTATCGCGCGCGGCGGCATCCGCTGGTCCGATCGCGCGCAGGACTTCCGCACGGAAGTGCTCGGCCTCGTGAAGGCACAGCAGGTCAAAAACGCCGTGATCGTGCCGGCCGGCTCCAAGGGCGGCTTCCTGCCGAAGCTGCTGCCGCGCGGCGGCGCGCGCGAAGCCGTGCAGGCAGAAGGCACGGCGGCCTACCGCATTTTCATCTCCTCCCTGCTCGACCTGACCGACAATCTCGTCGACGGCAAGATCGTGCCGCCGGAGCGCGTCGTGCGCTATGACGGCGACGATCCCTATCTCGTCGTCGCCGCCGACAAGGGCACAGCGTCCTTCTCCGATCTTGCCAACGAGCTTTCGACGAGCCGCGATTTCTGGCTCGGCGATGCTTTCGCCTCGGGCGGCTCGGCGGGCTACGACCACAAGAAGATGGGCATCACGGCGCGCGGCGCCTGGGAGTGCGTCAATCGCCACTTCCGCGAGATGGACACCGACATCCAGACCCAGCCCTTCACGGTCATCGGCGTCGGCGACATGTCGGGCGACGTCTTCGGCAACGGGATGCTGCTCTCGCCGGCCATCTGCCTGCTCGCGGCCTTCGACCACCGCGATATCTTCCTCGACCCGAGCCCGGACGCGGCCGCAAGCCTCGCCGAGCGCGCGCGCCTCTTCGCGCTGCCGCGTTCGAGCTGGCAGGACTACAACAAGTCGCTCATCTCCAAGGGCGGCGGCATCTATTCGCGCACGTCGAAGTCCATTCCCGTATCGCCGGAGGTGCGCGCCATGCTCGGCACCACGGCCGAGCACATGACGCCCGCCGAGCTCCTGAACGCGATCCTCAAGGCGAAGGCCGATCTGCTCTGGTTCGGCGGCATCGGCACGTACATCCGCGCCTCGACGGAAACGGACGCCGACGCGGGCGACCGCGCCAATGACGCAATCCGCGTCGCCGCGCCGGACATCAAGGCGAAGGTCATCGGCGAAGGCGCCAACCTCGGCGTGACACAACGGGCGCGCATGGAGCTTTCGGCGCGCGGCGTGCGGCTCAACACCGACTTCATCGACAATTCGGCGGGCGTGAACTCCTCCGACCAGGAGGTGAACATCAAGATCGCCGTCGTGCCGGTCGTGAAATCCGGCCGCCTCGACATCCCCGCGCGCAACAAGCTGCTCGCGAGCATGACCGACGAGGTTGCCGAGGCGGTCCTGCGCAACAACTACCAGCAGTCGCTGGCGCTGAGCCTCGCCGAGCGCAATGCCGTTGCCGATCTGAGCGCGCACGCACGACTGATCGAGGCACTGGAGCATCGCGGCATTCTCGAGCGCGAGATCGAGTTCCTGCCCTCGCTGCCGGAGATCGCGGTACGCCAGTCCGCCGGTCGCGGACTCACGCGGCCCGAGCTCGCCGTGCTGCTGAGCTATTCCAAGATCGCGCTCCGCAGCGACCTGCTCGCGAGTGCCGTGCCCGATGCGCCGGCGCTCGAGCCGAGGCTCATAGAATATTTCCCGCCCGAGCTGGCGCGCGCCTATCCGGACGACTTGAAGCGCCATCAGCTCCGCCATGAGATCATCGCGACGACCGTGACCAACGCCGTCGTGAACCGGCTCGGCGCCGCCGCACCCCAGCGCATGGCGGACGAGACCGCGCGCCCCGTCCACGAGATCGCCTATGCCTTCACGGTTGCGCGCGCCGTGCTCGGCCTCAATGACATCTGGCCGCGCATCGACGCGCTCGATAATCGCATCGACGGTATGTCCCAGCTCGATCTCTACGCCCGCACGCAGGAGGCGCTCGCGCACGCGACGCGCTGGTTCCTGCGTCATGGCAAGGCAGCGGCCGACCTCGACGCAACCATCGCGACACACGTGAAGGGCGCTGCGGAGCTCAAATCACTCATCGCGAGCGGCATCGGCGGCAGAAGCGAGGCCGATGTGCATGCGACCGAGCAGGCGCTCGTCGAAAAGCAGGTGCCGGTGGACCTCGCCGCCGATCTCGCGCGCCTCGCCATCCTCGTCGACGCGCCGGCCATCACGGAAGCGGCGGCGCAAGCGGGCGTGCCCTATGCCGCGGCGGCGCACACCGTGCTCGGCCTCAACGACCGCTTCCACTTGCGCGCGCTCATCGATGCCGGCCGGCGCATTCGCGCCACCGATGCCTACGACATGATGGCCGTCGCGGGAGCGGAGCAGGCGCTGCTAGAAGCCCGCCGGCAGATCGCGCTCGGCATTCTCGCGCAGCCCGGCGAGGACGCGCTCGCGGGCTGGCACGACCGGCATACGAGCGAGATCACACGCGTCGCGACAGCCCTCGATGACCTCAGCTCGAGCGGGCCGCTGACTCCCGCCCGTCTCATGGTCGCCGCCACCCGGCTCGGCGATCTCGCCCGCACGACGGGCTGAGTCTGGGAATATCTCTCACGTCGGACCGGGGGCTTGAGCTTGCGGCCTCCGGCAGGCATCTTGTGCCCCTGGATGCCCGCAGGGGGCGGCGCCTCCGCGGGGAAACCACACGCATGTCCACGAATGTCGCGGCGACCGGAACGACGGCGCCGCCTGCCGCGATCGCGGGCTGGGCCATGTTCGATTGGGCCGGCCAGCCCTTCTACACGCTCGTGCAGACCTTCCTCTTCGCGCCCTATTTCGCGAACGTCGTCGTCTCCGATCCGAGCCAGGGCCAAGCCGCGTGGGGTTATGCCGCAGCCTTTGCCGGCGCCATCGTCGCGATCGGCAGTCCCATGCTCGGCGCCGTCGCCGACGGCGGCGGGCGGCGCAAGCCTTGGATCGCGCTCTTCGGAATCATGCTCGTCACGGGCCTCTGCCTGCTCTGGTTCGCGACGCCGAAGCTACAAGGTCCCATGTACCTGCTGGTGCTCGCCGGATATGCGCTCGCGTTCGCGGGCGCCGAGTTCGCGGCGGTCTTCAACAACGCGATTATGCCGACGCTCGTGCGCAAGGATCAGCTCGGGCGCCTCTCGGGCATCGCGTGGGGCCTCGGCTATGCGGGCGGGCTCGTGTCGCTCGCGCTCGTCGCCGGCTTCATCGTGACGGACCCGTCGAGCGGCAAGACCATGCTCGGCATGGATCCGATCCTGAGCCTCGATCAGGCGAGCCGGGAGGGCGACCGCCTCGTCGGGCCGCTGTGCGCCGCGTGGTTCATCCTGTTCGTCATCCCGTTCTTTCTTTTCGTGCCGGACAATCGGCAGGCGACCCGCGCCCACTCGGATAGCCCGATCCGCGACGCGCTGAAATCCCTCTGGAATACCGTGCGCAACCTGCCGAAGGACAATCGCAACATCCTCTGGATGCTCGTCGCGCGGATGCTCTACGGCGACGGGCTCGCGGCCATCTTCGTGTTCGGCGGCATCTACGGCGCCTCGGTCTTCGGCTGGCGCACGTTCGATCTCGGGCTCTTCGGCATCATCCTCGCCGCAACCGGCGCGATCGGCGCCGTGATCGGCGGCCTGCTCGATGACCGTGTCGGCGCCAAGACGGTGATCATCGGCTCGATCCTGATCCTGCTCGTCGGTTTCTTCGGCATTCTCTCCGTCGACAAGACGAGCGTGCTGTTCGTCATGCCGATCGCGGAGAAACAGCCGGGCTCCGGCGCATTCTCGTCGCACGGCGAGCAGGTCTTCCTGTTCTTCGCGATCCTCATCGGGCTCGTCGCCGCGCCCGTGCAGGCGGCCGCGCGATCGCTGCTCGCGCGGCTCGCGCCACCCGATCGCATGACGCAGTATTTCGGGCTCTTCGCCTTCTCGGGCAAGGCGACCTCGTTCCTGGCGCCGCTCATGATCGCGCTCGTGACGACCGCCACCTCCAGCCAGCGGTGGGGCATCGCAACGACGGCCCTCTTCCTGATCGGCGGCCTCATTTTTATGCTGCCAGTACAGGAGCCAGTGCAGGAGCCGCGACGCTCCGAATGATTGGACCCCGACGCAGCAGGGGGACTGCGCCGGGGTCTGCGGTACGGGACGTGGACTGGGAGGGATCAGTCGTCGTCGCCGTAGCGGCACTCGTGGAAGCGCTTCCACCAGTACTTGCTGCCCGTGTTCATGGCCTTGCGATAGAGCCAGCCGCAGCGGCGCACGTGATAGCCGTGATAGCCGTAACCGTAGCCGCCGTAGACGACCGGCGCGCCGAGCACGATGCCGACACCGAACTTGCCGAAATGCTTGTGCTTGTGGCCGGCTTCGGCCTGCGGGGCGGCGAGGCCGCTGCCGCCGATGACGGCGACGGAGAGGGCGGCGAGGACAGCGGTCTTGCCGAGGGCGGACTTGAGGGACATTCGAGCTACTCCTGATGGCGTGAGGCGGTTGATCCGGTTGTCGGCGGCGGGAACAACCGCCACTTGCCTGGTCTGTCGCGCCCACCCGGCGGGAGGTTCAAAGCCTCGGCGATTTTTTTTCGAGGGCCTTTCGGGCGCGGTTTCCCGCCCTCGTCCGAACATCGACCCCGCCGGGCTCACGTGTTAAGAGACCGCGGCCATCGAGCCCCGGGGAGGGTCTCGGTTGCGTCTGGACTCGCCATCGGACCATCAGTCACTCGCCGGAATGCGCCATGACCACACGTGAACCTCTCAAGCTCGGCGTCGCCGGCCTCGGAACTGTCGGCGCTGGCCTCATCCAGCTCCTCAAGGAGCACGGCTCGAAGCTCGCCGACCAGCTTCACCGGCCCGTCGAGGTGGTGGCCGTCTCGGCCCGCGCACGGGCCAAGGACCGTGGCGTCTCGCTCGAAGGTCTCCGCTGGGTCGAGGATCCCGTGGCGCTCGCGACCGATCCGGCCATCGACTGTTTCGTCGAGTTGATCGGCGGCGAGGACGGTGTCGCGAAGCGCGCCGTCGAGGCCGCGCTCGCCGCCGGCAAGCACGTCGTGACCGCCAACAAGGCACTGCTCGCGCACCACGGCTTCGAGCTCGCGCAGCTCGCCGAGAAGCACAATGTCGCGCTCAACTTCGAGGCGGCCGTGGCGGGCGGCATTCCCGCGATCAAGACCGTGCGCGAGGCGCTGGTCGGCAACCAGGTGCGCCGCGTGTCCGGCATCCTCAACGGCACCTGCAATTACATCCTGAGCAAGATGCAGGAGGAGCGCCTGCCGTTCGCCGAGGTGCTGCGCGAGGCGCAGGCCAAGGGCTACGCGGAAGCCGATCCCACCTTCGACATCGGCGGCTTCGATGCCGCCCACAAGCTCACGCTGCTGACGAGCCTCGTGTTCGGCACGCGCGTCGCCTTCGACCAGATCCACATCGAGGGCATCCAGACGATCACCGACGCGGACATCGATGCGGCCGACGAGCTCGGCTACCGCATCAAGCTGCTCGGCGTCGCGACGCTGAGCGACGGCGGCATCGAAAGCCGCGTCACGCCGGTCATGATCCCGATCGAGGCAGCCATTGCCGGCGTATCGGGCGTCACGAATGCCGTCGCACTCGATGCGGACTTCGCCGGCAGCCTGCTGCTCGTCGGGCCCGGCGCGGGCGCACGCGCGACAGCTTCCGCCGTGGCGAGCGATATCGTGGATATTGCCGCAGGCTTCGTGCTGCCGCCGTTCGGCGTGCCCTCATCACGCCTGAAGCCGCACGCACGCGCCCCGCTCGGCCATCACAAGGGCGACTACTACGTGCGCTTTTCCGCCTTCGACCGTCCGGGTGTGATGGCGGCGATCACGAAGCGGATGGCGGAGCAGGAAGTCTCGCTCGACAGCATCGTGCAGCGCGGCCCGCGCGGCGCACCGGGGACGCTTGCGAACATCGTCATCATCACACACGAGACGACGGAAGCGGCGATCCGCAAGGCGCTCGACGATATCGAGGCCGACGGCAAGGTCGCCGAGAAGCCGCAGATGATCCGTATCGAGGAAGTGTAATTGAGTGGCGGCAAACGCCGACGTCGGTAAGTGGCGCCGCCCCTCACCCTAACCCTCTCCCCGCGAAGAGCGGGGAGAGGGAACAAGTGGGCGCTCGCGGAGAGCGAAGCGCTCAGTTCTCTTCCTCGTCCTTGCTCTCGCCGGTGCCGAGCTCCTGCAGGCGGGCGAATACGCGCGACGCCTCTGCTTCCTCGGACTCGGCGGGCTCTTCCGCTGCGGGCTCCGGGAAGCTCACATCAGGCTGCGGCCCGAGGCCGGGAACCGTCTCGGACGTCGGCAGCAGCGTGCCGGCTCTGGCCTCGGCGGGCACGCCGGCCGCAGGCTGCTGCGGCGCGCGCTTCGCCGCCTTGGCGACTTCGGCGTCGAGATCGATCTGCGAGCAGAGGCCGAGCGTCACCGGGTCCTGCGGCGTCAGGTTCTGCGCATTCCAGTGCGTGCGTTCGCGGATCGCGGCGATCGTCGGCTTGGTTGTGCCGACCAGGCGAATGATCTGGCTGTCCTTCAGCTCGGGGTGATTGCGCAGCAGCCACATCACGGCATTCGGGCGATCCTGGCGGCGCGAGACCGGCGTGTAGCGCGGCCCGCGCTTGGTCTTCACCGGCGGGATCTCGACCTTGGATTCGGCGAGCCGCAAGCGATAATCCGAATCGCCCTCGCCGCGCTTGATCTCCTCGCGACTGAGCTGGCCGGAAGCGATCGGGTCCATGCCTTTGATGCCCTGCGCGACATCGCCGTCAGCTATGCCCTTGACCTCGAGGTGATGCAGCCCGCAGAACTCCGCGATCTGATCGAAGCTCAGCGAGGTGTTTTCCACCAGCCAGACGGCTGTCGCCTTGGGCATCAGCGGTTTGCGGTTGCTCATTGTGTGGGCTTTCCAGGTAATGGTCTTTTGGGGCCTGCCCGATAGGTCGAGCAGCCGGTCTCATAGGGGGAGTTTGAGGGGTCAGGCGTGCTTATAGCGCGATGGTCGCCGCCAGAGCAACCGGGAGATGTGTGCCGGCTGACGATTGGGGGCCCGATCCGGCGGGGCGATGGCCTCATCCCGATCGAGGCCCGGCATTGACTGAGAACAGGAACCCGACATGCCAAAACTCGAGTTCTGGTACGATTTTGCCTCGACCTACTCCTACCTGACGGCCATGCGGATCGAGGACCTCGCCGGAGCGGCGGGGGTCGGGATCGACTATCGTCCTTTTCTCCTCGGGCCGATCTTCAAGGCTCAGGGCCTCACGACGTCGCCGTTCGTGCTGAACATCGCGAAAGGCCGCTACATGGCGCGCGATATCGGGCGCATTGCTGCGGCACGCGGGTGCGCCTTCCATATGCCCGAGACCTTTCCGGCCAACAGCCTCGCGGCCGCGCGCATCGCGATGGTGGCCGAGCAAGAAGGCTGGATCGGTCCCTTCACGCGCGCCGTCTTCGCCGCCGAGTTCGCCGATCGCGCCGACATTGCCGCGCCGGAAACGCTCGCCCGCATCGTCACCGACCTCGGGCGCGATCCCGCGCGCCTTCTCGCGCGCACGGCTTCCGACGAGGTGAAATCCGCTCTGCGCGTGCGCACGGAAGCTGCTGCTGCCAAAGGCATCTTCGGCGCGCCGACTTTCATCACCGAGGACGAGGAAATCTTCTGGGGCGACGATCGTCTCGATGTGGCGCTCGCCTGGGCTTGCGGCCAACGACATGGCTGAATGATTGTTCACCACATATCAGTACTTTAGCGGCACGCGCGGTGATATATTGCGCGATGTTACGCGAACTTCGGAATTGGGACACCAGGGAGCGACTGCCGTGAGAAGGAATCGTTGGGTTCTGGGATTGGGTGCAATGGGGCTGACGCTGGCGCTGATCGGCGGGGCTGCCCAAGCCCAGACAGAGAAAAAGGCAGCCACGACGAAGGCTCCCTCGCCCTGTCAGGGGCTCGATGCAAAGGCCTGCGGCGCGAATAGCGCCTGCTCGTGGATCAAGGCCACGAAAACGAAGGCCGGCGTCGAGCGCAAAGCCTACTGCCGGTTGAAGAGCGCGCCGAAAAAGGCGCCGGCCAAAAAGTAAAGCCGTCCGTCACTTCGAACTGAGCCGCCGCCGGAGACCTGTGCTCCGGCGGTTTTCTTTCCGCGCCGCCGCTCGCGGACGTACTCGCGCGCTTGCAATCCGTCGATGCCCCTCTACCGTTACGGACGACGGGGGTGGCATGGGGCAGCTCTTCGCCGCGGCATTGGGCGCACTCGAGCGTGAGCAGGATCGCTGGTTCCTCTGGGCGCCGGTCCTCCTCGGCTGCGGCATCGCCGCCTATTTCGCACTGACCTTCGAGCCGGCGCCCTTGGCCGCCATCGGTACTCTGCTCCTCGCGACGATCGTGCGCTGGCGGTGGCGCGAAGGCAGCGTTGCAGCCATTGCCGGCGGCGCGATTTTTGCGGTCGTTCTGGGCTTCGCCCTTGCGCAGGGACGGGCGCACATGGTCGCTGCGCCGGTCATCGCGGGCGAGCGCAGCACGCTTGCTGTCAC
This sequence comes from Pseudomonadota bacterium, assembly GCA_023387235.1. Classification (GTDB taxonomy): domain Bacteria; phylum Pseudomonadota; class Alphaproteobacteria; order Rhizobiales; family Hyphomicrobiaceae. The sequence continues at coordinate 17,968 of JAEWIJ010000137.1, forward strand.
GGGCTGGATCGAGCTCGTCGAGCCGCGCGAGGAACGCGGCGAGCGTCTCACCATTCGCGTGCATGACATCGCCGGCCTTGCCGCAGAGCGCCAGCCATCGCGCGTCCGCGTGCGCACGCTTGCCGCCGAGCCGACGCTCGAGGCGGGCGACGCGATCATCGTGCGCGCCATGCTCTCGCCGCCCGCCGGCCCTTCGCTTCCCGGCGGCTACGACTTCGCGCGCCAGGCCTGGTTCCAGAGCCTCGGCGGCGTCGGCTACACGCTCTCGCCCCTGCAGCGGACGACCATCGATGCCGCCATGCCGTGGGACCTCCGCGTGCGCGCGAGCTTCAACCGCCTGCGTCAGACGATCGGCCAGCGCATTGCCGCCGTCCTTCCCGGCGAGCGCGGTGCCATCGCCATCTCCCTCATCACCGGCGAGCGCGGCGGCATCAGCGCCGCAACCAACGCCGCCTATCGCGACTCGGGCTTCATTCACATCCTGTCAATCTCAGGCCTGCACATGGCGATCATGGCCGGCGCCATGTTCTTCACCGCGCGCTTCCTGCTGGCGCTCGTTCCCGCGATCGCGCTCCGCTACGACATCCGCAAATGGGCCGCGATCGCGGGCGCTCTCGGCGCGCTCGGCTATCTCACCATCTCGGGCGCATCGCCGCCGGCGGTGCGCTCGTTCCTGATGGTGCTGATCATGTTCGTCGCCATCCTGCTCGATCGGCCCGCACTCGCCCTGCGCAACGTGGCGCTGGCCGCACTCGCGATGCTCATCCTCATGCCGGAGAGCCTGATCGACGTCGGCTTTCAGATGTCGTTCGCCGCCGTCGTCGCGCTGGTCGCGGGCTACGAAGCGTGGCGCGACCGCCGCGACCCGAATGCGCCGGCCCCCGAACGCGGCTGGCTCTGGCGTGCGCCGCTCATCTTCCTCAGTGGCATCATCGCCTCGACGCTCATCGCGAGTCTCGCCGTCGCGCCTTTCGGCACCTATCATTTCCACCAGAGCCAGCAGTACGCCATCCTGGCGAACCTGCTCGCCGTGCCCGCCGTCAACCTCGTGATCATGCCGGCCGCACTGGTGACGCTGCTCGCAATGCCTCTCGGTCTCGAGGCACTACCCCTGCAGATCATGGGGCTCGGCATTTCCTTCATGAGCGCCGTTGCCAACTGGGTCGCGGCGCTGCCGGGGTCGGTGATCCGTGTCGCCGCCATTCCGACGGCGAGCTTCGCGCTCATCGTCATGGGCGGGGCATGGCTGCTGCTGTGGCGCACGCGCCTGCGCGTGCTGGGTCTCGCCGCCATTGCCACCGGCCTCGCGGTGGCACCTTTCGGCACACGGCCCGACATCTTCGTCAGCCGATCCGGTACGCTCGTCGCGGCGCGCGGCGCAGATGGCCGCCTCGCCGCCCTCGCCGGCCGGTCCGACTATTTCGATCTCGGCCGCTGGCTCGAACGTGACGGAGATGGCCGCCCGGCGGAAAGCGTCGCCGACGCCCAGGCAGCCGGCTCGATCTTCATCTGCGACAGCGATGGCTGCATCGCGCGCGTCGGGCAGCGACGGCTGGCCGTGCCGAGACATCCTCCGGCGCTCCGCGACGACTGCGCGCGGGCGGAAATCCTGGTGCTGCGGCATGTCCGGCCAAAGGAATGCGCGCCGTCCGGATTGGTGATCGATGCTGCCGCGCTCAGGCGCGAGGGCGCCCACACCTTGCGCCTTCACGGGGCCGAAGTCGTCGTCACCACCGTCGCCGGGCATCATGGCCGCCGTCCGTGGACATGGGGCCCCGCCGAGCAAGTTCGCGAGCCGCCGCGACGCCCGCGCAAGCGGCCGCCACCCGCCCACGATCGGCCGTCCGGTCTGCTCGAGGTCGCGAACCCGGATGAAACGCTCGATGCGGGCGACAATTAGCCCGTATTGACAGTCCGGGCGGTGCCGCATAGGTTGCGCGACCTTTTCAATGGGCACCGCTGTTCGTTGCCGCACCGCTCCACCGGGAGCGCGAAGCGCCATGACGCACTGCCCGCAACCGAGGCCGTGGTGTCATGAAAGTTCGCAACTCATTGAAATCCCTCCGGGGCCGCCATCGCGGGAACCGCCTGGTGCGCCGCAAGGGCCGCGTCTACGTGATCAACAAGTCCAACCCGCGCTTCAAGGCGCGCCAGGGCTGATCGGGCTCTCTATTCCCTCTCCCCGCGCGCGGGGAGAGGGTTAGGGTGAGGGGCGGCCACAAACGCTGACGTTGGCGTATGCCGCCGCCCCTCATCCCGACCTTCTCCCCGTAAGGACGGGGAGAAGGGGAAGGCACCGCCCTTCTTCCACTATTCCCAGATCTCGATCGCGCGCTGCCAGCACTCCACCTCGCAAGAACGGGTAGAGGGCGCCGTGCCACGCGAGCAGCGTTCCCCAAATCTTCAAAAAACGGGGGTTCGGGGGTGTCCCCCGACTGGGAGCGCGAGGGCTGGCCCTCGCTCGCGCCCCAAGGCGCGACTGACGTCTCGACCTATTCCCAGATCTCGATCGCGCGCGGCCGCAAGGCGCCGCCCATCTGCATCGCCTGCGCCTTGAGCGCGAGCCCGGTCTTCGGATCGACCTCGACCGCGAAGCCGCACAGCGTCCCCGCACCGAGCGAGGGCTCCATGCGCCCCTTTGGGATACGTGTCAGGAAGCGGTTGAGCGGCTCCTCGGGCTGCATGCCGAGCACCGAGTTGTAGTCCCCGCACATTCCCGCATCGGTCATATACGCCGTGCCGGCCGTCAGGATGCGATCGTCGCTCGTCGGCACATGCGTGTGTGTACCGACGACGCAAGACACGCGGCCATCGAGATAAAGGCCGAGGGCTTCCTTCTCGCTCGTCGCTTCGGCATGAAAATCGACCAGGATCGCGTCCGCGCCCCTGCCGAGTGGACACGCTTCGAGCTCGGCATCGATCGCGCGAAACGGGCAGTCGAGCTCCGGCATGAAGATGCGGCCCATGGCATTCATGACCAGCACCTCGGCGCCGTTGCGGGCCTGATAAAGGCCGGCGCCGCGGCCCGGCGTTCCCGGCGGATAGTTGAGCGGACGCAGCAGGCGCGGCTGGCGCTCGATGAAGACGAGTGCCTCGCGCTGGTCCCAACTGTGATTGCCGAGCGTGACGGCATCCGCTCCCGCGGACAGCAGGTCATCGCAAATGGCCTCGGTAATGCCGAAGCCGCCGGCCGAGTTCTCGCCGTTGACCACGACGAAGTCGAGCCGGTAGCGGGTGATGAGCCCGGGCAGATTTTCGATAACGACGTCCCGGCCGCTGCGGCCGACCACATCTCCGAGGAACAACAGACGCATTTCATCCGTCCGAGCGTTGCCGGGCCCCCGACGGCGTCAGAACCCAATCAAGGCGCTCGTCATAGTCGAGATGAGGCACGGCGTCGACCTCCAGCTCATCGAGGGCGAGGCCGACAGCGAGAATCGCCTTGTTTGCCCGGAGGTAGTGCAGCGTTCGGTCATAGTAGCCGCCGCCGTAGCCGAGCCGATAGCCGCGCCGATCGAAGGCCAGCAACGGCGCGAGCACGATATCCGGAAGGACGACGGCGCGATCCGGCGCTGGCTGGCGGATGCCCCAGACACCGGGAATGAGCGGATCGCCGGGGCTCCAGGCCCGAAAGAGCAGCGGCTCGGCCTTCTTTTGCATAACCGGAAGTGCGAGCGAATGACCCTTGGCACGAAGCGCGGCCATGAGCGGCAGCGGCCAGATCTCGCCTTCCATGGGGTAATAGCCGGAGACGATGCCGGGCGGCCGCTCGCCGAGGAGCGCCATGCCGTGCTCGACGAGGCCCTCGTTCACGCGGGCACCGATCCGGGCGAGCGCCTTCGCGCGCAAGAGCTTCTGATGCTCACGCAAGCCCCGCTTGACCGCAAGCACGTCCTCGCCCGAGCCGGCTGAAACGGTCGACATGATCAGGCCTGAGGGGCGCTCGGCTGCGGTACGGGATGAAGCTTCCGGATGGCTGCGAGCGCCAGCGGGTCGAGACCGGCGCCGCCGCGCTGCAGATGCTCGAGAATGCCGCGGCGCATGCGCGGATCCCAGAAATCCTCGATGTGCTTCGTGATTTGCGGCAGGGCGCGCGCCTCGCCCTGCGTCTCGAAGAACTTGGCGATCTGGTTCGCCATCATGACGAGCTTGTCATGCTGCTGCATTTTTAGCTGGCCTTCCACTTTTCCCGTTCGGCGCGACCGCCTCGGAAATGCGCTCCGGATGCGTGAAGATCTCGAAGCCGTCCTGGCGCGCGATCGCGACGAGCGTGATCCCGGCGGCATCGGCTGTCTCGAGAGCGAGCTTGGTCGGCGCGGACACGGCGACGATAACCGGCGCGCCGGCGCGACCGGCCTTCTGCACCATCTCCACGGAAACGCGGCTCGTCAGGAGAATGATGCCGCTGCCGACATCGACGTCGCGGCGCTTCAAGGCGCCGACCAGCTTGTCGAGCGCGTTGTGCCGGCCGACATCCTCGGCAATGGCGACGAGCCCTTGATCGCTACTCCAGAAGCCGACGCCATGAACGGCGCGCGTGCGCATATTGAGCTCTTGAGCCGGCGCCAGCGACGCCATGGCCTTCATGATCTCGGCGGACGTGAAGCTGATCTCCCGCGTGACCGGCGGCATCGGCGGGTTCGCCTCGTCCAGGCTCTCGATGCCACAGAGGCCGCATCCCGTCGGCCCGACGATCCGCCGGCGCCGCGCTGCAAGCGCCAGCCCGCGATCCTTCGCCAGCCACATGCGCAGCTCGATGCCATGATCATGCTCGACGACTTCGAGCTGCTCGATCTCGTCCGCGGTTTCGACAATCCCTTCGTTGAGGCTGAAGCCGACCGCGAAATCTTCGAGATTGGCCGGCGAGGCCATCATGACGGCATGTGTCGTGCCGTCATAGACGAGCGCGACGGGCATCTCCACCGGCAGTTCGCGCTCCATCGCGGTGACAGCGTCGGCCGTCACCTTGATCGAGCGGGCGCGGGCGGTGGCGTCGGTCATCGCTATTCCGCGGCCTCGACCGTTGCGATGCGGCGGCTTGCCTCGCTGAAGGCCTCGTAGTCCTCCTGGAACTGCGTCGGCCCGTTGGAGAGGCCGACCTGCACGGCCGTCACCTTGTACTCGGGGCAGTTCGTCGCCCAGTCGGAGTAGTCGGTCGTCACGATATTCGCGTTCGTCAGCGGGTGGTGGAACGTCGTGTAGACGACGCCCGGCGCCACGCGATCGGTAATGAAGGCGCGTTGCGCGAGCTCCCCCGAGCGGCTCGCGATGCGCACCCAGTCACCGTCCTTGATGCCACGCTGCTCGGCATCGTGCGGATGGATCTCAAGGCGGTCCTCGTCGTGCCACATGACATTGCCAGTCCGCCGCGTCTGAGCGCCGACATTGTATTGCGACAGAATACGGCCGGTGGTCAGCAGCAGCGGGAAGCGCGGCCCCGTGCGCTCATCCGTCGGCACGTACTCGGTCATCATGAACTTGCCCTTACCGCGCGCGAACGTCGTTGCGTGCATCACCGGCGAGCCTTCGGGATTGGCATCGTTGCACGGCCACTGGACCGAACCCATCTCCTCGATCTTGGCGAAGCTGACGTTCTTGAACGTCGGTGTCAGCGCCGCGATCTCATCCATGACCTGGCTCGGATGCGTGTAGTTCCAGTCGAGCCCGAATGCCTTGGCGAGAAGCTGCGTGATCTCCCAATCGGCATACCCATTGCGCGGCGTCATCACGCGGCGCACGAGCTGAATGCGGCGCTCCGCATTCGTGAACGTGCCGTCCTTCTCGAGGAAGGTCGAGCCCGGCAGGAAGACGTGCGCGTAGTTGGCGGTCTCGTTCAGGAAGAGATCCTGAATGACGACGCATTCCATCGCCTCCAGACCGGCAGCGACGTGCTTCGTGTCCGGATCGGACTGCAGAATGTCCTCGCCCTGAATGTAGATCGCCCTGAACGTTCCCTCGACTGCCGCATCGAGCATGTTGTTGATGCGCAGGCCCGGCTCGGGATTGAGCTTGGTGCCCCAGAACTCCTCGAACATCGTGCGCGTCGCGTCATCCGAGATATGGCGATAACCCGAGAGCTCATGGGGGAACGAGCCCATGTCGCATGAGCCCTGCACGTTATTCTGGCCGCGCAGCGGGTTCACGCCGACACCCCGACGGCCGAGATTGCCGGTCGCCATCGCGAGGTTCGCGATCGCCATGACCGTCGTCGAGCCCTGGCTGTGCTCGGTGACGCCGAGGCCGTAGTAGATCGCCGCATTGCCGCCGGTCGCATAAAGACGCGCCGCCGCGCGCAGCTCGGCAGGATCGACACCCGTGTACTTGGCGACCGCTTCCGGCGAATGGCGCTCTTCGGCGACGAAAGCTGCCCATTCCTGGAAATCGTCGATCTCGCAACGCTCGCGCACGAACTGCTCGTTCACGAGGCCTTCGGTGACGATCACGTGCGCCATCGCGGTGAGAACGGCCACGTTCGTGCCGGGCAGGAGCGGCAGATGATGCTGCGCCTCGATGTGTGCCGAGCGGACGAGATCGATGCGGCGCGGATCGATGACGATCAGCTTGGCGCCCGCCCGCAGCCGCTTCTTCATGCGGCTCGCGAACACAGGGTGGGCGTCGGTCGGATTGGCACCGATGACCAGCATCACGTCGCAATCCTCGACGGAGTCGAAATCCTGCGTGCCGGCCGACGTGCCGAAGGCGGTCCTGAGGCCATATCCGGTCGGCGAATGGCAAACGCGGGCGCACGTATCGACGTTATTCACGCCGAAGCCGGCACGAATGAGCTTCTGAACGAGGAACGTCTCCTCGTTCGTGCAACGCGAGGACGTGATGCCGCCGACCGCGTCACGGCCGTACTGAAACTGAATGCGCTTGAACTCGGAGGCAACGCGCCCGATGGCCTCCTCCCACGTCGTCTCGCGCCAAGGATCGGTGATCTTGTCGCGCACCATCGGATTCAGAATGCGCTCCTTGTGCGTGGTGTAGCCCCAAGCGAAGCGGCCCTTCACGCAAGAGTGCCCGCGGTTGGCCTTGCCGTCCTTGTAGGGCACCATGCGCACGACTTCCTCGCCGCGCATCTCGGCCTTGAACGCGCAACCGACGCCGCAGTAGGCACACGTCGTGACCACCGAGTGCTCCGGCTGGCCGATGTCGATCAGGGACTTCTCGCTGAGCGTCGCCGTCGGGCAAGCCTGCACGCACGCGCCGCACGAGACGCACTCGCTATCGAGGAAATTCTCCGACATGCCGGCGGCAACGCGACTTTCGAAGCCGCGTCCCGCGATCGTCAGCGCAAACGTACCCTGCACTTCCTCGCAGGCGCGCACGCAGCGATTGCACACGATGCATTTCGAGGGATCGTACGTGAAGTACGGGTTGCTCTCGTCCTTCGGCATCCAAGCGTCGTTCGCGACGCCGTCCTTGGCCTTGGCGAACACGTGGTTCGCGCCGTCGTATCCATAGCGCACGTCGCGCAGGCCGACGGCGCCCGCCATGTCCTGCAGCTCGCAATCGCCATTCGCCGCGCAAGTGAGGCAGTCGAGCGGATGGTCGGAGATATAGAGCTCCATCACGCCGCGGCGGAGCTGCTTCAGGCGCGATGTCTGCGTGTGCACGACGAGGCCATTCATCGCCGGTGTCGTGCAGGACGCCGGTGTGCCCGCGCGGCCTTCGATCTCGACGAGGCAGAGCCGGCACGAGCCGAAGGCCTCGATGCTGTCCGTCGCGCAGAGCTTCGGGATCTTCGTGCCGACCTCCATGGCCGCACGCATGATCGACGTGCCTTCCGGCACCGTTACCTCGACGCCGTCGATCGTCAGCGTGACGGTCTTCTCGGATTTCGAGGCGGGCGTTCCAAAATCGATCTCGTTCACGAGGGTCATGGTGTCCTCACTCCGCGGCCTGGGGCAGGCGCCTGGCCCGACGGAAATCATCAGGGAAATGCGTCAGCGCACTCATAACCGGATACGGGGTAAACCCGCCAAGCGCGCACAAGGATCCGAACTTCATGGTGTTGCAGAGGTCGGCAACGAGCGCGAGCTGCGTTTCCGGGCTCTCGCCGGCCATGATCTTGTCGATGGTCTCGACGCCACGCGTGGAACCAATGCGGCAGGGCGTGCACTTGCCGCAACTCTCGATGGCGCAGAACTCGAAGGCAAAACGCGCCTGCTTGGCCATGTCGGCCGTATCGTCGAAGACGGTGATGCCGCCGTGGCCGATAAGGCCGTTCTTGGCGGCGAAGGCCTCGTAGTCGAAGGGCGTGTCGAACAGCGCACGCGGGAAGTACGCGCCGAGCGGACCGCCGACCTGTACGGCCTTGACCGGGCGTCCGCTGAACGTGCCGCCGCCGACGTCATCGACGAGCTCGCCGAGCGTCATGCCGAACGCCGTCTCGAACAGGCCGCCATGCTTGACGTTGCCCGCAAGCTGGATCGGCATCGTGCCGCGCGAACGTCCCATGCCGAGATCGGCATAGACCTTCGCACCCTCCGAGAGAATGAACGGCACCGCCGCAAGCGAAAGAACGTTGTTGATCACCGTCGGGCGGCCGAAGAGCCCTTTGTGCGCAGGCAGCGGCGGCTTGGCGCGCACGATGCCGCGCTTGCCTTCGAGGCTGTCGAGCAGCGCCGTCTCCTCGCCGCAGACGTACGCGCCGGCACCCGTGCGCACTTCGAGGTCGAAGGCTTTCTTCGATGCCGCGGCATTGGCGCCGAGCAGCCCCGCCTTGCGCGCGATGGAGATCGCTTCCTTCAGCGTCGCAATGGCGTGCGGATACTCCGAGCGGACGTAGATGTAGCCCTTGGTCGCACCAACGGCGAGGCCCGCGATCGTCATGCCCTCGATCAGCAGGAAGGGATCGCCTTCCATGATCATGCGGTCGGCGAAAGTCGCGCTGTCGCCCTCGTCGGCATTGCAGACGATGTACTTCTGCTCGCCCGGCGTATCGTGGACGGTCTTCCACTTGATGCCGGTCGGAAAGCCCGCGCCGCCGCGTCCGCGCAGGCCTGATTTCGCGACGACATCGACAATGCCGGCGCCGCCGAGCCCGATGGCCTGCTCGAGACCGACGTAGCCGCCGTGTGCGCGATAATCGTCGAGCGAGAGCGGATCGATCACGCCGCACCGCGCGAAAGTCAGCCGCGTCTGGCGCGCGAAGAAGCCGATCTGCTCCACCGGACCGACCGACTTCGCATGTCCCGCGAGCGCCAGCGAATGACCATCGAGAAGTCCGGCAGCGACGAGGCTCGCTACATCGCTCACGTCGAGCGATCCGAAGCCGTGGCGCACGCCGTGGCTCTCGACCTCCAGCAGCGGCTCCAGCCACATCATGCCGCGCGAGCCCGTGCGGACGATCTCGATCGTGCGACCGGCCGCCTGCGCAGCCTTCGCAAGCGCGGCCGCGACCTCATCGGCGCCGACCGCGATCGCCGCTGCATCTCTCGGAATGAAGAACCGCACGGTCATGCGCCGGCTTCCTTCAGCACAGCGTCGAGCCGCTCGGAGGTCATGCGCCCGACAATGCGGCCGTCGATCATGGCGGATGGTGCGGTCGCGCAAAGGCCGAGGCAGTAGATCGGCTCGAGCGTCACGCGGCCGTCGGCGCTGGTTTCACCACAGGCAATGCCGAGATGCGCCTCGGCCCGCTCGACGAGCGCCTCGCCGCCCATGGACTGGCAGGCTTCAGCGCGACAGAGCTTCAGGACATGGCGCCCGGCCGGCTTGGCCCGGAAGTCATGGTAGAAGGTGGCCACGCCGTGCACCTCGGCGCGGGACAGATTCAGCACCTCGGCCAGCACCGGCAGGGCCGCCTCCGGCACGAAACCCAATGCCGACTGAACGTCGTGCAGAATTTCGAGCAGCTCGTCCGGCCGGTTGCCGTGCTCGGCGGCAATGCCGCGTGCTGTGTCCTCGGCGGTCGTATCGGGCATTCAGGGTACCTCTCTCGGCGGCGGCGCATCGCGCCCAACCCACTCATCCTACTAAACAATTTCGGATGAATGTACGCGATGGCACCCTGGCACCGCGCACCTAAAATCATTCCAGAAACGCATTCTGGCCCGAACTGGTATGCCAATCCAATCGGTTGTGCCGATGAGTCAATCGGGGGCGCCGATGACCCTATTTCCTGGCTAGCGGCGGAGGCTGGGCCACCTGCGCGGCGGATTCGAACACCGCGAGCACCAGCGGCGAGACCGGATCGCGGTCGACGGCCACGAGGCCCACGCTGTGCTCGATCTCCGGGCTCGTCAGCGGCACGGCGCGGATGTCCGACATGGGCCCGAGGATCTTGAGGAAATACTCCGGCACGATGCTCGCGAGACCCATGAGGTGGACGTTCGCATAGAGATTGATGACGGAGTTCGTCTCCAGCCGGATGATGGGCGTGCTGTTCGCCGTCCGGAAGGCACGGTCGATGATGCGGCGGTTCTGCATGTTCGGCGTGAGCAGGCAGAGAGGCTGCTTCGCCGCCTCGGCCCAGGTCACCGACTTCTTCTCGGCGAGCGCATGATCGTCACGCACGAGCAGGCAGTAGCGCTCCATGTAGATGGATTCAGCGCGCATACCCTCGATCGGCTCGTTGTCGAGGTACGTGAGCCCGACGTCGATCGAGAAATCCTCGAGATTGCGCAGGATCTCGACCGAGCTTTGGGACAGCACGGTCAGCTCGATGCCGCTGTGGCGGTCCTGGATGGCCTTGGTGATCAGTGCCGCCATGGGGAGCGCGGACGGCACGACTCCAAGCGAAAGCCGGCCGACGAGCGCGCCCTTGGCGCTCCTGAGCGTCCCGATCTCCTGCTGCAGCGAGCCCCAGTTGTCGAGGATCGCGTGCGCCCACATGAGCACGCGCTCGCCCTCGGCCGTCAGTCCATGGAAACGCTGGCCACGCTCGACGATCGGCACGCCGAGTTCCTGCTCGAGCTGGCGGATGCGCCCCGAGAGCGTCGGCTGCGTGACGTTGCATGCCTTGGCAGCGCGCGTGAAATGCTTCTCGCGCGCGAGGGCCGACAGGTACTGGAGCTGGCGGATATCCATGGTGGGCGGAGTATATCAGGCCGTGAAGCTTCTGGCATACCAAGTGGGACGCCTCACAATCGCAAGGTAAGCACTCCTAGGCCCGAGGGCCATAGCCCCCGCCCGCCGGCGTTTCCATGTGATAGAGATCGCCAGGTTGCAGCTCCCGCCGGTCATTGCCTTCGAGAGGCTCGACCGTGCCGCCGGCGCGCTCGACCCTGTCGACGCCACAGGCCCCGGGCTCCCCGCCGGCAAGACCGAAGGGCGGAACCTTGCGCGAGGAGCCGAGCGTCGTGACCGTCATGGCTTCGAGGAAACGCATCCGCCGCACCGCGCCATCACCGCCGCGCCAACGCCCGACCCCGCCCGAACCGCGCCGGATGCCGAACGCCTCCAGCCGCACCGGGAAACGCCATTCGAGAATTTCCGGATCGGTCATGCGCGTGTTGGTCATGTGCGAGTGCACCGCGCTCGCGCCGTCGAAACCGTTGCCGGCGCCCGTGCCGCCGCAGATGGTCTCGTAGTTCTGCAGCCGCGCATTACCCCAAACGAAGTTGTTCATTGTGCCGTGCGAGCCGGCCAGCACGCCGAGGGCACCGAATAGCGCGTTGGTCGCCGCCTGCGAGACCTCCGTGTTTCCCGCAATGACCGCCGCCGGAGTGCGCGGGTTGAGCATCGTGCCTTCGGGCGTGATGATCGTCAGCGGCTTGAGGCAACCCTCGTTGAGCGGGATCTCGCTTTCGGAGAGTGTGCGGAACACATAGAGCACCACGGCGCGGCAGACAGCGAGCGGCGCGTTGTAGTTGAACGCGCTCTGCTGCGAAGTCCCGGTGAAATCGATCGTCGCGCTCCGCGTGGCGCGATCGACGCGCACGGCGACGCGGATCGCCGCGCCACTGTCCATTGGGTAGTGGAATTCGCCGTCGCGCAGCGTGTCGATCGCCTTGCGCACGGCGGCTTCCGCATTGTCCTGCACGTGGCGCATGTACGCATCGACGACCGGCTGGCCGAACTGCTCCACCATGCGCAGGATCTCGCGCACGCCCGTCTCGTTCGAGGCGATCTGCGCGCGCAGGTCCGCCATGTTCTGGTCGATGTTGCGGCAGGGATAGCGCCCGGAGGCGAGCAGCGCGCGCGTCTCGGCATCGCGCAGGCGGCCCTGATCGACCATCTTGAAGTTGTCGATGAGGACGCCTTCCTCGTCGATGTGGCGGCTGTCCGGCGGCGCCGATCCCGGCGTCTTGCCGCCGATATCCGCATGATGCCCGCGCGAGGCCACGACGAACAGGATGCGCGCGCCATCGCGACTGAAGACCGGCGTTACGACCGTCACATCGGGCAGATGCGTGCCGCCGTTGTAGGGATTGTTCAGCATGATGCTGTCGCCGGGGCGGAGATTTCCGGCATTGAGACGCAGCACCGTGCGCACAGCCTCGCTCATGGAGCCGAGATGCACCGGCACATGCGGCGCGTTGGCGACGAGATTGCCTTCGGGATCGAAGAGCGCGCAGGAGAAGTCGAGCCGCTCCTTGATGTTCACCGAATACGCGGTGTTCTCGAGCGTCGCGCCCATCTGCTCGGCAATGGACATGAAGAGGTTGTTGAAGACCTCGAGCATGATCGGATCGGCGTCAGTGCCGAGATGCTCGCGCCGCGCCTGAGCTGCCGTGCGCGTCAGAACGAGATGGCCGAGATCGGTGATCGTCGCCGACCAGCCTTCCTCGACGACGTTGGTGCCCGTCGGCTCGATGATGATGGCCGGGCCTTCGAGCGCGTCGCCGGGTCCGAGCGTACTGCGATCATAGAGCGGCGTATCACCCCAGCCGCCCCGCGCGTGCATGCGGACCTGTGCGATCGGCGACACTTGCGGTTTGTCGCGCGATGCGAGCGGCCGCTCCACGATCACGTCGCTCGCGCCGATGGCCTCCAGCGCCACCGCCTCGACGATGAGGTCGTCGCGCTCAACCGCGAAACCGAAGCGCGCGCGATGGGCGTCCGCAAAACGTGCGCGCAGCTCCGCTTCGCTACCAAATTCGACGGCGAGGGGCTGATGCGCCCCCTCGTAGCGCACGTACACGCGCCGCTCGACCGTGATCCGCTCGCGCGGAATGTCCTGCCCGCGCACTTCGGCAACGGCATCCGCTTCAAGGTCCGCAAGAGCCTTCTCAATGGCGTCAGCCGAGCCCTCGAGCGGCCGCTCGACCTGACGCTCGCGCAATGCACGCACTTCCGCGAGGCCCATGCCATAGGCCGAGAGCACGCCAGCATAGGGATGCAGCAACACGCGCGTGATGCCGAGCACATCGGCGATGGCGCAGGCGTGCTGTCCGCCCGCACCGCCGAAGCAGTTAAGCGTATAGCGCGTCACGTCATAGCCGCGTTGCACGGAGATCTTCTTGATGGCATTGGCCATGTTCTCGACGGCAATGCGCAGGAAGCCCTCGGCCACCTCCTCGGGCATGTAGGACGTGCCGCTCGCGGCATTGATTGCGGCCGTCATGCGCGCGAAGCCCGCGCGCGCGGCTTCGACGTCGAGCGGCTCGTCGCCGCCAGGGCCGAAGACGCGCGGGAAATGATCCGGCTGGATCTTGCCGAGCAGCACATTGCAATCGGTGACGGCGAGCGGACCACCACGCCGATAGCAGGCGGGACCGGGATTTGCGCCGGCGCTTTCCGGCCCGACCTGGAAACGCCCGTCCTCGAACTTCAGGATCGAGCCGCCGCCTGCAGCAATCGTATGAATGTGCATCATCGGCGCGCGCATGCGCACGCCCGCAACCTCCGTCTCGAAAGAGCGCTCGTACTGACCGTCGAAGTGCGTGACGTCGCTCGACGTGCCGCCCATGTCGAAGCCGATAAGCTTGTCGAAACCGGCCATGGTGCCGGTCCTGACCATGCCGACAACGCCACCCGCAGGTCCGGAAAGGATCGAATCTTTGCCCTGAAAGAGCGCCGCGTCGATCAGCCCGCCGTTCGACTGCATGAACTGAAGGCGCCGGCAGCCGCCGCGATCGGCGCCGAGCTCGTCGCGTACCTGATCGACATACCGGCGCAGTACCGGCGAGAGATAGGCATCCGCGACCGCCGTATCGCCGCGCGAGACGAGCTTTATGAGCGGGCTCGCGAGATGGCTCGGCGAGATCTGCGTGAAACCGACCTCGCGCGCGATCTCGGCGACGCGCTGCTCGTGCGCGGGATAGCGGTAGGCGTGCATGAAGGCGATCGCAACGGCGCGGATGCCAGCGGCATAAGCCTCTTGCAGCGCCGCGCGCGCGGTGACTTCGTCGAGAGCATGCACGACCTCGCCGCGCGCGCCCATGCGCTCGTCGACCTCGGCGACACGCGAGTACAGCACTTCAGGCAGCCTGATGTGAAGATCGAACAGGCGCGGGCGGTTCTGGTAGCCGATGCGCAGGAGATCGGCGAAGCCCTTGGTGATGAGCAGCAGCGTCGGATCACCCTTGCGCTCGAGCAGCGCATTGGTCGCGACGGTCGTGCCCATGCGCACGGTGTCGATGAGGCCGACTGGGATGGCTTCGCCCGGCTTCAGTCCGAGCAGATCGCGAATGCCCTGCACGGCGGCATCGCGATAGCGCTCGGGATTTTCGGAAAGCACCTTATGGATGAGGATCTCGCCGTCCGGTCGACGCGCGACGATGTCGGTGAACGTGCCGCCGCGGTCGATCCAGAACTGCCACATGATCGCTGATTGCTCTCAGTGCTTCTGCCGAGAGACGTTCATCGCTCTCGGCGCCACATTAGCCCATGACCACTTTCGGCAGCCAGAGTGCAAGCTCCGGAAAAGCCATGAGCAGCCCAACAAGCGCCAGCATGGCGAACACGAACGGAAGCGCGCCCCAGATGACATCCGTTACCGGGCCTCGATCTCGCATGCCCTGGACCACGTAGAGATTCAGCCCGACTGGTGGCGTGATGAGAGCCACCTCGATCATTACGGTCAGCACGATGCCCCACCAGATGGGGTCCCAACCGAGGGCGAAAACGATCGGCGCGATAAAGGGCGTCGTGAGGATCATCATGGAGATCGTCTCCATGAAGCAGCCGAGCACGAGATAGAAGCCGATGATAAGTATCATCGTGCCGTACTTGCCGAGACCGAGACTCTGGATCCACTGGCCGAGGCCATCGGTGAGGCCAATCGCAGCGAGCACGAAATTCAGGAATTGCGCCGCGAGGATGATCAGCATGATCATCGCGGTCGTCCGCATCGTACCTTCCGCGACCGCACGCAGCATCGACAACGACAGCCGCCGTTCCCACGCGGCCAGGATCAGCGCCGCGATCACACCAAGAGAGGCGGCCTCCGTCGGCGTGGCCCAGCCCGCATAGATCGAGCCGACGACGGCAAGAAAAATGAATACCGGCGGCAGCAAATCAGGAAGCGCACGAATGCGACTGCTCCAGCTCGTCTCCAGAGACGTACCGCCTTTTCGGGGATTGAGGAGACAGAGAACCAGGATAATCGCCATAAACAGGACGGCCAGAAGGAAGCCCGGAATGAAGCCGGCAAGATAGAGCCGAGGCACCGAGCTGTTGGTCAGCAGGCCGTAAAGGATGAAATTTATCGACGGCGGGATGAGAATGCCGAGCGTACCGCCCGCGGCGATGCTGCCGAGGAAGAGTCGCTCATCGTAGCCGCGTCGCTTGATCTGCGGGATGGCCACCGTGCTGATCGTGGCGGCTGTGGCTACACTCGAGCCGGACGTCGCCGCGAACATGGCCGAGGTGCCGATGTTGGCGTGCATGAGACCGCCCGGCAGCCACGAGAGCCACTGTGCCGCGGCGTTGTACACCCGCTCGGCAATGCCGGCCCTAAGCAGAATTTCGCCAAGCATGACGAACAGCGGAATGGCGATCAAGATGTACTCGCTCGACGCATTCCAGATGATCTCGCCCATGGCGCGCTGCAGCGGCATGAAGGCGAACATGTCATTGAGGGCCAGGCCGAGCACACCCATGACGGCAGCGACGGGCACGCTGATGGCGAGAAGTCCGAGCAGAAGCAGGAGCGTCGTTGCGAGCATGCGCTATGCCTCCGCGCGCGGCGTCGGGCCGCGCACATCGAGGCCCTTGGTTTCCGCTTCGATCTCCTCCTCCGTCGTCGAGACGCCCGCGATGGCGTTGACGGCGGCAAAGTCTCCACGCAGCAGTGCCGCAAGCGATCGGAATATCGCGAGGAGAATGGTCACGAAGAAGAGGCCGATGCCGAAGGCCCATGGAATCTGCGACCAGGCCAGAGGGATCCGAAGGTTCGTGTTCGACCGGATCTGCTCGACGTAGCTCGTCGTCGCGACATCGATTGCGCGCTCGAGCATGGAGGAGACGAAGATCGCCATAACAAAAAGCGCAATCAGATCCATAACAGCGCGCGTCTTGGGGGTGAATTGCGCGTAAAGCACGTCGATGCGCACGTGCCCCTTGGTGACGAGCACGTGGGCGAGGGAAAAGCTCATGCCGACCGCAAAGAGATAACCGGAGATCTCATCCGAGCCCGAGAAGACGAAGCTCGTGCCGACGATCGTGCCGGCGGCCTTTCGCACCAGAACTTCAGCAGTCACGATCGCGGCTGCGGTGAATAGCAGTGCGGCACCGATCCAGACGCCGAGCAGCGCCACCCGACTGACAAGGCGCCACAGGACGTCGCGCTGCAGAACCATGAGGACGAGCACGACCGCCACCGCCACGAACTGCCAGAGCGGCGTCTCGGACAGAAGCGTGCGAAGCATATCGATCATATAAATAAAAGGCCCGGGACAAATCCCGGGCCTTCCCCTACCGCGAGAATGATTACTCGGCCTTGGCCGTCAGGCCGTACTTGCTGCCGACGAGCTCCGTCCATTTCGCAGCGCACTCGGCGCCGCAACGCTTGGCCCAAGCCGCAAGAACCTGGCTGTCGATCATTTTCTTGCGCGCGGCGAAGTCGTCGCCCGAAGGAATGTACAGCTTCAACTTACCGGGCGCTCCGACCGAGCAGGCGCCACTGCCGGTGTTGCAGGCGACGCCCTCCTCGGTCTCGTCCTCGATGACCTTCCAGGCCTTGTCTTCGAGCTTCTTCATCTCGGCCTGAATGACCGTCCGCGTCGCCTCGGGAAGCTTGTTCCACACGTTCGTATTCACGACCCAGATGCCGACCGTGTAGTTGACGGGCAGGCGAACGAGCGTGTTGACGACCTCGTACCATTTGGCCTTGTAGCCGGGCATCGTGCCGGTCACGCCGCAGTCGGTAACGCCCTTCTCGAGAGCCGGCACGACTTCACCAAACGGGATCGTCACGCCGACGCCGCCGAGAGCCGCCACGAAGTCGGCCTGCGACGTGCCCTGAACGCGAACCTTCTTGCCCTTCAGATCATCAAGGCTCTTGATGTCACCCCTGCAAAAGATGACCTGCTCGGGAAACGTGAAAGTCCCGAGGATCGTGGCGCCGTTGCGCGCCATAGCCTTCTGCATTTCGGGCATCCAGGCATCGACAATGGCGCGGCTCATCTTGAAGTCGCGCGCGACGCCGGCAATGTCCGATGCCTCGATGATCGCGCCGCCATCCTCGACGTAGATCGGCAGCGCGGCTGCGAACTCGAAGACGCCTTGCTTGAGCAGCCGGATGACCTCGGTGCCCTTGAGGTTCACCTCGGTGATCGACTTGATGTTGCCCTTGAGCTTGCCGCCCGTTGCCTTCGGCAAATCTTCCGTCCAGAAGGGCTGCTCCATCTTCTGCCAGTTGGTCAGGAAGTTCCAAGTGCCGACCGCACTGAAGGTGCGGGGCTGGAGGTCCTGCGCCCACACGGGAATGGACGCCGCGGCCGCGAGAGTCGCGGCAACGCAGGCTACGGGTAGTGAAAACTTCATCAGTACTTCCTCCCTTCGATACAGGCACAAAAATGAGCCGGCAGACTTCTAGAGCGCCGCGAGCTTGTTGTTCAGGCGATCGGTTATCAGCATCGAGCCCGGCTTGTGGGTGATGCAGAGCGGCGGGCGGGCGTTGAGAACGACGGATTGCGGCGTGACCCCGCAAGCCCAGAATACGGGCAGCAGACCCTTCTCGACAACCGGCGGCGGATCGCCGTAGTCCGGCTTCATGAGGTCATCGATGCCGATGGCCTCGGGGATGCCGATGTGAACGGGTGCGCCGTGAACGGCGGGAAAACGTGACGTCACCTGAACGGCGCGGATCGCGTCGGCCGGCGTCATCATGCGCATGGACACGATCATCTTGCCGCTGAACGGGCCCGCCGGCACGCAATCGATCGAGGTGCGGTACATGGGCACGACCGTATCGCGCTCGATGTGATGGAGGGGGATGCCTTCGTCGAGCAGCGGCTGCTCGAAGGAGAAGGAGCAGCCGAGCACGAACGACACGAGGTCGTCCGTCCAGTAGGCATTGATGTCGGTCGGCTCGTCGATGCACGTGCCGTCCTTGAAGACGCGATAGCGCGGCACGTCCGTGCGGATATCGATATCGCCGAGATCGGGGAGCGCCGGATCGCCGACCGCGCTCATGCCGATCACCGGGCATGGCTTGGGATTGCGCTGGCAGAAAGCGGCGAAGTCCGTGGCGTAGGCCTTCGGCAGGATGCAGAGATTGCCCTGCACGTACCCGGGTGCCTGACCAGCCGTATGTCCCGTCAGCTCGCCCGAGCGGCAGCGACGCCGCGCCGCCTCTGATGGCAGCACGCCGACAGCGCCAGCACTCGCGGGCCGATCTTGCATCGGAGGCCTCCCCAGACCTGATTGCCGCGCGTGCCGGACATTGCTGCCGTGCTCCGAGCGAACGGGCGCAAGATTGCATTGGTACGGACATACGTCAATTTCAGAATTCCGGATTTCGGAGCCGTGCCAGTGGATTGAGCATGATGGCGCCAGTGCGATCGCGCAGCACGACCGCCGATCTCGATCGTGCGTATGCCGATCAGAAACCTAGGGTGCAAAACTCGAACGGAGCTGCGCGGCCCATCGGCCGTCGATGCGCGTGACCACCCAGATCGAGCGAAAGCTGGCGATCGCCGAGCCGTCACCGCGGTAGCGTGTGAATTGCACGTCGAGGTGGACCTTGTCGGCGGACGCGGCAATGACCCTGCGGAAATCCCAGGCGCTGTGGTGCCAGTCGCCGCCGGCGCGGGCGCGGAAGTCATCGAAGTAGCGCGCCGGCGTTTCCCAGATGCGCATGCCGCCGCCCGAAAGCCGGTAGTGTGGGAAATGAAGCGTCGCGGCGATCGCGGCGGGATCGCGCGCATTGAGTGCGGCAACATGCTTCTCGAGCACGTCGAGCGCCGCGGCTGCGGCCGTGCTCTCATCCTCTGCCGTCGGTTTGCTCATCGCCTCAACACTCCGCGACCACTACTCCGCGACCACCGATTGACGCCCGCGCGGCGAGTGCGAGACACTTCGCGCCGAGATGCCGCCGCCAGACCGAACTTGAAGGAGTGCCCAATGAAGCCCGTCGATCCCCGGACTGCAAGCGCCGAGGTGCGCGCCGTCTTCGACGACATCAAGTCGACGCGCAAGGTCAAGACGATCAACAACTTCTGGCGCTATCTCGCGCACGAGCCGCGCATGCTCAAGCACACCTGGGAGAGCCTCAAGGCGATCATGGGTCCGGGGCATCTCGACCCGCTGACGAAAGAGCTCGTGTACGTCGCGATCTCGATTACCAACAACTGCGAGTACTGCATGGCCTCGCATACGGCTGCGGCGCGCGCCAAGGGTGCGACCGACGCCCAGATCAACGAGCTTTATGCCGTCGTCGGCCTCGCCAACATGACCAACCGGCTCGCCAATGCCTACCGGGTGCCGGTCGACGCGCAATTCAAGGATGCAACGTGAGCTTTCTGCCACCTGAATGCCGCGGTTGGTGCTTAGTCTCGCCGTGAGTGGATGCGCTGGCGAGACCCGGGTGCCGACTGGCGGCGACGGATGATCGCGCAGACGCGAAACTTCTGAATTTCGCCGCAATGGGCGACGATGCGTCGTCAGGTGTGGTAATAGAGGCACGCGGAGCCACGCTCGTCTGGGACCAGAACGCGGGCGGCCCGGCCGAGCATGACTGCCAACAGCACTCCGAGAACGACGGGACTCATGTCGCAGGCCGATCAATCCATCGAATGGTATCTGGCGCGCGACGGGCAGCAGCACGGCCCCATTAGTGCCCCCGAGATGGAAAAGATCATCGAGCTCGGCTACCTGCTGCCGACAGATCTCGTGTGGCATCAAGGCTTTGACGACTGGAAGCCGGCCGCGGACGCCTTTCCGAAAAAAGCCGAGCCCAAGCCGGCTGCAGCTCCACCTCCGCCGCCGCAGGCGGCCCAGCCGCCGGCCGGCCCCGCTCCGGCACCGAGTTCTCCGGCCGCTGCCCCGGCGCCCAATCCGAAGGATGGCAAGGCCGATAGCACCCGGGATCGCGATCAGATCGCCAAGGACCCTGCGAGCTGGGAAGCCGAGGCACGCCGGCAAGCGGCCGCTCGGAGCGCCAGCGCATCGGCCGGATCATCAGGACGGGATGGCAACGCGCCCGCGGAGAAGCCCGAGCGCACGGGCGGCACGCGCGAGGTCATCGCTGCCGAGGCCGCACGGCGCGAGGA